>JANNLO010000076.1:0-15591 GCA_031396835.1 Snowella sp. SOY_38_metabat_116
GCTGAATCGGTCTTGATTGACAATTTATTTAGCTTTTTGGTAACGCTGGGAACGTTTATTTTCCTGGGTGTTGTGGGAACCTTGAGCTATTCGATTTTATTTCAACGCGCTGATAAATACGATGAAAGTGATGGCCCGCCCATTGAAGGAAATATCAAATTAGAAATTATCTGGACAGCCATTCCCTTTGCCTTGGTGATTTGGATTGCAGTTTATAGTTATCAAATTTATGATCAAATGTCGGTCTTGGGGCCGATGGAACACGTCCACATGATGGCTTCTGCTCAGGCCGCGCCGCTAGAAAATGAGGAAACCACTGAAAATATCGAGGTCTTTTCTCGCCAATGGTCGTGGGAATTTCGTTATGGTGATGTGACGAGTACAGAATTACATTTACCCAACAATCAACGAATAAAATTAGCTTTACATTCAGAAGATGTGCTGCACGGCTTTTATATTCCTGCTTTTCGTCTCAAACAAGACATTATTCCTGGTCAAGTGATTGACTTTGAATTTACTCCCATTCGAGAAGGAAAATATCGTCTTAGGGATTCCCAATATAGTGGGACTTATTTCGCCGCGATGCAAACCGATGTGGTGGTGGAATCTCCCGAATCTTATCAAAAATGGTTAAAAGCGTCAGAAAGCCAAAAGCCGACAACGGCCTACAATCGCGCCTTTACTGAATATTCCCAAAGAAATAACCGCGATCGCTGGAAAATTGTTGAGCCAGCCGCTCCTCCAGTGGTTAATTATTCAAATTCTCAGACAAAATAACCTCAGTTTATTTCCCCAACTCTCTTAAACCTATGATAGAAGTAACTTTATCGGAACAATATCAAATTTCTATTCCCCCAGAAATTAGAGATTCTTTACATCTACAAGCGGGACAAAAGTTTTCGATCAGTATCCATGACAACCTAATTTTTCTCATGCCAAAGCCTGACATCCAATCTTTTCGTGGGATTTTGAAAGGCGCAAATACTGATAATATCCGCGATCGCGAAGCGGCACTACGTGATCGCAGTGAAAGAAATGAAATTTCTGGTTGATACTTGTGGTTGGATTGAATGGCTAACAGATGGAGTATTGGCAGACAATTTTGCCCCTTATTTCATCAATCTAGATAATGTTATCGTACCAACTTCAATACAGTATGAATTGCATAAATGGATTTGTCGTGAACAAAATGAAGTATTCGCTAGGTCAATTATTGCCTTGACTCAACAAGCCAACGTTATTCCTTTAACGGAATCCTTAGCGTTACTGGCTTCTGAATTATCTCAACAATTTAAGTTAAGTTTTGCAGACGCAATTATTTATGCAACTGCCCAACAAGAAGAGGTACAACTGATCACCTCAGACAATCATTTTGAAAATCTTCCAAATGTTCAGTATTTTTCTAAAAAAAGGTAAATTATCTTCTAAAAAAATACTCTAACTTTTGTAAGGGTTTGGTTTCCAAATCCAGTAACGATCAAGCTTGAAACTCAAATTTAAACATCAAGTTAAAATGCCCTAACTCAGTATTATTTCTTCTCAATCATGACCAATATTTCTGTTGATTCCCTTAATTTTGCCAAACCGCCTGACTCCAACCCACCCGAAAACTGGCGACGTTTTTTTGGTTTCAGTACCGACCATAAAGTGATTGGCATCCAATATATTGTTACCTCCTTCTTTTTCTTTTTAGTGGGTGGTGTATTGGCCATGATTATCAGGGGTGAATTATTAACCCCCGAATCCGATCTGGTTGACCGCGCTGTGTATAACGCCATGTTCACCATGCACGGCACAATTATGCTGTTTTTGTGGACATTTCCCGTTCTTTTGGGAATATCTAATTATCTCGTCCCCTTGATGATTGGCGCAAGGGATATGGCCTTTCCCCGTTTGAATGCCGTTGCCTTTTGGATGGTTCCCCTGTTTGGCATTATCCTGATGGCCAGTTTTTTCATTCCAGGCGGCCCTTCCCAATCGGGTTGGTGGGCCTATCCTCCCGTAAGTCTGCAAAATCCAACGGGAAATCTGATTAACGGACAATTTCTCTGGCTCTTAGCCGTCGCCATTTCGGGAGTGGCTTCCATTATGGGAGCAGTCAATTTTGTCACCACGATCGCGACAATGCGTGCGCCAGGAATGACTTGGTTTAGGATGCCAGCTTTTGTCTGGACGGTGTTAGCGGCTCAGATTATTCAACTCTTTGGTTTACCTGCACTAACGGCGGGGGCGGTAATGTTGCTATCGGATCTGACCTTTGGAACAAGCTTTTTTGATCCTGCTAAAGGCGGAGATCCTGTCCTATTTCAACATTTTTTCTGGTTCTATTCCCATCCTGCGGTTTATGTGATTATTCTGCCCGTTTTCGGTATTTTCTCCGAAGTTTTTCCTGTTTATGCCCGTAAACCCCTCTTTGGCTATAAAGTCGTCGCCGTTTCTTCCCTGATCATCACAGGTTTAAGCGCGATCGTTTGGGTACATCATATGTTTGCCAGTGGTACACCTGACTGGATGCGGATGCTCTTTATGGCGACAACGATGCTGATCTCTGTTCCCACAGGAATTAAGGTTTTTGCCTGGGTCGCGACGGTCTGGGGTGGAAAAATTCGCCTAACGACCGCCATGCTCTTTGCCCTGGGAGCTTTAACAATGTTTGTTTTTGCAGGAATTACGGGAATTATGCTTGCCTCTGTTCCTGTAGATATTCACGTTAACAACACCTATTTTGTGGTCGGGCATTTTCATTATGTAATCTATGGTGCGGCGGTCATGGGCATTTACGCGGGACTCTATCACTGGTTCCCAAAAATGACGGGACGGATGTATTCCGAAGGTCTGGGGAAACTCCATTTTGCCCTAACTTTTTTGGGAACCAATCTCTGCTTTTTTCCCATGCACCCCTTGGGTTTACAGGGAATGCCCCGCCGAGTTGCTTCCTATGATCCTGAGTTTGCTTTTTGGAATGTGATCGCCAGTTTGGGCGGTTTCTTGTTGGGAGTTTCTACTCTGCCGTTTTTGCTGAATATGATCGGTTCTTGGGTACAGGGCGAAAAAGCACCGAAAAATCCCTGGCGCGCGATCGGTTTGGAATGGCTGGTTTCTTCCCCTCCATCCCATGAGAATTTTGAAGAATTGCCGATTGTGATTGCTGAACCCTACGGTTACGGCAAAGATGAACCCTTAGTTTCTAATCCTGATAAATTGGAGGTCGTCCATGCAACCCGTTAATACTTCTATTGATGCGCTTGATACTTCTTTGATTGTTACTGAAAAAACTGATCACCACGAAGAACACGACAATCGAATGTTTGGTTTTGTGGTGTTTTTGCTGTCCGAAAGTGTTATTTTCTTTAGTTTTTTTGCAGGCTATATCGTCTATAAAACTACTTCCTTGGATTGGTTGCCTACAGGAGTAACGGGATTAGAAATTAAAGAACCTGCCATTAATACAGTGGTGCTAGTTTCCAGTAGTTTCGTGATTTATATCGCCGAAAAATTTCTCCATAAAAACAATCTCTGGGGCTTCCGTGCTTTCTGGTTACTGACGATCGCGATGGGGAGTTATTTTCTCTATGGTCAAGCAGTGGAATGGAGTGGATTGTCCTTTGGGTTTGGGGATGGCGTGTTTGGCGGAACCTTTTATTTATTAACAGGTTTTCACGGTCTGCACGTTCTGACGGGGGTATTGTTGCAATTAATTATGTTAGGGCGATCGTTTCTTCCTAATAATTATGCCAAAGGCGAATTTGGAGTTCAATCAACTTCTTTGTTTTGGCATTTTGTGGATGTGATTTGGATTATTTTGTTCATTTTAATTTACGTTTGGCAGTAAGGAGAAAATCATGATTATTGATGACCAGCATTACGATGTAATTATTATCGGCACAGGAGCAGGGGGAGGCACTCTAGCCTATAAATTGGCCGCAACAGGCAAAAAAATCCTCATTCTCGAACGGGGTGGTTTTATGCCCCTAGAAGAACAAAATCGCAGTAATATCGATATTTTTAAGAAAGAGCGCTATCACGCTCCTGAACAGTGGTACGACAACGCAGGAGAGCCGTTTTATCCCCAAATGAATTATGCGATCGGCGGTAACACGAAAATCTATGGCGCGGCTTTGCTCAGATTCAGAGAAAAGGATTTTGAAGCAGTAGAGCATAAAACGGGCATTTCTCCAGAATGGTGTCTGAAATACGCAGATTTTGAACCCTATTACACCGAGGCTGAAGCTCTCTACAAAGTACATGGAGAAACTAAGGGAGATCCAACGGAACCTTTTCATAGTGCCGATTATCCCTATCCTGCCGTTAATCAGGAAACCCCTGTTCAAGACATTTATAGCGCGATCGCCAATCAGGGTTTACATCCGTCTGCAATTCCGCTAGGTTTGACCCGTCAAGACGATGATCCGACCAATGATTCGGAAGTGAGTGGGATTAATCTTGCCTTGAAATACGACAATGTGACCTTAAAAACCCAGGCAAAAGTGATCGGTTTACATACGAATCCATCAGGAAAAAGTGTAAAAGGCGTAGAAGCTGAAATTGGCGGTCAATCCTATTTATTTTTAGGCAATATTATCGTCTTAGCCTGTGGAGCAGTCAATTCAGCCGCTTTACTCCTCAAATCCGCTAACGATGCCAATCCAACGGGATTAGCCAACAGTTCCGACCAAGTGGGACGCAATTTGATGAAAAATTTGATGTCCTCGATCGTTCAATTGAGTACCAAACCCAATTCAGGTTCTTTTCAAAAAACCATTTGTGTCAACGATTTCTATTGGGGAGACGAAGATTTTCCCTATCCGATGGGCCATATCCAAAATTCGGGCGGCTTGCTCACCGATGTTATTTTTGCGGAATCTCCCCCTGGTTTTTCAGTTGTTGCCCGATTAATGCCTGGATTTGGCCTCAAGCAGTTAGCAACTCGTTCTATTGGTTGGTGGGCGCAAACGGAAGATTTGCCCGATCGCGATAATCGAGTGCAGGTCGAGAACAACAAGATTCAGATCAATTACACCGCCAATAATACCGAAGCCCACGATCGCCTAATTTATCGTTGGTTAAATGTGTTAAAAAGTATCGAAAAAAATCTAGAGGATTTCCATCGGGGCATTATGCACCCACGCGGGGAAGTTCCTTTGTCGGTGATGGCGAATCAATGCGGAACCTGTCGTTTTGGCGATGATCCCGAAACATCGGTTTTAGACCGTGATTGTCGCGCCCATGATCTGGATAATCTCTATGTAGTAGATGGTAGTTTTTTCCCTTCCAATGCGGCGGTGAGTCCAGCTTTAACGATTATTGCGAATGCTCTACGAGTCGGCGATCAGCTAATTGAGCGATTGAAATAGATAATCGTTTAGTTTGTTTTGATAACCAATGGAGAGTTTTAATTTTGACATTTAACATAGAATTAGCTAGAAAAATTGCTTCTACATATTCCGATAATCACAATTCTGAAAAGGGTCTTGTCCAATCGTTTTCTCTTATTTGTAGTTTCATCGCAGATAATCCACATAATCTATCGTGGAGAAGTAAAAATAATATTCCATCAGTTGCAACAGAAAATGGATTAGAAATATTAGCAGAACGTTATTTTTCTGCTTATAGAAAATCTGATTTTCCTACTGAACCTGCAACTATTCCCGATGAAATTGTTAGCATCGTCATGCAGGAAGCCTATGGCTATAATGTGGAACAATGTGAACAAATTAAGATTGAACATCAACATTCAATGTCTGCGGAAAATTGTGTTGGTGCACTTTTAGAAAGATACCTTGATTCTGTTCTTCGATCTCACAATTGGCATTGGTGTTGTGGAGATTTTGTTAAAGCCATTGACTTTATAAGTAAGACTGATGATGGAAGTTGGCTTGTTTGGCAAATTAAAAATAGGGATAACTCCGAAAATTCGTCAAGTAGTGCAATCAGAAATGGAACAGAAATTCAAAAATGGTTCAGATCATTTTCAAGAAGAGGGGGAACCAATTGGAAAAACCTACCAGAACTAATGCAAGGATATGAGCTGAGTGAAGAGGGATTTATTGCTTTCGTCAGAAATTATCTGAAGAAAAATAAAAGATAGTCAAAAGTTCATCGTTATTCCGTTCTTAAAAAAGGGACATTTGTTTAAAACTATTTTCAGACAAGAAAGCTATGTTATTAAAATTGGCAAGCCATTCAATATCACTTGTGCTTTTGTAACGCGAATATGAAAAATTTAAATCAGATTGAATAGGTTCTTTGTTTATAAGTTTAAATATTAGCAAACCAATTGCACGACCAAGACTTGCAGGAACAGCATTGCCAACTTGTTTGTACTGCTCAATAAGAGGTCCAGCTAATTGCCAATTATCAGAAAATTCTTGAATACGCTTATATTCTTCAATAGATAAAGGTCTATCTTCTTCAGGATGGGCTAAATCAGTAGCAGGCATAGTTGGATGGGTAACTAAAGTCGGTGATGGCTTGTCCCAGGCAAGTCTTCTTAAAAAACCTGTTTTTCCGCCTTCAGCATAATAAGACTTTCCTAATGCTTCTTTTTGTAATTCTTCTGGTAGAGATCTCCAGTTTTGCCCCTCACTCAGCATTCTGTAATACTTTAAACGCTTTTCGGGAAATGTTAGATGATGATGGTTAGTAAGTCCTTTAGTTGCTTGTTTAAATGTTTTCCATTTTTTTAATCCACTTTCTCCATTCTCAGAATGAGTAGGCACTAAAAATGGTGGCTTGTCTCCATCACGGGAACAAATTATAACAACACGTTCTCTCTTTTGAGGTGTCCCAAAATTGGCTGAGTTATAGAGATTAAATGAAAAACCATATCCACTTTTCTTAATAATGCTGATAACAAAATTAAGCGCACCACCAGGTAATTCATCTAATGTCAAATCAGGAAAGTCAGAACCTCTCATTTCATGGGGACGATGCTTCATTGGACAGGATAATAATCCACGAACATTTTCAATTACTAAATATTTTGGTCTTATATTTAAGGAAATATTTAGATAAGTTAAAAAAGCATTGCCGCGCTCATCATTAAATCCGTTCCGTTTACCTGCTGTGCTAAATGCCTGACAAGGTGGACCTCCTACAATCAAATCAATATCATCCTTACGGGTAAGACCTGCGTAGGACAAAATATCGTCTGCTGAATAATCTTTAATATCTTCAATTAAAGCAATATTTGGCCTATTAAGAGCAATCGTTTGACGACAATATTTATCAACTTCACAAGCTAACCTAATATCAAAACCCACTTGTTCAAGTCCCTGATCTAAGCCCATCGCACCAGAGAAAAAACTTAACGCTATCGGCTTATTTTTTTTGAGTGAATAAGACGGGTGATTTTCTGCAACTGAGTGGGCGGTCATAAGACCATATTGGGACAAACTTTTTGGTTCAATTAGCCAGTTATTTCCTAATTTATGAGCATCAATACTACCTTTTCGACACAAGGTTCTTACACGCTGTTCACTGATGCTTAAGGCAAGAGAAGCTTCCTTGATTGTCTTGTAGGTACTCATTACAGGATTCCTTTGCGAAACTTGTGCAGGGTACCATTTTACCCCAAGATTAACCCAAAATTAAAATTGTGCAAGTCTTCGGTGTCACGATCTAGTCCTATCTGCGGGTGTCGATTGGAAATTTTTATCTAAGCGATCGCGTTTTGGTGTGAGTGATTAGGCGATCATTGGTTGATGAGGCGATCGCGTTGTACTTTTGTTTTTGCACTAATATTAAAATTATTACTTCTAACTAGAATTGATCATGAGTCAGGCGATCACGGCAAAGGATGTAACCCTGAAAGAATTAAAGCAAAACTTTGGGCTTCAAATGTCTCAAGATGCCGCTTTCTTTACAGAATGGTTAGAGGCTTTTACTCCTCTAAGTGAAGAAGATCGGCATTTATTAAATCGGGTGAAAGCTAATTTTCTAGAATTGATGGAAGATCCACCGATGTTAGAAAATACAGTGAAAATGGTAGTGCTTGCACCATTATTAGATCTTGCTGGTTTCTATCACAAACCATTTCGGATTGAGACCGAAACAAGTGTCACTTTGGAAATGAAAGATGAAGGCACAATCATTCGAGGACGGATTGATGTATTAGTTATAAAAAATGGGCTTTGGCTATTAGTTATTGAATCAAAACGAAGTGATTTTGCAGTAACAAGAGCGATTCCCCAAGCTTTAGCTTATATGATGAGTAATTCGGAAACCGTGCAACCAACATTTGGCATGATTACCAATGGGAATGAATTTTTATTTTTGAAGACTTCACAAAATGAGTATGCAAATTCTCGGTTATTTTCTTTGGTAAACCCTAATAATGAGCTTTATGAAGTATTACAAGTGCTAAAATATTTAGGCTCAAAAATATGTATATAACTTTGGCGATCGCGATTTAGCAATTTAAAATCCGTTCCATTCATCAACATCCATTTGACGAGAAATAATGGCTTCAACTTCTCGAATCATCATTTTTAATTGAATTTCAGATTAGGATTTTAAATGAGAGTTAGACCCAACTTACGATAAACACCCAATATCTACTCTTATAATAATTTTAACTATGGATAGTTCTAGGGAAATAGAGGCAAAGATATATCTGGGAAGACTGGATATACTAACATCTGACGGAAAAGGATCGGTAAACCAAAGCTAACTGTTAGGGCAATAAGAGCGGATGCACAACCTCGCTTTTATATAGAGTGCATTTGGTATCTCAAGAAGCAACTAACCTTATTGCTTGACTTTATCCATCTTATTGTTTAATACTATAGTATTCAATAGCGTTAGGTACATTGATGTTTTACTACTACGGCAGAAAAAAACAAATAGCAAAACACTACCCCTGTCCCAATTTTGATATTATCGTGGAGCCATTTGCTGGTTCAGCCGCTTATTCCCTATATGGAAATAATTGGAAAAAGGAAATTATTCTTGTGGAAAAAGATGAACAAGTTGCTATGATTTGGCATTGGTTGATTGAAGAAGCGACTTCTCTAACAATTAGTCATCTCCCTGATTTAGAAATTGGAGAAAAGAGTTCAGAATTCCTTCATATTATTCATGCTGCTACAAAAATGGCTTTTCACTATAAAACGATTAAAGTCACTCCTGTTTTAGCAAGAAATTGGGAAATTAGTAAACGATATATTGCAGAGAATTTGTTTAAAATTAAGCATTGGAAAATGATTACTGGGGATTATACATTAGCTCCTAATTTAGAAGCAACTTGGTTTATTGATCCTCCCTATAAAAAAGATGCTGGCAACGGTTATCGATACGGGAGCAAACTCATTGACTATAAAAAATTGGCAGAGTGGGCAAAAAATAGAAAAGGAGAAGTGATATTTTGCGAAGGTCATTGTGGCGATTATTTACCCTTCAAACCATTATTGGATCTAAAGGGTGTTGCTGGTAAAACGAGTAAGGAAGTTATTTATTACCAATCTAATAAAGAAAGCAAACAACTTGAGCTTTTTCAATTTATTAACTGATAGAAAATTTCATGATCCTTTGATAAGTTTCTTTGTACTGTTGGTTATTAATCATAGCGACCCAGCCCTGTCCCATTTTTTGTTTTCCACTTAAAACCATACTACTTACTTTAGTATTTCTTCCTTCCGTTCCACTGATTTTTCCCCAATCATCAGTAACAAGATTATCAGAATAAAAAATAGCTGTAATTCTGGGATAATTGAAATCATGCTCCTCACTTTGCACAAAGTCCCACACCAATCCTAAAAGTTGTTTAACATCTCTGTGATGAGCTTGCCAAACAATTCCTTTTAAATTAGTAATTCTAGACTCTCCTGCGCGTAAATCTCCTTTTGTTATATTTCCAATGGTACATTTAACTTCTAGTCCAAAAGGATAGTTACGCAATAATTCTTCTGAAGAGTTTTCACCCTCTTTTGGGATAATATCAGGATGTCCCTTTTCGATTGGATTCACGACAGCACCAGTGGTACTAGCAATTGATTGACAAAACATTGATCCAACAATTGAGCTAGTCGTTTTAAAGTCAATATTTCTATAAATACTTGACGGAAGAGTTTCTAAAGATTTATTTGTTTGATGTAATGCAGATTCGATATGTTGACTGTTTACTTGAAAACCACAAGAAATATTAAATTTAGAGTTGATAAGATAGGTTATCTGTTTTTTTTTATTTTGTTCTGTTTCGGCGATTAAAATACTAGCTGTAGTGTTTAATGATTTTGATATTTGAATCAGAATGGATAAAGTAGGAGACTTTAAGCCTCGTTCTATTTGACTAACATAAGTTCGGTGAATTCCCGCCCTGTCCGCAAGTTCCTCTTGAGAAATCTTTGCTGCCGTTCTATATTGAGATATGACTTTACCTAGAGCATGATTAATTTCTGTCATATTGAAAAATATTGCAAAAAAGAGACCCTAAGTCTACAGACAATAGTATTCAATCATGGGTGGATTTTATGGTTTTCTTTTTGCTCTAATTTCAGTAATTTGTCATAAATCATAAGCATGATCTGCTAATTGTCTTGTAATCGCGTTTAGAAGAGAAAAATCAGTGAAGTCACAGGATTTTATGAAAAGTTTGGCAATCACGTTTAGATGTTTCGAAAATAGGCGATCGCAGAGTTTTATGAAAAGTTAAGCGAGCATTAAGAGCAGTCTATGAAAAATAGGCGATCGCGTTTTTCTTAATCGGTTAAAGATGCGATCGTGTTTTTATTTCATTTCTCCCAAAATCTTTCTGTATCTCAAATTTGGCATTCCTGACCAAAGATCATAGGAGCAACACTTAATACCACAATTTGATACAATTGCAATTAAATGTTACTCAATACTCAAATTCAAAGATTTCTCTAATCTGACTAAGACTTAAATTATGTTATCGACAGAATCTCGGCCCCAACTCTCTGGGAAGCATTATTTCACTTCAGCCCCTTCAACTTCCCCTAATCAGAATTTATTACCCTTAACAGCCAAAATCAATGAAAAAGATGCGTTAGAAATCGGCGGTTGTGATGTGCCGAAGTTAGTCGAACAGTTTGGTTCACCGCTCTATATTTTAGATGAAGTAACTTTGCGAGAAGCTTGTCGTCAATATCGGGATGCGTTTCAGAAATATTATCCTGGCGAGTCTCAAGTAATTTATGCCTCAAAAGCTTGGAGTTGTTTGGGCGTTTGTGCAATTGTTGCTAGTGAAAACCTGGGTTTTGATGTCGTTTCGGGTGGAGAACTGTTCACAACTCTTAATGCGTTAGAACAAATGGGATGGACGATCGCCGAAGCCGCCGCCAAAATTTATTTTCATGGTAATAACAAATCAGTTCAAGAACTGGAATACGCGATCGCGACAGGTTGCACGATTATTGTTGATAACTGGCTAGAGTTAGAAAACTTGGTTAAATTAGGAGTAAATTCTCCCGAAAAACCAATTTGGATTATGTTGCGTCTAACGCCAGGAATCGAATGTCATACCCACGAATATATTCGGACAGGACACTTAGACAGTAAATTTGGCTTTGATCCCCATCAACTCGAAGGAGTTTTTGTTTACATAAGTCAACAATCTAGTTTGAACTGTATTGGTCTGCACGCTCATATTGGTTCGCAAATTTTTGAACGTCAACCTCATCAGGATTTAGGCGTTGTTTTGGTGGAATGGTTCCAAAAAGGTTTGACCTACGGACTACCCTTAACGGAATTAAATATTGGTGGCGGTTTAGGAATTCGCTATACCGAAAGTGATGATCCTCCAAGCATTGAAGAATGGGTAAAAGCGGCGGCTCAATCGGTGGTAAAAGCCTGTGAATCTCGAAAAATGGCCTTGCCTAAACTTATTGCAGAACCAGGGCGATCGCTGATTGGAACCGCTTGTATCACCGCTTATACTGTTGGCAGTCGGAAAGTTGTCCCTGAAATTCGCACCTACATTGCCGTTGATGGCGGAATGTCCGATAATCCCCGCCCCATAACTTATCAATCTGAATATCGGGTAGCTTTGGCGAATAAAATGTCCGCGCCCTATCAAGAAACTGTCACGATCGCTGGTAAACATTGTGAATCAGGGGATATTCTCATTAAAGAAACTCAATTACCTGAAACTCAAGCTGGCGATATTTTGGTCGTGATGGACACTGGAGCTTATAACTATAGCATGGCCTCCAATTACAATCGCTTACCTCGTCCGGCGGCAGTTTTAGTGAATAACGGAGAAGCAAATTTGATTCTTCAACGGGAAACCTACCTAGATTTAACTCGTCAGGATTGTTTACCCGACCGACTGTTAAAATAAAATGTTTTCATTATGATTTGTTGATTATTCCTTTTTCTTTCCACGCCATTTTTCTCATGTCGGGTTTTCTCCCTGACCAACCCACTCTTTCAGCACTACTCCATAATTTTCTAGATATTGGGCTAGTGCTGGCTTTGCTGTATTTGATGCTGCTCATTATTGGTGAACGTCGCACTCTCTGGATGATGCGCGGACTGATTGTGTTGATGTTACTTCAGGTCATTAGCGATCGCCTCCACCTCGATTTACTCAAATTTGTCTTAGAAAAATTGGTATTAGGCGCGGCCGTGGCGATGGCAGTGATTTTTCAGGCTGAATTTCGGCGTTTTTTAGAATTATTAGGAAGAGGACAAATTTTACAATTACTTAATCCCCAACATTCCACGCCAAAATCTGATAATTTTATTGATGAAATAGTCGATGCCGTCAAAGAACTTTCTCAAAATCGGATTGGGGCTTTAATTGTGGTAGAAACTTTTGGAACATTGGACATGAGATTATTTGTTAATAAAGGAGTTAATCTAAATGGTGAAGTTTCTAAAGAATTATTACAAACAATTTTTCAACCCAAAACCCTATTACATGATGGAGCCGTCTTTATTCGCAGTTCACGAATTATTGCAGCAGGAGTGATTTTACCCCTCTCCGAACGGACTGCTTCTCGACAATTGGGAACTCGACATCGGGCGGCCATGGGCATTACTGAACGCAGCGAAAATTGTCTTTGTGTCGTCGTCTCTGAAGAAACGGGTTCAATTACATTAGCCGAAAGTGGTAATCTGAATCGTCCCCTAACCAGCAGTAAACTCAAAGAATTGTTAGAAGCAAGATACACTCCTTTAGTCGAACGAGAATCTGTTGCACCGAGTTTAGGACGACTAGGCCGTACAATTGGTTTACAAACTAAATTGTTTCTCAAACGTTTATTCCTAATTCCCTCATCGACGGCAAAAAACGACAAGAAATGACGGCTAAACCCATTGTGTTAGACAAATTCCCTTCTGATCTCATTCAAACTCATCTACCCCAACACATAGCAGTGATTATGGACGGGAATGGACGTTGGGCAAAAAGTCGTAGCTTACCTCGAATTATGGGCCATCAACGAGGAGTTGACGCGCTGAAAAGTTTGTTGCGTTGTTGTGATGATTGGGGTATTCCTGCTCTGACAGCCTATGCTTTTTCGACGGAAAACTGGGGACGACCTATTGAAGAAGTGGAATTTTTGATGACTTTGTTTGAAAGGGTTTTGCGCAAAGAATTAAAAGAGATGATGGCGAAAAATGTACGCATTCGTTTTATTGGTAATTTAGCTTCGCTTCCAAGTTCACTTCAGGAAGAAATTTATCGTTCTATGCAAGATACCCAAAATAATACGGGAATCCAATTCACAGTGGCGACTAATTATGGCGGCCGTCAAGATATTCTTCAAGCTTGTCAGGCGATCGCGGTCAAGGTAAAAACAGGGTTAATTAAACTTGAAGATATTGACGAAGTGGAATTAGAGAAACATCTTTATACGGCGGGTTTATCCTATCCTGATTTGTTAATTCGTACCAGTGGAGAAATGCGAATTAGTAATTTTTTATTATGGCAAATGGCCTATGCTGAAATTTATGTAACCCCGACTCTTTGGCCAGATTTTGATCGAGAAGAATTATATAAAGCCCTATTAGATTATCAACAACGAGAACGGCGTTTTGGCAAAGTTTAGATTATAATTTAAAACTAAAATTGTAATTGTTTTAGACAAATTATTTATTGTTATTAATGATGTTGACTACCCAAAAAAGCCAAGCAATTACAGTTCGTCCCGTACCGCCCAGAGTTGCCGCCGAAGAACGATTTAAACAAGAAAGAATACACGATGTAAAAGTTCTACTTCAGGCTATGTTTGAACGAGAAGAAACGACTATTAGATTAGTTATTGATTCTCTTTATGATATTGGAGTAATTAATATTATTAATAAAAAAATTAAATTTTTACCACTTAATCGTCTTTTAAAATCAATAGTTGGTTTGCCTAAACCGATCGCAAAAACTTTAATTTGGCGTTGGTTCAAAAAAAATTGTTCTACTTTATTAGTGAATTGGTTATACAATAAGGTGAAATTCTAATGTTTTTTAAGTTTATCTATTGAGTGTTTCATTAAAAATAGTATTGCTTTAATTTTTTCTAAACTTTATTTTAAAAAAATGAAAATTTATGAATAAAAATATCATTTATTTATTCCTAATAACGGGAGGAATCTTGTTAATTAGTGGTCAAAAAAATTTAGCTTTGCCTCCTCCTGATGATCTTCCTGAAGAAGTATTGCGAACGGAAATTATTCTGGAAGCGCGATCGCCGATTGATGGCAAACCTTTAACGGCTGTGGAATATGCAGAATTAAGAGAGAAAAAGGCAGAAAGTCCCTATCCTCCGCAAATTAATTCTAAAATTCGCACGCTTGTTTTTTTATTGCAAATTCGTAAGTTTGTGAAAACGATTGTTCCTTTTTTATAATTGCGCTTCAATTTGTCTAGCAACGGTTAAAGCAGAATAACTAACGCCCGCCGTTCCTTCGCCTGGATGAGTTGAATCTCCTACTAACCAGAGATTTTTGAGAGGAGTTCGAGTGGCGATCGCAAAAGGCCCAAAAGTTGCAATTCGTTGACCCACTCCGCCCACAATTCCTTGATCTCGCGCGGTAAATCGGGCAAAAGTTCGGGGAGTTGCAACTTCTTGATGAATGATTGTTGCTGATGTTAATTGGAAATATTCACTCAATCTGGCGATCGCGGTTTGAGTATAAAGTTGTTTTAATTGTTGATAATCTTCAGTTGTTCCTTGCCACCAAGGTTTAACATCCACAAAAGAAGAAGCAATAATCGTGCGTTTTCCCTCAGGAGCGCGGCCATCATCGGGTTTACTCACAGAAACAAAAAGCGAATTATTTTCCCCAATGGGGCCTTTTGGATCATAAAAAAACTGAAGATGGGGAGGACAATTATCGGGAATTGCACTTGCATCAACTCCTAAATAAATGACAAAAGCTCCCGAAGATTCAGGCAGTTTTTCAACTTTTTTTTGATAACTAAGATCGGGAAAATCCCATAGTTTTATTAAGTTTTGGATCGTAACATTGGCAACAACATGATCTGCTCTTTCTAACCAAGATTCCCCTAATTTATTCTTAACAGTAATTCCCGTCGTTTGTTCGGCTTGAGTATAAATTTTTTCAACAGTATGACCCATGAATAATTTACCGCCATATTTTTCTAATCCTGCCACTAGGCGATCGCTTAAAACC
>JANNLO010000091.1:0-5947 GCA_031396835.1 Snowella sp. SOY_38_metabat_116
GGAATTTCTCAGGAAAAACTGCCTTTATATCTGGGTTTCTTTGAGTTTGTCCATAATTCAAAAAAGCGTGGCAAAGCCTTGTTGAGTTCTTTGTTACAAAATCTACTTGCTTAACTCCCCGAAACACCTATTGAGCCTTTTCTTTTAACCAGAAAGCTTGGACTGAAGATTGCGGAACCATCTATCAATAAACCTTGCTCTAATGAGAGTCTGAAATATTAGATAAAAGTCTATCAATAGATACTATTTTGATTTATGATTGACTCTCTATCACAGCATCTTAGATTATGTGAGTGACAAATGATCATTGGTTATGCTAGAACATCCACTGTTGAACAAATTACTGGCTTTGAGACACAGTTAGAAGAACTTAAAGCGGCTAACTGCACCAAAATCTTTCGAGAACAAGTTTCATCCGTTGCTCCTCGTATCCAACTTGAAACTGCATTGGAGTTTACCCGCGAAGGTGATGTGCTTGTGGTTACCAAAATTGATCGTCTTGCTAGATCAATTTCTCATCTTATGACGATTGTTCAAATACTAGAGTGTAAGTCTGTGGGATTGAAAATTCTAAATTTAGGCATAGATACGCAAACACCGACGGGTAAATTGATGTTGACTGTTTTGGGGGGTATCGCACAATTTGAGAGAGAAATGATGTTGGAGCGGCAAAGAGAAGGTATCGCAAAGGCTAAAACTGCCGGTAAATACAAGGGACGGAAGCCTTTATCCGTAGATGTCTCTCAAGAAGTAATTCATCTTGTGGAAAAAGGAATCACTAAAGCCAGCATTGCCCGACAACTTCATATTGGAGAAGCTACCGTCTATCGAATTTTAGCTCGCACAAAAAAAGAAAAGATCTGAGGCTTACTCATTTATTCAACCGCAATCATTGATTTGATTCTCTCAGAGTGACTTAATATTTTAATGATTTTCTAACTCTCAGATTTCTAATTGACATTTCGCGGTTTTAGTCAAACATACCCTTTCTACTTGAACAGGACATGCTCGCTCGCCAACACCCAGACCAATTTGTTATGGAACTAATTGTAAAAATCCTAAATAAGTCAAAAAATTAAGTATTTGTACATCAGTTAGTTTTAGCTATCACTACACATTTAACACTACCGAAAATTTTAATCTTTTTTAATCTTAATTTAACTTAATCTTGATTTAAGTTTAACTTGACTTCCGAGTTTCTAAAGTAATATTGTTGGAAAGTGTTTAAAAAGAACATATAAAGTAGAGTTGAACTAAAAATTTCATGGTGAGTTTATTTTCCGAGAAAGCTATCCGTGTTTTGCCTAAAGCTAAAGAGTTTCAGGTTAATCCTACTTCTATTCCAATTCTGTTAGGAAAGTTTTTAGCGGATAGAACGTCAAAATCTCCTTTTCGTGAACAATCCTTGTTTACTGAAGATAAAAAATTTGAGTGGGCTGATAACCCTAGCTTAAAGAAAGTTATTCAATCTCAGGAAGACTTTCAATTATTACTTCAAAGTCCCCAAGATTTACGAAATGCCATTAGCATCATAGAACCTTGGGAACACGTTGGAATAAATGCTAGAGGAGAAGAAGTAAGAGCTTCTAAAAATGTTGCTTTTATGGCTAAAAAAGTGGCCAACTGTGAGTCAGTTCTATTTCCTATTTGGAATTCAGGATTGATGGATTTAGAGCGACTTACGGCTGCCATGACAGCAAGTATAGCGATTATCCTCGAAGGGGGAAATGCTTCGGTACATGATGCTTCTCAATGGACTCATCCTGCTTGTCCGCGAGAGATTATGTTCGCACTAATTGAACAGTTAATTTTGTCCCGTTTTTCTGGTAGTGCGCCAGTGATTATGATTTGTGTTTCTCATCAGCTTGCGGCTGAATGCCATATCCGCTTATTGCGTCGAGCAGTCGAAGAAGTATTAAGTACTGACAAATTGGAGAATGATTTTCTTGAGAGAGATTGTTTAGCCGAACTAAAAGCAGCCTGTGAAAGAATTAAATTAGTTGGCGAAAATCTAAAAGTTGTCAAGAAAGATAGTCGTGTTATTGCTAGTGGTTGGAACGACCGATTTTTTGCGGTTAGCGTCAATGAAGATATAGAGATTGGCAGTCGTCATTTATTACCATATAAAACGCCTCATCCGCTTCAAACAACAGTTCCCATTGAACTAATTAACGCTCATGAAGTTATGGCAGATGAGCTTGAGGGAGTCATCGATAAAATGCTCCAGTATGAGAACAATATCGCTATCTCCATGTTTCATTCAGAAGAAGTTAATGAGGAAGCAATTTTATTCGCAAACTGGGCTTATATGCTCTTACATAATGCCATTGTTCCTCACCGTGAAATTGTTGCTACCAGCCATCTTTCTTGGCTATTACAACTTCCCTATGCGGTCGAAATTTTAGCTTCCACAGAGGCTGATGGAGAAATTTTGACAGAATGTTCATGTACTTGTATTAATTACAAAGATTTTGAAACTCGTATGATTCGTCGCTCTTTCACTTGTCAATTCCATCCAGAATTGTTAGACGACTTACGGGAATTTGGCAAACGTCCTGAAGCTTCTTATTCAGAATTAAAACAAAGTGATGGCATCCGCTTATTAGCAAGACTTCTTTATGAAGGAATGCAGGAATAAATTGGTGGGATTCAACTATTTGTGAGTCCCAAAACAAGAATTTATCAAAAAAAATAACCAAGAGGAAACATGTGTGGAATTGTTGGAATTTGGAATCAAGGTGATCGTGAATTAGCTCAGTCGATGATGGACTTGGTTGGACACCGAGGACCTGATGCTGAAGGTATATTTGTTAACTCTAAATATCCTGGTGTACTTGGTCATCGTCGGTTGAGTATTATGGATCCTAAAGGTGGAGATCAACCTATTTATGGGACAGATCCTAATCGCGCCATCATCGCTAATGGAGAGATTTATAATTTTCGTGATCTTCGTTCTAAGTTAGTAACTGATCATCAATTTCTGACTAATAGTGATACCGAAGTAATTCTACGAAACTATGAATCGGAAGGAGTTGAAGGAATTGTCAAATTAGATGGAATGTATGCTTTTGCGATCGCTGATGGGGAGCATTTAATATTAGCACGAGATCCGATTGGGATTAAACCGCTTTATTATGGTTATCAAAAAGATGCTTTGCTTTTCGCTTCAGAAATGAAAGCACTAGCACCCTTATGTGATGATATTTCGGAATTTCCCCCTGGTCATTATTTTCATTCTCAAAAAGGGTTGTCTGCTTTTTATACTGTTCCAGAGTTATTACCTCAACAGGATCTAAAATTAGAAGATGGGATTGCACAAATTCGGCAAACTTTAGAAGAAGCAGTCGTTAAACGCTTGATGAGTGATGTTCCTTTAGGGGCATTTCTTTCTGGTGGACTAGATAGTAGTATTATAACTGCAATTGCTAAAAAATATCAAAAAGAATTACATACATTCTCAGTGGGAGTAGAAGGTAGTAGAGATTTAGAGGCGGCTCGATGTGTTGCTAATTATCTAGGAACCATTCATCACGAATACATCATAACACCAGAAGAAATCATCGCTAAACTGCCTGAAATTATCTACTATTTAGAGTCTTACGATCTTGATCTAATTCGTAGTGCTATTCCTTGCTATTTTACCTCTCGTTTAGCTGCTGAATATGTAAAAGTCGTTTTGAGTGGAGAAGGAGCAGATGAGCTATTTGCAGGTTATCGCTATTATAGTTCAATCACTGACGAAGCCATAATACATCAAGAACTTCGTCGTTCTGTAACCACCCTACATAATATTAATCTCCAACGAGTAGACCGCTTAACAATGGCTCATGGTTTGGAGGGGAGAGTGCCATTTTTAGACCTCAAAATGATTGAATTAGGACTAAAAATTCCGACTCATTTTAAGTTATTTGGAAAGCCTCCTGTAGAAAAATGGATATTACGTAAAGCATTTGAAGATTTACTCCCAACAGAAATTGTTTGGCGTAAAAAGGAACAGTTTGATGAAGGGACTGGCATCGTTACTTTATTAGAAACTCTTTTAGCTGATTGTATGCTTGAAGATGAAACTATGACTTACCAACAGCAAAATAGTGAGGCTAAATTACGCTCAAAAGAAGAGTGTTATTATCATCGACTATTTATGGATGTTTTCCAGAAACCTGAACCCATTTTAAAGAATGTTGCCCGTTGGTCAGAACGGCCTTCTCAAGAACAAAGACAAACAATTGCTATAGGAAAGTAAAAAATAAAAATGTTGCATCAGAATGTTTTGAACAATTATACTAAAGCAGTTAATTTGGGGGTGTATGATCATCAACAAATTAGTGTTCATGGTAAACATGATTATGTCAGAGCTTATTGGGAAGATCAATATACTCGTTTACTTTTACGTTCACCAATTAAACAAATCCTCAAAAATAAGTCTAAATCTGCTCAAGGAATTCGTGTCATAGATTTAGGGTGTGGAACTGGAGAAGGCTTTAAAATTTTAACAACTATCCCGGACAAAGTTCCTTTATCTAACTACAAAGAATTTGAAATTGAAAATCAATATCTAGCGAGTGCCTCAAACATTGAATATTACAAAGGGGTTGATTTAAGTGAGGCAATGGTAGCGAAAGGAAAAGAACTTTATAGCGATTATGCACCACAAGTAGAGTTTTTTGAAGCAGATCTTAACGAAGGTTTACCTGTAAATTCTGGAGAAATTCCCTATGATATTTATTTCTCATCTTATGGCTCATTATCTCATTTAACTCAGGAAAAATTATCTGGGTTATTGCAAGATATTTGTAAACATATGGGAGAAGAAGCCTTTTTTATTGTTGATGTTTTAGGACGTTATTCCTATGAGTGGCCTTGCTACTGGGATAAAGTTGATCCTCAAGAATCAGAAATGATAACTTACTCAATGTCATATATTTATCCACCTAGTTGTCGGCAGTTAGAGGATATAGATTTTTTCCTACTTCGCTATTGGGGAGGACAGGAATTAGATCAATGTATTAGTGAGGCTGTACAAAAGGCTGGAAGAACGATTAAAAGAAGGCGATTATGCGATCGCTCAATTTTAGTCGGTCGCCACATGGATACTAACGAATATAATCCCCATGCTTCTGCTTTACGAGCCGCCATTAATTCCTTATATAATAATGGGTGTAATACGGATTTAAACAACTTAATGTTTTTCTATAATCCTCATCCAAATTACCCTCATCTTAATGAGTTCTATAACAAGTTACAAGTTATCTGGAATAATGAGGTTATCCAGACTCAAACTTTTTTAAATAAGTTTTGTTATGGTAACAAAAACAACAGAATGAAGGAAGAAACTTTGAATGAAATAATTATCAAATTAATAAAACTTCAATTAGCGTCACAACTTAGGAAAATAGAATGGAAATTTCAACAAGGATTAGGAATGGCTCATGGTTTAGTAGCAATTTATCAATTGTGCTGAACCTTTAAAACAAGTTATTCTACCAATTTCTTGCAATTTTGAGTTTCAGACCATTAAATACACTAAAATCAGAGAGTTAGAATCATGGACACAAGTACGAATTATTATCAATTATCTGGCGATCAAGAAGTGCAAAATCTTTAGTTCAATTGTACGAAATTTCTGAGCCTGATTTACACAGTATTCGCCAGCTAAATCAATTATTAGATGGTAAAACAGGCTTCTAGACTGTGGACAGGCAAGATGCCCATCCCACGTTTTATATTTCAATTTCAACCAGCTACTTAGGGCTTGCTGAATAAAGCTGAAAGCGTTATTGAAAAAGGGCTGGGGAGATTTAGCGAGAAAAAAGTGCGAGAAAAAGGTCTAGAATGGGTAAAAAGGCTTGCACCCCCTACTTCCAGAACCTTGAACGATGTACCCCAAAAAAGAGTCCAAAAAATCCACTGTTGAAAACTTCAAAATACCAAATGAGTGGAAGCCAAA
>JANNLO010000106.1:0-3452 GCA_031396835.1 Snowella sp. SOY_38_metabat_116
AATTTCACCCCCATCTCTGGCAATCAAGCTTGGTCACTCTTCTTTACAGGTGGAAAAGAGGACAAAGGGTTAGGTGTTAATCCCGAAGCGGGACGCTTTTTTACCAATGCTTTATTTGCGATCGCTGTAGTCGGAGGCATATGGGCTTTCTGCTTTAGTCATCCCCAACTTTTTGGCTTTGCTCATACACCTTTTATCGGCTAATCATTTGGACTATTAACTCTTTTGTCAACAATGAACTTACTTTAACCTCTCAATCTAATTGGGAGTTTTTTTGTATGGTTCAACTGTTATTTGTTCTTATGACCGTCAGCCAGGGCAGACTATATTTAAGAGAATTTTGTTAGGAATCATAGATTACTGTGTTTCGGTTTGCCGTCAGTCAGGGCAGACTAAGTTATCTGTTTTCCCGAAAGGTTAGGTCTGTTTATTGCGAAGGTGTAGTGCATATATCGTTGCGCAAGCGCGTTTATGTACGCCCTTGAGTAGCAATGGATACTGTTGGTTAACTTAACAAGCCATATTGGGAGGATGAAGACGAGCAAATTGTGATATACGAGTAAGTTGATGAGGAACACCGTTAAGCCAAGCTACCATTCGCACAACATTAATAGCTGTAGCAGTAAGAATGTGTTGTAAGCTGACCTTTTCTAATCCTTTATATCGAGCTTTCCTTAAACCAAAAGCCCTCACTCCCTGAGAGATAGTACCTTCCACACCTGCCCGACGATTATAGCGATTCATCCATTCAGGTGTTTCCATTTGTTGCCTTAAAGCTTCCATCGCTTCATGTTCTGGTTTAGGCAACAATCTCAAGGTTCTGCCGTTTTTTTTAGAACGAGAACAAAGCTCTTTTTGTAGACACTTAAAACACTCAGAGCGAGAAAATCTCACTTGAATACCAGGATTTCCCCATGTATCAGTATTAGGAGTCCAACTAATACTTTTTTTTCCTTGTGGGCAAGTTACTTTTTCTGTTTTCCAATTAATGGAGAATTGACTTTGGTCGTAAGCATCTGGCTCGTTAGCTTGCCAACTAGAATTGGGACGAATGGGGCCAACTAAATCAATCTGATATTTTTCCTGACTACTGACTAGCAAAGTACTATCAACATAGCCTGCATCAGCGAAATGTTCAGAAGGTAATAAATTTTTTTCTTCTAAGGCTTGATGGATCTTCTCAGTCTGTTCCACGTCAGATAGTTGAGCCATCGTAGTTTCAACATGGGTAATAAGATGAACACTATTATCAGAACAAGTTTCAGTAAGATGAACCTTATAACCTGTCCAAGTTGTACTGCGTTTATTTCCATAGCGAGCATCAGGGTCATAGGGAGAATCAAAACGATTTCCAGCAGGTGCTAGATCTTTTGCCGCTCTCAAATGAAGAAGCCCATTTTTTACAAAATATTGATGAATCCATGTTTGACGAAGGATTTCAACAGATTCTAACTCCCGTAGCCATTCGGGTGTGGCAGGATCATCGTAAATGGTATTAAGTAACCGCATTCCATCAAGGCCAACTCTTTCAGCATAAACAGTACGTGCCTCAATACCTTTTGGTAGACGCTCTTCCGACACAGGACGACTATAATGCTCAAACCAATCTTCTTCTACCTGAGTCAATAGCCAACTTGGTGCAACCACTGCTAGTGCATTCAGGGCAGCCCTCAAAGTTTCGCCCACACATTCAAGACGATTAAGAGTACGAATTGCTGCCAGAATATGGGTTGAGTCGGTTCTTTGTTGACCTTTGGCTTTTAACCAACCTTTTATTTGACATTGTTCTAAAAATTTATCTAAAAAAAGTTGAACAACCTCTCCATTAAGGAGACGAGAACGAAATTCAGTTAAAACAGAAAAATCAAAACCTGAATCAGTGAGTTTCATCCCTAGTGCGTATTTCCAGTCAATCCGACTTCTCACTGCTTCGGCTGCTTGTCTATCTGTTAGTCCTTCTATATATTGCATAACACTTACTAAGGACAACTGCCAAGGAGATGTGGAGGGATGTCCTTCTAAAGAAAATAAGGCTTGAAAATCTTCATCCGTATAAATCGTGCCCAATTCATCTCGCATTGTCAAATATAAATTGCCTTTTGGGAAAGCAGCTTTAGCTACTTCTTCTGTCTCTTTTGGTACTGGCTTGATTGCTTTTGGGTGTAAAGACATAATCCGACTCCTTCCCTTGATTCAATTATTGGGAAATTTTTTAGACGTTCTTTTCTTACTATTTTTTTATAACCCATTTTTTCTGACTCTGTTAAGTTAACCAACAGTATCCATTGCTACTCAAGGGCGAACCTCTGCATATTCCATTGATATGGGATAACCCGATAATTAAACCATATCGAAGATCTTGCGATGAGTTTCCCTACTTTATGCAGATTAAAGCTTGTCTTAATCCTAATAATGGAAAATTGACTTTTGATAGTCTGCTAGATCTGCCAAAACAAGAAATACCAACCTATATGGAGATTTTATGATCACTTCCAATCAAAAAGCCCTATCTAGCCTCAAAATGGTAATTTCAGGCGACACTCGGAAAACTTGGCAGTATGCCCTAACTCAACTAAAGGCATTGGGCCACGTTCCACCAGATGATGTGAATCTAGAATCTTGGGCAATCAGAACCGCTAAAGAATTAATTGAATAGTGCGATCGCGTCTAACCCTGATAGATTATCCTGAAAACAGAAAAGGAGAAGCGGCGAACTTCTCCATTCTATCAAACAAATATCTAAAGGAATGATAGCTTATGGCAACCATGATTGAAACTGACTTGAAAGAAGTTTTGGGAGAAATAAAATCTCAACTAAACGAGATTCAAGGGGATATAACCGATTTAAAGATAAGTCAAGCTGAAATAAAAGGAGAACTTAAAACCTTTAAAGCAGAAGTAAAAGGCGAATTTTCCACTCTCAAAAATGAACTAGCTTTTATCAGAGAAGATGTCAAAGATTTAAGAGGCTCTCAACGTTCCCAGATTTGGGTTCTCATCGTTGCAGTAGTAGGAGCCATTATTAAGTTTGGTTTCTTTCCTAACCCCTAACCGTGATCGCAACCCTCAAACCACCGGCGAACGCGCGCTTCGCCGCGCTGGAGAGGCGCCGCGCGGCATCGCTGCCGATGGCGAGGCCTTCGGCGTCGAGCGAGCCGAGCTCGCGCAGGTAATGATGCGCCTGCTCCAGGTGGTAGCCGAGGATCGCCTCGAACTCGAGCGAGCGGTCGCGCTCGGCGTTGACCTGGTCGGCCCAGCGCACGAACCCGACGTGCAACTGGGCGCGGGCGCGCTTGAGCAGCCCGTTGTAGATCGTGTCGCGCACCAGCTGGTGCTGGAAGCGATAGATCGGCTCCGTCTCGACCTCACGCGACAGCCGGATGAACTGCTTGCGCGTCAGCGTGTTCATGTGCTCGCCGATCACCGGCCGGAGCGCCTCTGGCGCGAGCGAC
>JANNLO010000184.1:0-12344 GCA_031396835.1 Snowella sp. SOY_38_metabat_116
GGAATTTCTCAGGAAAAACTGCCTTTATATCTGGGTTTCTTTGAGTTTGTCCATAATTCAAAAAAGCGTGGCAAAGCCTTGTTGAGTTCTTTGTTACAAAATCTACTTGCTTAACTCCCCGAAACACCTATTGAGCCTTGATTAATTAATATCAAGTCTGAAACTTGCCAAGTAACAAAAACATTAGTACAAATCAAAAATTAAGGTTTTGCTATTCATCCAAAGTTTTATCACGGACTCCCCGAACAATGCGAGATAGTTCTGATTTTTCATCCACACTAATCCGAGTTGGTGAGCCACTAATAATGCGTTCATAATTGCGAAAAGAGTCCTTAATATCAGGCCCATCATGGCTTATGCTATATTCGCGAATGCCTTTATCATGCCAAGATCCCCGCATTTTAAAAACATTAATTGCACGGGACATTTCACCCCGAATTTCTACATATTGCAACATAATAATTGTGTCTGTAATCGTTGAAATATGCGACTCGGTAATAGAATGCGCTCCCATAAATTGATCAGTGGTATTAGTGAAAAATCCTGTAATTTCTTCTTGTTTAGCATAACCCGTCACCCCAATCACAAATTGACGAAAGGCATTATTAGTAACTCCTCTAGACAATGCAGAAAGAGAATCAATCGCAATACGAGACGGTTTAAATTCGGAAATTTCTGATTTAATCATTTGCAAATGATCTTCTAAACCCGTTGATTCAGGATAGGTACAAAGGAGTTTTAGCAGACCTTTTTTTTCCATTTCTTCAAAATCAATTCCCCAGGAAGACGCATTTCGAGATAGTTGGGCGCGGGATTCTTCATAGGCAAAAAGAATTGCTCTTTCTCCTTGACGACAACCTTCTTCTAAAAATTTACTGACTAAGAGCGTTTTACCCGTTCCCGTTGCACCTGTTGCCAAAATAATAGAATCTTTGAAGAAACCGCCGCCGCACATTTCATCCAAAGTTTTGACCCCAGAGGAAACACGAGTATTAGATGAACGTTGGGTCAAGCGCATTGCTCCTAAGGGGAAAATATTAATGCCATCTTGGGTAATGGTGAAGGGATATTCGCCTTTCATATGGGTGGTTCCTCGTAATTTGAGAATTTCAACGGTACGGCGACGACGTTCTCCTTCTAATACATTTCTTAGAATAACGACATTATCGGAAACAAATTCTTCAACCCCAAAACGCGCGATCGGCCCATATTCTTCAATGCGCTCGGTGGTCATAATTGAAGTTACTTTTAAATATTTAAGACGAGCTACTAATCGAAAAATTTCTCTTCTAACCACAGAAGCCGCATCATATTGTTGAAAAACAGCAGTTACAGAATCAATAGAAACAAGTTTTGCTTTGTATTTATTAATTGCATATTGGAGTCGTTCAATTAAGGCCGAAAGATCAAAACTACCCACAACTTCTTGCCCATCTGGATCGGGAGAAGCATCTAGAATAAAAAGTTTTCCTTCATCAATCAGTTTTTGTAAATCCCAACCGAAACTATGAGCATTTAAAATAATATCATTGGGAGATTCTTCAAAAGTAACTAATAAGCCAGGAGAATCGGAATGTATGATTCCATGATAAAGAAATTGAACAGCAAGCAAGGTTTTTCCAGTTCCAGAAGTGCCACTCACCAAAGTTGTACGACCAGTCGGCAATCCGCCATGACTAATCTCATCAAAGCCTTCAATTAATGTGTGAATTTTTTGAACTCCTTTTTGGGGATTTTCTGATATTTGCTGTTCGTTTTCAATCGTTTCTTTCATAGTAATTAGCTGATTAGTTCGTTTGATTTGTGATTAAAAAAATTCAATAAATTAGCTGTAAAAAATGTAGATAAAAGTTTTTTTAGCAAGAATATTATTCAAATTCAGCTTCTCTTTCCCGAATTTCATCATAAAGTAAATCTAGCCCAATTAAAACTTTTTCTCGGTCAGAAAGATCGCCAATTATTTTGCGGACAGGTGGCGGTAAAATCTTTGCCAAAGTTGGTGTTGCGAGAATTTTATCTTCTTCTGCAAGCTGGGGATTTTTCAGAACATCAATCACTTTTAAGGCATAAACTCCTTTAAATTCATTTTCTAAGATAGTTTTTAAAGTCTTTAATGCTCGGACTGAATTAGGAGTATTTCCTGCAACATAAAGTTTAAGAACATAAGTTTTTTTCAAGCTTGTCATAATAATAATCCTGAAGGATAAGTAACTCGAAAATAAGTGCAATTTATTCTAATTAATGATTAAAGTTGTGAGATTTAATCTGATTTGTAAAAAAGATCGAAAGGAATATCTTCTCTCGGAATAGAGCGACGATACATTTCACCAAGATGGGCCAAAATATCAATCAACGCTAAACGATAATCTAATAACATTTCATCACTTCTTCCTTCTAGTTTAAGGCTTTGTGAAAATTGATCCATTAATTCCATGTGAATTTCTAAGATTTGGGAAACAGAAATATCAGAAAAAAAAGTATGATTAACAAACTGATCGATCATCTGATTAAAGTTGTCGTCAGGCGCGAAATAGTTGAGAATAATTTCCCGATATTCATCACTCAGTTGGCCGAGAAATTCTTGCTTTTCCCGCCGAGTTAGGTTGCGATAAAAGTAATTTGGATTTCGTTTGTAGTACACTCCTAAATATCCCAATCTTTCTTTGAGTTTATCGGCTAATCGACGTTGTTGCAGGATTAAAAAACTTTGTTGAGATTCGGAGGTCGCTGTTTTTTTGAGGGAAGTTTCGATTTCGGCGAAGGTTTGATTGGGGCGCAGGTGCAGATAGTGGGCGATCGCGCGATCGATGACAACGGGAATTGTTTTCCACTCAACTTCAGATAACCGAATTTCCGCATTGTGATAAAGTACAGTCGGCATCCCCAATGTGGCTGATTTATCCAAAATAACAGAAGTATCGGATTCTAGAATAATAACGGGCAACAACCGACCTTGCTCATAAAGTTGATTGAAAAAAGGAAGAATAGAGGTGTTATTAAAAATAATTAAACAGTCAATATGTTCGGTATTACCCGCGATAAAAGCCAGAAAGTCATTAAGGTCATTAAAAAAGTTGATTCGATAGCGATCGCCGTTAAGCCATTCAAGTAACTTTTCGGAAATAGTATCAGGAACAAAAAGACAAAGAGATAAGATCGTTCGCAATGGAAATTAATAAATTATTTTATCTAACTTTCGGTTAACTATATATTAATACTAGCCGTTTAGGATACCAAACATTAGCCTTTTAGGAAAGCCACTATGTCAGCAAATATCAGTCCTCTTGCAGGAAAAATTGCCCCCGTTGAAATATTGATTAATGTCAGTCAACTGCTGGATGCGTATTATTCAATTCATCCCGATCCAGAAAATCCTTTGCAACAAGTTAGTTTTGGCACATCAGGTCATCGGGGTTCATCTCTCTCTGGAACCTTTAATGAAGATCATATTTTGGCAGTTACCCAAGCCGTTGCCGAATATCGCCACAGTCAAGGTATTAATGGCCCCTTATTTTTAGGAATGGATAGCCACGCTCTCTCTGCTCCTGCTCAAAAAACAGCATTAGAAGTTTTGGCCGCCAATGGAGTAGAAGTTTATTTGACCACTGCCACAGATTACAGTCAATTTACGCCAACTCCTGCCGTATCTTTTGCTATTTTGTCTTATAACCAAGGGAAAACTACTGGACTCGCTGATGGCATTATTATTACCCCTTCTCACAATCCTCCTGCTGATGGCGGTTTTAAATATAATCCTCCTTCTGGCGGCCCTGCCGAACCTGAAATCACTAAATGGGTGCAAAATCGAGCTAATGAACTTCTGAAAGAGAAAAATCAGAGTGTCAAGCGATTTACTTATGAAAAAGCAATTAAAGCTTCGACAACCAAGGAATATGACTTTGTAACACCTTATGTTAATGATTTAGATAAAATTATTGATTTAGAGGTGATTCGGTCTTCTGGGATTCATTTGGGAGTTGATCCTTTGGGTAGTTCCAATGTGGCTTATTGGGAACCGATCGCGTCTCGTTATGGTTTAAATTTAACGGTCATTAATCCCAAAGTCGATCCAACTTTTAGTTTCATGACCCTCGATTGGGACGGCAAAATTCGCATGGATTGTTCTTCTCCCTACGCAATGGCGAGCTTAGTCAAGATTAAGGATGATTATGATATTGCCTTCGGAAATGACACCGATTCTGACCGTCATGGCATTGTAACTCCCAGCGTTGGTTTGATGAATCCCAATCATTTTCTCTCAGTCGCAATTTGGTATTTATTCACTCATCGGCAAGAATGGTCGGGATTGAGCGCGATCGGCAAAACTCTTGTCAGTAGCAGCATGATTGACCGCGTAGGCAAAGAAATTGGGCGAAAAGTCTATGAAGTTCCTGTGGGCTTTAAATGGTTTGTTAATGGTCTTTTGGATGGTTCCTTTGGCTTTGGAGGAGAAGAAAGCGCAGGAGCGTCCTTTTTAAAGAAAAATGGCACAGTTTGGACAACAGACAAAGACGGCATCATTATGGATTTACTGGCCGCTGAAATTACTGCAAAAACGGGTAAAGATCCTGGTTTACACTACCAAGACTTGACAGATCGTCTCGGCAAACCCATTTATCAACGTATTGATGCCCCTGCAACTCCAGAGCAAAAAACGCGACTCAGCAAACTTGCTCCTGAAGATGTGAAAGCGTCTTCTTTGGCTGGTGATGTGATTGTCGATAAAATGACGAAAGCTCCTGGCAATCAAGCGGCGATCGGTGGTTTAAAAGTAACAACAGATTCGGGTTGGTTTGCAGCTCGTCCTTCTGGCACTGAAAATGTCTATAAAATTTATGCTGAAAGTTTCAAAAACGAAGAGCATTTACAACTTATTTTTAAAGAAGCAGAAGAAATTGTGAGTGAGGCTTTGAAATAATTTTTCTCTTGATCAGTGATCGCTGATTAATTTTATAATTGGCGATCGCGAGTAAACTATTGAAAAAATTCACTAAAAACAGTAAAGTCAACGCTTGTTAAAGAAGAATAGCTCGATTTTTATTGATGAATTATCGACTGATAAAACTAAGATTTATAACCTTCGTGACAGTCTTCTTTTGTTTTTTCGCTAGTAAATTCGCAAGCAACTTCCAGCTTCTAATTATTTTATTATTTGCCGTTTATAGTCATCATTATTAAGCATAATTTTAATATTCTTGTCAAATAAAATGGCGAATTTTGTTAATTTTAAAACGCTAAGCTTGAACAATAATTCGTAATTTATTCAATTCTTTTAGTAAGCTGATTTATAATCAATTTCGTGGGAATGATTATCATAGCAAGCGTTTAAAGAGATTCCTTCTAAAGATATATTAATGTCTAATGCTTAAGAAGTATCATTAATGATTTTATCTTAATCAATTATTAAATTGTTGTTGCTTCTTATTAATTTTTATATCTGTTTATCTAATCAATTTATTATTCAATAAAATGATTAAAGAAGTTAATAAAATCACTTAAGATCTATGTCCACAGATAGATTAAACTTTATAGCTAATCATTAAACTGTGAGATATACGTAAGTATGTAATTGTTTCCCTGCGATTCTAATACTTGATATAGCGAACTCCTACGAAATCTCGTTGTCCTCTGCCAATTTTAAGTTATAGAAATAGCGGCAGAACTGAGTAATAAAGCTTAACAAGTCTAGAGTAGGACAAGCACAAAAAATAGTGTATTAACTCAAATTATTAGGAGAATATAATGACTTATTCAGATAGACCTATGGAAAATTACGGTGAGCCTGTTTATGCTGTTCCGACAGGTGAGTATCATGATCGTGTGCGTTGGGGCCCTATTTTATCTGGACTCTTTACTGCGATCGCATCTCAGCTTGTTTTAAGTGCCTTTGGTGCGGCTATTGGACTAACTACTATTGCTGGTTCTGGTGCACCTCGTTCTGATGCTGGAGATGTAGGTTCTGCTGTGGGAATCTGGTCGATTATTAGTTTACTAATTTCTTTATTTATAGGAGGTTGGGTAACAAGTCTTGCTGCTGGGCCAATGAATAAAAGCACTGCTTTGCTCAATGCAACAATTTTATGGGCAACAACATTAGCAATTAGTGCTTGGCTTCTTTCTAGTGGTGTTTCTGGAGCTTTCGGTATTTTAGCTTCTAATACTGGAGAAGCCATTAATCAAGCTCAACAAACGGGTGTTAATATTCCCAAATCGGTTCCCAATATTAGTGCTGAACAAACTAGAAATATTGCTGGTAATGCGGCAAAGGCTGGTTGGTCTTTTGCATTAGGTTCTTTGCTTGCTTTAGTTGCTTCGCTTTTTGGTGCTTCAGTTGGCGCTCGTCGTCCTCATGTGACAACTGGAATGGCCAATCCTGTTAGAACTTAAGAAAAGCCAAGACTCAAGAATATAGATAAGTTTTAAAAAATAGATCAAGCTCGTTATTGTCTATTGAACAATTAATCAGTCAGCAAAATTACTGTTGGCTGATTATTTTTTGAGGGGATTTATCATGATCTTCAAGTATTAAATAAACTTAATTGGAAATCTTACATTCTGAACCACGCTAAAATACAAACTTAGGGAAAATTGCGCCGATAAAGTTGTTGTAGTTCTTGATAGCTTTGATTGTCCCCAACACGACGGAGATGGCGAAGACGATTTTCGATTAACAATTTAGCATCGGCACGGGTGATCGGTTCAAAACTTGTTTTATTTGCTTTGACTCCGACTAAAAAAAATAAACGCTGAGCATAAAGAGTTGTAAAAATTTCTTGATTTTCTTCCAACAGACAGATCCGATATAAAAGTCCAAAAGTTGGATGATTGAGATAAATTTCTTTGTTCATTTAGTTTGGAGTCATAAAGAGCATCCCCAAGAAAATAGCCAAAGCGTCATTTTTTGACATCTTATTTTGTCAGGGCATATGTTTATTTAAACACCATTAAGATAAATTTCTAATTTAAAAGAGTATTATTTTATTTTAAAAGTAATTTTGATTCGTTTTATCATTGTTTGACAATACCATTTTTCTACAAATAGTATATTTTTGCTCGATGATCCAGCTTGAACCTGATCGCCTTTATCAAGGATTTATGAGTAAATAATCCTGATCAAAGACAACAAAAAAAGAATTAATATTATTTTTACATTATAAATTTACAAAATAACATGGGTGACGCAAACAGGGCGGAAATTCCTTTCAAATCTTTGCAGTCAGGAAAATGGGTCAAACTGATTTGTGGAGCAAGTTTTCAAGATTTAGCAACAATTCGGAATTTGACCTTGGTTTATGGTTTGGCAGGTGTAGATTGTGTTGATCTGGCGGCGGATCAAGCGGTGATCACAGCAGCGAGGGAAGGACTTTTTGCGGCCAAAGAATTAGCTCAAACATCAAAAAATAAAGGTTTTCCCGAATTTAATTTTCCTTGGTTAATGGTCAGTTTAAATGACGGTGAAGATCCCCATTTTCGCAAAGCCCAATTTAATCCAGATCTTTGTCCTGAGTCTTGTCTTCGTCCCTGTGAAACAATTTGTCCCGCCCAAGCTATTAATCAAGATGGAGTGATCGAGCAACGTTGCTACGGTTGTGGACGTTGTTTGCCCATTTGTCCTTTGGGATTGATTACCACTCGTTCTCATGTAGCGACACCAAATAGCATTCAGCCTCTTTTAGAATTAGGTCTGATTGATGCCCTCGAACTCCATACCCAAGTTGGCCATGAATCTGAATTTAAAATTCTCTGGCAAACGATCGCTCCTTGGTGTCATCACTTAAAAGTTTTGGCTATTAGTTGTCCAGAACAAACAGGTGTTTTAAATTATTTGCATTATCTGAATGACTTAATTCAACCCATACCCTGTCCTCTGATTTGGCAAACCGATGGCAGACCCATGAGTGGCGATATTGGCAAAGGAACGACCCATGCTGCGATTAAACTTGCTCAAAAGGTTTTAGCTTCAGATCTATCGGGATATGTCCAACTAGCGGGAGGAACCAATGCTCACACTGTCCACAAATTACGAGAAATGGGACTTTTAAAAAATTCAGTTAATCCCCAGTTTTCAATCTCAGGCATCGCCTACGGAAGTTATGCTCGCTCTTTGTTATTACCAATTTTAGAAGAACTGGAAAATCAACAGCTTAGAAAGTCTGAGGAAAATTCGTTAGGATCAACTCAACTCGAAAGTTCTCCCACTCTATTATGGGCAGCCGTTTCTCTTGCTTATACTGTTGTTTCTGACTTAAAAAAAGCGTTGATCGTTGACAATAGAAAGTAAATCTCAAAAGTTGTCCAATTTCAAAATTAAATTATTAACTTATTTATCCGAAATGCTATCAGCAACGCCTCCAGTCTATCCAATGCAAATTACCGATGATCTGACTCAATTACTCGATATTTTACCTTCATCCATTCGTTTAACCTTAGAAGACCATCCCCAACGCGATCGCCTGATTGAAGTCGTGATGGATTTGGGGCGATTACCAGAAGCTCGTTTTCCCAATGAAGCCGTTTATTTGGGTGAAATTCCTATTTCTAAAGAAGATTTGCAATTTTCCATCGAAAGAGTCAGATATTTTAGTGGAGATAATCGGGCAGGAATAGAACGAACTTTGCATCGGATTAGTGCCATTCGCAATCGGACTGATGACATTATTGGTTTAACTTGTCGAGTGGGAAGGGCCGTTTTTGGGACAATTTCCATGATTCGAGACCTAGTAGAAACAGGTGAATCTATTTTACTGTTAGGTCGTCCAGGAGTTGGTAAAACCACAGCATTGCGAGAAATTGCGCGGGTTTTAGCAGAAGATCTCAAAAAAAGAGTGGTGATTATTGACACTTCCAATGAGATTGCAGGAGACGGTGATATTCCCCACCCCGCCATCGGTCGTGCCAGAAGAATGCAGGTTGCTCGCCCAGAATTACAACATCAGGTAATGATTGAAGCTGTGGAAAATCATATGCCTGAAGTGATTGTTATTGATGAAATTGGCACAGAACTAGAAGCTTTAGCCGCCAGAACGATCGCCGAAAGAGGAGTGCAATTAGTTGGAACGGCTCACGGAAATCGCATCGAAAATTTAATCAAAAATCCCACTCTTTCTGATTTAGTCGGCGGTATTCAGGCGGTTACTTTGGGTGATGAAGAGGCACGGAGACGGAGTTCCCAAAAAACGGTTTTAGAACGAAAAGCCCCTCCCACTTTTGCGATCGCCGTAGAAATGTTGGAACGTCAACGTTGGGTTATTCATGCAGATGTGGCTCAAACGGTCGATATGCTTTTACGAGGCAAGAAACCTGGTCTAGAAATTCGTTCTGTAGATGAACAAGGAGAAGTGCAAATTACCCAAGAAATGCCACCATCCCAACCAAGCGTCAATCCTTTTGGACAGCCCGAAGCTTTTTCTTCAGGTTCTCCTCGTCCCACTGGTTGGCGCGCATCGGGAAGAATGGCTCCTCTAAAACCCTTGGTTCCCTTGAGTGAACTTTCTCTTACCCCTATTGAGAATCCTGAGTTTGAACAATTATTGGATCAATCCTGGGTACAAGCCGATGAAGAAAGTGAAAAAATTCGGGTTCCAGGTCCTAATGGTGAAGATTTACCCGTTTATGTGTATCCCTACGGCATCGGACGAACTCAATTAGAACAGGTTATTGAAATCCTTCATTTACCGATTGTTTTAACCAAAGACTTAGAAAATGCCGATGCGGTTATTGCTCTACGAACACACGTTAAAACCCATTCCAAATTACGTCACGCAGCTAAAACGCGCAATGTTCCCATTTATGGCATTAAATCCAACACTATTCCGCAGATAACTCGTATTTTACGGCGACTGTTAGGTATGGATGACCATAAAGATCCAGATGCCGTTGATTTACGCTTATTTACTCGCAGTGGTAATGATGATGAATTAGAAGGATTAGAAGAGGCTCGTTTGGCAGTTGAACAAATTGTGATTCCCACAGGACAACCTGTTGAACTCTTACCGCGATCGCCGAAAGTTCGTAAAATGCAACATGAATTAGTCGAACATTACCGACTTCAATCCGATAGTTTTGGGGAAGAACCGAACCGACGATTGCGGATTTACCCTGCTTAACCTAACGCGGTAGTTAGTTGAATCGATTAAGATAAAAATATTCGCGATCGCACATTCTTTGTGGAGAGAGTGGACAGATTCAACTATTACTTAAGCAGATTATGGCTTCACACTCTGGAAAAAATTTGGCGATCGCCTATATTCTTTTGAAGCAATTTTCTCATATATAATAGATAGCTAACTAGGCTTATTTGAAATAAACTTTGCGTAGGTTATTGAGCATGATTGACCTCTATAAGATAGAAGCCTTCTGGGATGAAGAGGCAAAAGTCTGGGTTGCTGAAAGTATAGATATTCTGGGCTTAGTAACGGAAGCTGATACCTTGGAACAGTTAACCGATAAGCTCAGGCAGATAATTCCTGAATTACTTATTGCTAATCATATAATTGCTAATGACGAAAAAAAAGCCATCAATTTTGAATTGATTACCCATCGAAAAGAGTTAATTCAAGTAGCTTAAACAAATGGCAAAATCTTTTACCCCTGAATTGAAAAAACGACTTGTAGCGGCTAATTGCTATTTTGAACGAGCCAGTAAAGAAGACCATGAGATTTGGTATAGTCCGATCACGGAGCGTCGCTTTGTTGTAGATAATGCAATTAAATCTCGTCATACGGCGAATGCAGTTTTAAAACAAGCAGGATTGGTGAAGGCTTTCTAGATTGCAATGTTTAAGTCGTTCTGAGAACCGCGATCGCATTTTTATTTTTAGCTAAACTTTCAATCTTTAAACTTGATACAACTGCATAACTTCGGTAATCGGTAAACGCGATCGCACACCTAAAGTTAAATTAGAAAAATGACCGCGATCGCAATGATCAGATGCCGCACAAGCAATCATGGCCGCATTATCGGTGCAAAATTTAAGCGGGGGAAAATAAACCTGAAGATTATACTTTTCAGTCGCTTGTTGTAAATGGTGACGCAAACCACTGTTGGCCGCCACTCCTCCCCCAATCGCGATCGCTTTAATACCATAATCCAAGGCACATTGAATGGTTTTGCGGGTTAAAGAACGGGCTACGGTTTCCTGAAAACTGGCTGCTAAATCTGCGATCGGTAAAGTGTCACTTTCTTTTTTTAATTGGGTCACCAAACGCAAAACCGCCGTTTTTAAGCCGCTAAAACTGGAATCGTAGGGATGATAACCACCGACCGGCAAGGAAATACGGCCTTCTGGTAAGAGAAAAGCGTTAGGATTTCCTGTCTTTGCGAGCTTATCAATAGCTGGGCCACCTGGATAGCCTAAATTCAACAAACGAGCCACCTTATCAAACGCTTCTCCTGCTGCATCATCACGAGTCATTCCCAATTGTTCATATTTTCCGCAATCTTTAACCAAAATCAGGCTAGTATGTCCACCAGAAACCAATAAACAAAGAAAAGGCGGTTCTAATTCGGGATAGCTCAAATAACTGGCGTAAATATGTCCTTCTAGGTGATGAATCCCAATAAATCTTTTTTGATGAACCAATGCCAAAGTTTTGGCCGCCGTCATTCCCACCATCAAAGCTCCCACAAGGCCTGGCGCAACCGTCGAGGCGATCGCGTCAATATCAGACCAATCTAAGCCACTTGCGCATAAAGCTTCTTCAATACAAGGATTAATTAAAGTTAAATGTTGACGAGAAGCCACCTCTGGAACTACCCCGCCATAACTAGCATGAACTGCGATTTGGGAGGCCACAATATTACTGCAAACGTTACGATTCTTTACAACGGCGACGGCAGTTTCATCACAGCTTGTTTCGATTGCTAAAACGGTTGCCATTCTCTGCTAATTTAATTCAAAAGACTACTTTTTATTGCTGAATCTTTACTCTCTTTATTAATCAGAGTAAGATCACTTCAAGGTACTCCCTGATCCTGTCACGTTTTGTACAAAAAACTTAGCCTTTTGTAATAAAAGGAAACAATTCTTATGAAACAATTGTTGGCTTTCTTTCTGGCCTTAACCATCTGGCTTAATGTTGCTCCTTCTGCTTCGGCGGGTGATTTCGCTAATCTTACTCCTTGTAGCGAAAATGCAGCCTATTTAGCAAAATCGAAAAACTTTCTCAATACGACTGCTGATCCCAATTCAGGCAAAATGCGAGCTGAACGTTATGCTGAGTCTCTTTGTGGCCCAGAAGGCTATCCCCATTTAATTGTGGATGGTCGTTTTAGTCATGCAGGAGATTTCCTTATTCCTAGCATTCTCTTCCTGTATATTGCGGGTTGGATTGGCTGGGTTGGT
>JANNLO010000185.1:0-6298 GCA_031396835.1 Snowella sp. SOY_38_metabat_116
GGAATTTCTCAGGAAAAACTGCCTTTATATCTGGGTTTCTTTGAGTTTGTCCATAATTCAAAAAAGCGTGGCAAAGCCTTGTTGAGTTCTTTGTTACAAAATCTACTTGCTTAACTCCCCGAAACACCTATTGAGCCAAAAGAATTATTGGGTTACTCAAAATCAAGAGCTAATATAATATAGGCTTTTACGCTAATTGAGGATGGCTTAGATGGAACGCAAGGTTGAAATTTTATCGAATAAAGAAGCATTAATTTCGCGATCGCTGGATTTGATCGTTGAAAAACTCCAACAAGCCGTTCAAGCAAGAGGAGAAGCAACGATTGCTCTGTCTGGGGGAAGCACGCCGAAACCTCTCTATCAAGCATTGGCCCAACAACCCCTTCCTTGGTCACAAATTCATGTTTTTTGGGGAGACGAACGCTATGTTCCCAACGAGCATCCAGACAGTAATCAACGAATGGCTCGTCATGCTTGGTTAGATCAGGTTGACATTCCTGCCCAAAATCTTTACCCCATGCCCACACGAGCGGGAGATGCCAAAGTTGATGCTCAAACCTATGAAAATAAATTAGCTAAATTTTTTCGAGTGGCAGCAGGTGATTTTCCCGCATTTGATGTCATTCTTTTAGGATTAGGAGATGATGGCCACACGGCTTCGTTGTTTCCCCAAACTCCAGCTTTACAAGTCTGCGATCGCCTAATTACAGTCGGTGAAAAAGATGGTCAGCCGAGATTAACTTTTACCGTGCCGTTAATTAATCATGGGCGATGTGTCATTTTTCTGGTTGCAGGAGCCGGCAAGAAACCCGCTTTAGCCGAAATTTTCGCAGTAAACTCTGATCCCCAAATCTATCCCGCCCGTTTTGTTCATCCCCAAGGAGAATTATTCTGGTTATTAGACGAATCGGCTGGTGACGCGTTAATTATTAACTCGTGAGGATCTTTGATACTTTAAATGTTTAATTAATGTTCAACTCTAAACCTTAAATTTTTAAATAATTAACTTAAACTATGTTGATTTGTCCTAACTGCAATCATTCCAATCCCGAAGGCGCGACCCAGTGCGAAGCTTGTTACACTCTTTTACCCCAAATGATCGGTTGTCCCCATTGTGGTGCTCAGATTCAAAATGATGTAACTTTTTGTGGCAGTTGTGGCAATAGTGTGACCGCTTCGTCTCCTGTTATTGCGGTAGAAAGTGCTGTTACCAGTGAGGAAGAATCTTCTAATATTGCCACCCCAACTTCTCCTCCTGTTGCACCGATCGCGTTAGAAACTCCCGTTATCGCCCCAACTTCGCCCCAAGTTCGTCCGACTGTGAATGCGGCCACTCAACTACAAGTTCAATCTGCCAGCCTGCTCCATTTGCAAACCCAAACAAAAATGGATTTTCCCCAAGGATTAGCCGTAATTCATCTCGGTAAACCCAATGAGCAGATTCCTCCTGATATTGATGTGTCGGGATTTCCCAATTCTGATGTCGTTTCCCGTATTCATGCTGATATTCGCCTAGAAGGGGATGCTTATTATCTTGAAGATGTGGGCAGTGCCAATGGAACCTATATCAATCATGGGACACTGGTTAAAGGCAATCGTCATCGTTTGCGGGCGGGCGATCGCATTTCTTTAGGAAAAGGGGATGTGATGAGCTTTATTTTTCAACTTTCCTAACTGGCTCATTTTTCAGGAGAATTCATGGAAAAACAACGGCAATTCGGTTCAATTCTAGGCATTCCGTTTTATCTTGATTCTTCCTGGTTTTTGATTTTAGGATTAATCACATTTGCGAATGCGAGTGAAATAAATACTGAAATTTTACAAGGAAAGGATGTCTGGTTAGGCTGGCTGCTGGGATTGGTCATGGCTTTATTGCTTTTTGGCTCGGTTTTATTGCATGAATTGGGTCATAGTTTGGTGGCACGTTCTCAGGGAATAGCGGTAAATTCGATCACTCTATTTTTATTTGGGGGTGTTGCCTCAATTGAACGAGAATCTAAAACGCCTCTGGGAGCTTTGGGAGTGGCGATCGCAGGGCCATTAGTGAGTTTTACTTTGGCCAGTATATTTTTAATCTTGGCCCATCTCAATCAAAATTCTGAACTACTTCATTATTTGACCAATGATTTGGGAAATATTAACCTATTTTTAGGATTTTTTAACTTAATTCCTGGTTTACCTTTGGATGGCGGACAAGTTCTAAAAGCACTGGTTTGGAAAATTACAGGCGATCGCGTTAAAGGAATGCGCTGGGCGGCCAGAAGTGGCAAACTAATCGGCGGAATGTTTTTTTGTTTAGGATTATTAATAGTTTTTTCGTTGGGAAATATTGGCGGAGCTTGGTTAGGTCTTATTGGTTGGTTTATCTGGCGCAATGCCGATGCCTATGAGCGTTTGACAGATTTACAAGACAGTTTATTTAGCATTTTGGCTTCAGAAGTCATGACTCGTAATTTTCGTGTGATTGATGCGAACTTAACTCTCAAGGAATTTGTTGATACTTATATTGTCAAAAGTTCTCAAGAAAATTGTCCCTATTATGCCGCTTCTGATGGTCGTTATCGAGGATTAATTCGGATTGAGAAGTTGCAAGAAATTGAGCGCGGTCAGTGGGATTATTTGACCTTAAAAGATATTTCCCAGCCTTTAACTCAAATTCCTTCTGTTTCCGAAAAAACGTCGATCTTAAATGTTGTGAATCAATTAGAACAAAATAACCATCAACCTGAACGCGATCGCTTTGTAACGGTGCTATCTCCTGCTGGAGCTGTTGCGGGCATTGTTGACCGAGCCGATATTATTAAAGTTCTGGCACTAAAACATCATTTGCCTGTTGATGATACTGAAATTCAACGCATTAAATCTGAAGCGACCTATCCTGTTTTTTTACCCCTAGCAACTCTGGTTAAAAATTTGAGTCCCAAAGAATAAATCTGAATCAAGAAAAATGGCGATCGCGGAGAAAATTATCTCTTTTTAAAATGAATAAAATAAAATTTAATTTTCATAATTTCACTAATTGTAATAGATATTTTTTGAGAAAGCGATCACTACTTTTAAGATTTCAAGAACTAATTAAAAAGTGAAGGTTGTGCGAATTGTACCAATCACTAAGGTTGAATTTCGATCATCATTATTCGGTGAAGTGATCACTAAAAGTCCTGGCGTAATTGAAATATTATTATTGATAGCATACTGATAAAAAGCTTCAAAGTGCATGGAATTATTACGATCTATTGCACTAAAACCATCCGCGATCGCAATATTAGAATTTGTAACCCAGGGCTGCATCCCAACCACAATTCCCGCTAAATTACCTTCTTTAAAAGCATCGGGAAAAGCAAAAGTTACTGCCCAATTCCAAATATCTAGAGTTCCACGAGGTAATATTTCTTCTTCATTAATAGCGATCGCGTTAAGAGTCGAAGATTTAGTAAAACCGCCCCAACCACCGAAAACAAAATTATCAGTAACTTTCCAAGAAAACTCTAAACCATAGGAATTATTAGCAGTGTTCACTGATTGTTCAAAGTTAGTTTCTACCACATATTGAAAATTTGATTTTAAGCTACCTGTTCCCGTATCGAGATTGTTATATCCGTTCACATAGGTTAAAGCAATCCCAAAATTATCGCTGGGATTATAGCCAATTTGCGCGATCGCACCGTAAGGGCCGTTAAACAATCCCTGACCTTGACTGGGATCACCGCCTTCCATCGCTAAATAACCCAAACTCCACTCAAAATCTCCTAAATCTCCCTGAAAACCAATCCCAGAACCACCCCCACTATAATAAATAGGATTACGAGTTCCAAAGGCGGTAAAGGAACCACTGGCTCCATCTCCATCCAAAAAATTAAGCGTATTGGTAAAATCGTCAAAAGCTCCACCAAAACCCAAAATCCAAGCGCGTGTATCACTGGTGAGAGGAAACTCGTAAAGTAAAACTTCTACCGCAACTTGATTATCATCTGGTTGGGCAAAACCAAGAGTTGATTGAAAAGTTCCTGTTTCTGCTTCTAAAGTTGGGAAATTTCCCGTTGCCAAACGAATGTAAAGATTATCTTCGCCTGTAAAACTAGTATTTAGACCTAAACGAGCCCGATATCCTAGAACTGTGTTACGAGAGTCGTCTTCTCCGCCATTTTTTTCACCTGCTGCGATTCCTGCCAACCCGAAAATAACTTCTCCTTCCAATTTAGTTGTTGTGGAAAAAGCATGATCTTCTAAAAAGGCGGTTCTTTGTTCTAAATTATCAACCCGAACCCCCAAAGCGGCCAATTCTTGGCTAAATTCTGCCGTAAGTCGTTTAAGTTTATCTAAATCCATTCTTAAAACAGTGACATTTTCCTGCAACAATCGCTCAATGGTATTAACACAAGCATTTAAACCCGCTGCAAATTCCCAACGGCTTAAGGCTCTATTTCCTCTAAAAGTTCGATCAGGATAACCAACGATACAACCATAACGTTCAACCAAACTTTTCAACGCTTCATAGGCCCAATCATTGGGTTGAATATCTCGCAGTTCAGAAACATTGGTAATTTGAGACAAACTTGTTTCGGGTTGATTTTGATTAAGATTAATTAGACCATCTGGCGATCGCGAGAGTGTTTTTGTGTCACGAAGCTGGGGAGAAGCTTGGGCAGATTGGGGAGTCGAAAAAATAATATTAGATAGAGCAAATATTAGAGAAAATCTCAATAAAGAGCGGTTAATCATAATTTATTAGGGTTTAAAAAATATCAAAAAAAAACAAGAATGATTATCATTCTACTTTAGGTGTAGAAAGTTGAGTAATGCCCATTTTTAAAATAGGCAAATCAATTTGGGGCACTTTAGTCACGACCGACAATGATTATCAAAAATCAATGAAATAATATGACTTTTTAGGGGCAGTCAAAAAAGCAAGGTTCCAGCTAGGTAAAAGGCTTATTACTGATTTAGAAAAAAGCATAGCACTCTGTTAACTAATAATTTTTGAAAGAAGTTTTGTTGATAGAAAGATTATTTTTTGACAGAGCCAGAAAAGGTCGGCTTCGTGATTGGCTGATAGCGTTCATCGACTCCGATAACGTGAAAGCCTTTAAATTTGTCCATTTGGCTCACCCGCCACATTGCGATAGGATAGCTGGCAAAAATGGCGATCGCGACTCCGACTAATCCCCAAACAGTGAGGTGGAGTTTACCAGTTTTAGATTGAACGGAAGTTGATAATTTAGGTTGAAAATTAGTCATGATCAAATTCTTAGGTAAGGGGTAAATAGGGAAATAAGGGATGCCAGGACATGGCTGTTGCTAAGGTCATCAGAGCAATTAGTCCAATAAAAAGAGTACGGGGTTTAATTTGGCGATCGCGCCAGAGAAAGTGGAGAATGACCCAACTCACTAACCAGCCGATCAAGAGCATCGTTTCTTTGCCTGTGTAACTGCCGATATTGCCCCAAAGTTTGTCAGGATTGTTCGCGCCTGGAATCCAATTGCCTAAAATTTTGAGAGCATTATCAATAGTTTTTGAGTGATCAGCATCGGAGAGATGATGCGTCACCATCATGGTAACGGCACCGATCGCCGCACTCATAAAAGCTGCTGCTGCTTCCCCTGAATAGGCGGGAGCTTGATCACTTCCCTTGGCAATAGTGGCAGGAAATTGTTTTAATTTAGCCCATGTATGGCCATACCAGGAAGTTGTTAAGGATTTTGCCATGATTAAAAGAACCTCAATATTTAAGAAAAAGTTATAAAACTAGAGAGAACGAATTTTCGCAACGCCTAAACCCGTGACTAATCCTCCCATCGAAAAAAACATCAAAGCCATCATCACTAAACAAGCCGCCGTTAAGACAGGACGATAGCCCCGTTCCAAAATGCGATCGCCGTATCGCCAAAGTACCCAAGTTGCGGTCACAGCTAAGGGAAGAGTAAACAGTACTGTAAATTCGTGATATTCCATCAAAACGTACTGGGTTAGCGGGGAATATTCTTTCAGCCAAGCCCTAGCTCCACCAAATTCTAAACCTGCTCGATAGCGCATATAGGCTAAATTACCCGTCGCGATCGCCCCGAAGGATAATAAGGCTGACCAAAAAGCCAGGGTTCGCACTTGAGGAAGAATTTTGGCATTACCTCTGAGTAAGGGAAAAGCTAAATGACCCGCATAGGCCATCACGATCAATGCTCCCATCGAAGCCGTACCATGGCAGCAATTCTCATTTTAAAACATTTGTACTATAAAAACTTGTCAAATTTACCAATACAGTTAAACAGGTCAACGATAGAATAAGGGTTTCAGGCATTG
>JANNLO010000186.1:0-11415 GCA_031396835.1 Snowella sp. SOY_38_metabat_116
GGAATTTCTCAGGAAAAACTGCCTTTATATCTGGGTTTCTTTGAGTTTGTCCATAATTCAAAAAAGCGTGGCAAAGCCTTGTTGAGTTCTTTGTTACAAAATCTACTTGCTTAACTCCCCGAAACACCTATTGAGCCAAAAAATTAAATTGTTAAAAATCAAAACTCAATTAAATCATTAACCTGGCATAAGTCATCGGACCAATAACACCATCTGTTTCTAAGCCGTTCTCTGCTTGAAATTTTTTCACGGCTGATAGAGTTAAAGAGCCAAATTCACCATCTGTTTGACCAACTTCATAGCCTTTATCTTTTAATTTTTGTTGGACATCTTTAACGTCATTACCGATGTTTCCAATTTGAATATAAAGAAAATTAGCATAATTCTTATTCCTTAAAAATTTTGCTAAAGCTTTATCATCAACTTTTAAACTTTCAAAAAAGAACATTACTTCTCCTCTGATTCCAGAACGCCGATTATGAATAATCGATTTCCATAAAGTATCTGAACTAATCTGATAATTTCCAGAGCGAGTTAAAATACCGGGAGAAATAATTGATGCTTTTTTTTGTCCAAATCGATCTACAAGATCATCAACTAATCCTTTATAAGCGACTAAATCTCTCCTGTATAGTTGAGGATGAACTAAATCAACAATCTCACGATTAATCCAAGTTGGTACATCTTGTAAATATTCATTAAATCCAAAGGGATAGGGACTAGGTGACATAGAAACAAGCAGATTTGGATTAAGACTTTTGACTTCTCGATATAATCTTGCCAAAAAGTTAGTTAAAATATCTGCCCTCCATTTCAACCACTTAGGATTTTTCGGATCTAAAGATGGATTTTCACCAAACTGATCACGATACAACTTTTTAGTTTTAGAATCATAACCACCTTCAGAGGGCATAGCAGGTAAACGATCATCTCCTTGTACTCCAGCTATACTAGGATAATTTTTGATTACTTCTAAAAAAAGACTTAGTAAAAAATTTTGAACTTCTGAATCAAGAGAATTCATCCACACAAAATCATTTTTGATCAGAAGTTGATTTTTTTTATCTTTGCCTCCCCATTCCGGTTTTTTAGCAATGATATGTCCGCCATTTTCTTTGAAAGAAGCGGCGAAACCGTACTCAAACCAAGGAATTACTTCTAATCCTAATGGTGTAGCCACATCAATTACCTCAGCTAAAACATCCCTCCCAACAAATTTTGGGGAAATTTCTACATCAAAATTATCTTTTAAAACATCACTAGGATAGAGAGTATAGCCATTATTCCAAACTACCGGAAACACGGTATTAAAACCTGTATCAGCTAGAAGTTTCATGGCTTCAATGATATTATCTTTAGAATCTAATACATCACTAGCTGCTGTTGTTAACCAAACACCACGAATTTTTTTCATCATGATTTTCTTAAGTAAGATTGTTAAAGTAAAAATTTGAAGGTTAATTACTGAATCCCTAACTTTGCATAAGTTTCCGGACCAACTACTCCATCTACCTCCAGTCCTTTATCCTGCTGAAACTGTCGAATAGCACCTTCAGTATTGGGTCCGTAAAACCCATCTACATCACTATCACTGGCAAGTAGAGGAGGGGTTAGTTGTCTCAATTTCATCTGAACACGTCGTACATCGCCTCCTTGCATTAAAGGACTTGCCAAGCGGAGAATTCTTCTCGTTCCAGGTTCAGTTAGACCAAATCCTTGAGAGGGAGAAATGCTCAATTTTGCAGCAGTTTGTGTTCCGTAAAGACCATTTTCATTAATGCGATCATTGAGGTGGTTTCTGTTCCACAATTTCTGAAATCCAAGAAGCCCTACATTGCTAATAATTTGTGTATCGCGTCCTCTAAATTCAAAGTGAAAGGGATCTCCGGGGAGGTTTGCACCGACATGAATCCAACCTTGTGCTTGTAGAAAAGGCTTCCAACCACTGATATCGGGGATATCTAAAGCTAAACCGCTTTCATGAAAGCTTTTTCCTGGTAAAGCAGCTTGAGCAATACCACATATCCCTAATTCTTTCCGACGGCGTAGTAAGAATTGTTGAGCGCAGGTACGATAGCCTGAGTTAATTTTCATTCTTGTTCCTCTAGCCTGAATTGCTCTAGCTAAAGCATTTTTAGCAGGTAGTTGTAGAAAGGAAAATTGCAGAGAATCAATGGAAATATTCAAGTCAGAACAATCGACAAGAACCCCTGGAACAGCATTGTTCATCTCAGCGATAATCTGTCGAGATAATCCATCTACAGTTGTCGTTGAGACACAACTAGCAACCAAATCCTTTAACATTGCCATTGTTTTTTTTCTCCTGTTTTTAACTAATGTCAACTAAGCCGAGTTCAAGTAAATCCAAAGCCTGTAAGGTCATTAAACCTACTACACCGTCAGCAGCCAATCCATTGGCTTCTTGAAAGTCCACAACCGCAGCCTGGGTTGCTTCGTCGAAATTACCTGTTATTTGGGGGTTGTAAACGCCAAATTCCTGCAATCGCTCTTGAAGGCGTTTTACTGCTTCACTAGATGTACCATTAGTAAAATTGTCCATCAGTTTGTCTCCTAAATCCTAAATTACTCAATTGTTAATCAAAATCTATTTCCAAAGCTGAACGGGTAGCACGTCCCACGATTCCATCAACCCGCAAATTCTGGCGTTGTTGGAATACTCTTACGGCTGCATCTGTTGCTGGTACAAAAATACCGTCGGCACCACTTTCCCCAAGATTAAAACCTTTAGCAATTAAAGCTTGTTGGACTTCACGAACATCTGCTTCTGTCATTGGGGGACTGGTTAAGGAGAGGAGTCGGGATGCTGGGATTCCGGGGGAAGAAATGGTGGGAGTCATGGTATCCTCGTCAATGACTAATCCTCGCACAGTCTGTTTATAGCATTTCCTAATCGCATGAAGTATGAGCAGAAAAATGCTTCATTGAGCAAATTTACAAGATTATCCAATATCTGTTAAGACATAGCAGCACACCATATCGCATGAGCGACTTCTGGTTTAGCGATATCGTTATGTGCGCCACCGAGTCCAGAACTCTGGTTGATAAATGCACTACTCACAAGGTTATAGATTGTTCCGGGAGAGAAGGAATAGGATTGCTCGATCGGTAGCATATCTTGAAATTCCAGTGGAAGTCCATCTCCATGTATGCCAAATGTCCCAACAGCTCCATATTTTGGAGGTAACTCCCCAGGTGCCATGGACAACTGAGCTGCAACTCCTGCTCCCAGAGGATACATTTTACTTAGAGCAGTATCATGTTCTGACTGGGTAGTTAATATCGGTCCAGAAACTTTGGCTTCTTTAATAAGTCTGTGGAAATAACCTGGGGTTCCTTTTTGATGAGGAATATCGGCACAGTAAGACCACAAAGAAAGTGCTCCTTGAACTAAAGCAACAGAATTCACAGGTCGGGGTAATTGCTCCTGCTCCTTAGAGCCACATAAAGTAGCTGTGACAACGATACAGCCAAAACTATGTCCCATGAGGTGAAATCGAACTTCAGCATTTGTAGCTTGTTGAAGTTTGGTTAAGAGGTTAAAACCTCCACTTTCACCGAAAGCTTTTGCTCTATCCTTCATTTTCCAGAAAGATAGAGTTCGTAGCGGAGCCAGTAACTGACTCCAATTCGGACCAGCGAAATCAACAGGTGTATTCTTACTCAAAAGATATTGTCGCTCAGGATTGAATGGCTCTCGATCTGCTCCGGGTGCGCCAGCCATTCCATCTTGACTTAAATCAGCTTCCTGTTCCAGATTTTTATAGGCATTTATCACATCATTAGGAAGTTCACTGGGGGCACTCTTTTCTGCCGCAGAAGTAATAATAGTCCGCAGAGCCGTTTTAGCTGCATCTGTATCGGCAATGCTATTGCTGTAAAACTCTACCATTTGCTCGATTGGATCGACAGCAGGTGCTCCGGTCGTAGCAAATGAGACGGGGCTACCACTACCTAAAGCTTCTTCTCCAAAAGGTAAACTCGGCCAATGAAGTCCAATCAAAAGAGGACGAAATCCGGGACGAATTTGGCGAAGACGCTCAATATCCTGAGTTTGTGTTGCCATCGCTCCGATCCATCGATTGTATTGGTCAATTGCCGCAGGAACATCTCCTAACCAACCATGACTAAAAATAAACACATCGGTAATTGGCTCTTGATCGAGGATTTCTGCTACTTTCTGACTCATCAATCCTTCTGAGTCGTCGGTGCGCTCCTTTCCATTCTTATCAAAGGCGATAAGGTAATACGATAAATCAATATTCTGTTCCGAGTTTTGTAAAGTGATGGTAGGCATCGTTTTCTCCTAGTTGTTGATTTGGTTGGGTTGTTGTAATAAATCGATCCGTAATCTTACTGCTGGATCGCCAATGATCACATAGCTTTCAGCATCATTGCGCTCTAGCCAATCTTGGGCTAATTCTTCGTCAGAAACGGGATTATTTAATAATTCTTCTAATTTGCTAGTCAGTATGGTAGATAAAGTGGCATATCTCTTATTAAAGCTTTCCATTGCATAACCAATTGGTTGTCCCTGAAGGATCAACCAGAACGCCTCTGTGAATGGTCCTAATTGACTCCCCACTTGAGGATGAATAAAAGAGTACCCCCAAGCTCTTTCTACATGAGCAATGCAGGCTAATGCTCCACCTTTGGGATGAGATAACAAAGCCTTGGGCAATGCAGCAAAAAAAGATTGGCTAGCTAATGTTGCTGTAGCTGTTCCTCCAAATGCCTGCTCGAATTGAAGAAACCGATTACGACTAGGAGTTCCTCCCCCAAAACAGGCAAAGTGAAAAGTAATCATTCCTTGAAGCCTTGCATCGTCTGTAATATCAGCTGCACTGAAGTAATGCTCTGGTTTAATGCTCCCAAATCCCGGCCAATTTTGGCAAACTAAAGCTCCTTGCTCCTTTAATTGACGTTGTATTTCCTGTTCGCTAGTCGGAAAAGGAAATTCTAGTCCATGACTGGCAGTAAATAAGATAGAAGAGGGTTGATTTCTCTTTAATATCTCGCTTAATTTCTCTTTAGTTGCATCATTTTTTCGATACTTCTGAGAGGCAAAGCCACAATCGATTATATTAGGCAAATCATCAGAAACAGTGTTATCTGCCAAAGGATTGATTAGACTATCTGCGCTCAGCTGAGTGGCAGCATCAAAATTATGTCGTGGGGCAAAAAAAGTAACTTCTTTAGCATTGTCTAGACTCGGACGAGTTTCGTACTCGATTAAGCTGGATACATAATTTGTATAGCCATCAATCGTATCGAAATGAAGCCGTCCTACAGCGTACTCTACGTCTAAAAGATACCCAAACAGAAAAGGAATTTTTTCAGGACTTCCGACTAAAAGTACATAATAGGGGACATTTTTTGCAATGAATTGACCGTTGGCACTCAATCCATGTCGTACAAGCCAGTTAGCAAGCTTCTCGTCAGGTCGATATTCTAAAACTTTGACAATATCATCGTTGTTAATTTGTTGGCGACGATGCTCAACTAGAGGTTCTAACGCATTTTTGACTGATACATCTTCATCTTTATGAAAAACAATCGCCCATCCAACATCTTTAAGATTCCCTCGATCTTTTCGAGGATCTGGTCCCATACTGTTAGTATTTAATCTTTGAAATAGCTTTTTAAACCAGTTCTTCAACCCTTCTTCTTGGGTTCCTCCTCGAACAATAGAGGCTATTTGGGCATACTCTAGAGGTTGTATTCCATACTGCCCTGTCAAAGCATTGATGCCATTAAAATAAACTTTGTTTGTGTCAACCATTTTAAGCTCCTTGATGTGAGTAATAAGTCTGAACTAGAGTGGCGGCAACCTGAATCCAAGCCTCCGTTTCAAGATTAGCTTGGTTAGGAAGCAGTAAGAAACGCTGACCATCCGTATGAAACGGATGCCAGTCCGAACGCTCGATTAGCTGACGGTAGAGACTAGCGATCTCAGCGTATTCTTCTAATCGAGAATTTTCCGCCCGTTGGAGATGGAGAGGAGTTACCTGGGAGATCGAAGTGATTTGACGCAGGTAAATGTTTCGTAATGTCTCCTGGATACGGGACTCTAAAACTTGTAATCGATTGACGGTCGGGAAGATTGCAGGGTTTTCCGCAGTAGAAAGAAAACCACTTCGGATAACTTCTGGAACAGATTGCAGACGATGATGAATTTCTTCAATTACATGTTTGAGAAGCTGATTTTCTGGCGTATCAAAAAAGGGCTGAACTTGCCGACAGCTATAAAGATTGGGGTTATAGTCATGAGAGAAGCGGGCTTTATACGTTGCTGGCCAGACAACTCGTCCCCGCACTCGCCCCTGATATTCCACATTAACCCGAGTGGTTGTATGGTGGATTTGTTCTAGAATTCGAGGAAGAGTATAAGACACGAATTGATAAAGATTGCCTGGACTTTTATTGTCGAGCAGAAAATAAATAGAACGAACGATCGATTGTTGTTTTGTCTTTGGAAATAGCTGGTCTATAGATATTATTGATAGACTCATCAAATGTCCCATCAGGGTTGTTAAGACTGTTTCGCGATCGGAGGATTTCAACTCACTTTGGGTGTTGCCTATCATTGTTATGACCACTCCCTAATATGAGGATAGAAAAGCTCAATCCTGTTGAGGATGCTTGAAGATATACTCATATCTTTAAACAGGGAGCTAATAAAGCGATGGATATCTAGAATGACATCTTGAGCAATTCCATCCAATTGAGGAGAGAGGTAGAGTAAAAAAGCTTCTCCTAAGCACTCGATAATATCATCACCAGGTTGATAGCGATCGCCAATATACTCTACCATATCTTTCACGATCGCTGGACCAATCGCTCGACTGCTCATTAAGGGATTGCTAGCTAGCTTCAAATCTGTCAACAAGGTAATTCCATTAACATCTTCCAGTCTCAGCAGATCTAGAAATTTTGATTGCAATATTTTCAAACTTTCCTCTCTTTCCTTCTCATCTTTCCATTTTGCAAACCAACCCTCAGTCGTTAGCAGATTTTCTTGATAGATTTGATGATCGGGAACATCAATTTCAATAAAAGCAAATCGGCGCATGAGGGCAAAGGATAGATTGAAAAGAGAAGATTTATCATAGACATTCATCGTACCGATGACTCGCCAGTTCGGATGGACGACATAGGTATAGTTGTCTGGATTATCATTCTTGTGATCTTCCCAAGCTTTAGCAGACAAAATACTCACGGCTTGATCGTTAATGCTATAAGGTAAGTCCACCTGCTGCCCTGATAGAACTGTAAATAACTCACCAAAAGATTTGTCAATATCCGAGCGATTAATTTCATCAATTACCAGCCAGTTACCCTGTGTGATCGCTTGTAAAAATACCCCCAGACGAAATTGCAGAGTTTGTTGAGGAGTGGGTGCGTAACCGCCAATTGTATCAAAGGTTGTCCAGTCAGCCGTAGCCGTCGTTAAAGTATAACCAGCAGACCAACTTTCATTTTTGACATATTGGCATATATCATGAGCAATCGTGGTTTTGCCCGTTCCTGGTGGTCCGATCAAAATAATGTGCTTGCCAGTATTGAGAGCAGATGCGATCTGCCTATAAACGCTATCTGGAAGAGAGAGAGTAGAAGCTTTTTTTAGCTCTATTGGAGCGATCTTCAAATCTTTCTTGATTTTCTCTTGAAGGTCTAGGCGGTTTTGAGGAGGAGCTAGGGGTTGAGTATTGGGGCGAAGAGAAGCAGCAAGGGAACTCAAGAGAGCTATTTGCTCTGGATTGAGATTATGCTGACGGGCCAAATTTTCTAGGTTTGAAGCCAACACTTGAGGACGAGGATCGCCACGACCAGGTAATTGATCGTAACTTTTGATGTCTGGTTGTAGCGGATCGACGTTTGAGGCTTTCTGACGATCGACATTAAACAATTGACCCCTACTGCTCGTCATAAATAAAACAGGAATTCCCCAATCCCCAGTTTCTCCTCCTCGACGACGATATAGATCGAAACGAGTTGCCGCCATCGCCATATCAATGCGTCCACTTCTGGCTAAATGGTCATAGAAATATTGGGTGAATAATTGAGCTGTAGGAATAGGGACTAGATCTTGCATAGCGATAACTGCCGGGATACCCAAATTACTTAAGCGTGCTCCGAGTCCTCTAATTGCATTGTCTGTATCCGTTTGAGCAGTTTGACAGGAGGCAAGAACGACTAAGCGCAGGCTATCGGGAAACATAGCAGAGCTAAATTTTTTAGCATCTACACAATCATGTCGCCCGTCCGAATTCTCCATAACTAGCATAAAATTGGGTCCCATCAGAAAGCCATGAGCGACAATATGCAAGATGTGGTAAGGTCTTTCTCTGAGTTCTGCAATGAGATTATCTAAAGTTGCTCTCGATCTAATTTCGTGGAGAAAGGTATATTCAATTAGTTTTTCCTCTTGTAGTCGTATTAGTCCCGTCTCCAAAATTGCTTTTTCTTGAGCAACATCAATTTTTACTAACTGCTCTACTGGATTATTCGAGGAAGATGAAAGTGTAGGCGAAATAATTTGACTTTGTGGGGGAAGATCTCTGAGAGTTGAAGGATTGCAGATTACAACTAAAATTTTTAAGGGATTAGCCTCAACAGACTCTATAATATTGTCATTTCCAGAATAGCGATAAAAAGGTGAGTGCTCGTAAACAGCTAGAGGAACATCAATATCTCTTGGAGCTTTGAGATATTCCCATTTATATTGATGTAAGCTCATCCGATTAGGATCGAGGTCTAATTCGATTGTTATGCGTTTTTTACCTATTCGCTCCTTGGCTTTTTCATAGCCAGTTAGCACGCTTTTTCGATTATCTAACTCGTTGCGCGTATTGTTAATAATTGCATCAAACAACAACTCGCCATATTTCATCCAATTAGCTTCCAGGCCAGCAACGCTAATTTCTTCAGCATATTCTGCAAGGCAATTTGGGTTAGAGTATGTCTCGTTTTCGTAGTCTAGGCTAACAGTATCAGCATTAACTTCAATCCTAATCGCATTTCTAACAGGTGGTGGTTCAAGTTGTAGAAGCTGAATGATTGAAGGCGTTACTACTCCAGTTGGTTCGACTCCCAATTTTTCTTGAAATTCTCTAACAATGCTTGAAGGCGTTACTACTCCAGTTGGTTCGACTCCTAATTTTTCTTGAAATTCTTTAACGGCTATTTGGGTTTGCATCCCATAGTCACCGTCCACTTTGACTGGATGCCCTGCTTGAGTCAGCAAGGTCTGGATTTGTCTGACTTCTTCTTTAGTAACAGGCATTGGTGGAGTCCACAGATAGTTATTCTTAAGTGCCTCGCTAAAATCCTGCCGATAGGAAGACCTATTCACTAGATTCCAAGGATCGGGCTTACTATCAGAAGTGCTTCCTTGCCAGCGATAAGGTAGGAGAGCGCATATTTGCTGATTGCCAGGAATAGCATTCCATTCATCAATATTTTTGTAAGTTTTTTGCATCCAACCATTTGCCGTCTCAGACCAGATATCTGGAGGAGTTGCTTCAGTTAAGAAAACAGGTAAATGTCGTTTATTTTCTGGAATATTTTCAAGAAATTCCTTGTAGCTGTATGAGTCCCGGTCTGGGAAGTAGCTGTGAATATCGAATCCATCAAGTTCATCAACCAAACCTAGCATTTCCCCAAACCATTGGAGCGCATCTTCGTGTTTTGTATCAGGATGTTTTAGAGGATTGAGACCAGAAGGAATGACCCAAGCATTAGGCTGAACGGATTTAATGGCTTCTCGCACCAACTTGAAACATTTTGCATAATCACCAGGCATAATTGGCTTTTTTTCTGGCACGAGAAAATCAAGCTCATTACCAGTATCACTGCCTAGGTAAGATGGGTCTGCTGTCCAGTGCCAGCTAATATTCATTTCACTACCGATGAACCAAATTCGGCATCCAGGAGAATTCCGAACAAAATTAGTACAACATTGAGCAAAGCTTTCATAGTTTGTAGGCAAGGGGATAGATCCACCCCCTCTTTTTTCATCCATACTGAATGGAGCATTGACTAAGCGTGCTAAAACACCGTGACCAGCTTGTGCCCACCCCGCAAATTGAGGATTACCCTCTTGGTTGTTGGGATCGGACCCTACCACTTGATGGAACATAACCCATGCCTTCTTTCCAGCTTGTTCCACTAAATCCCGCCAGTCTCCTGGATCGTGCATACCAAAAATCCAGGGGGGCATTGCCATTTCAGATAATTTTTTTTGAAATTCTTGAAATGCCTGTTCTAACATTCTCAAAGTTCCTGGTCCAGGGATGCCATCTTGAACAAGGTTGTGATTATGCTGAAATTGCTTGACAGCTTGAATCGTTATTGGGCCAATAATACCGTCTATAACGTCAGAATAATTTCCTAGTAATTTGAGTTTCTGTTGCATTTCGCTGACAGCTTGTTTCTCCATGTCAGTTTTGATGCCAGGTAGCTCTCCGTCCTCAATATCAGAAAGCTTCTTTAAATCCCAAAGCCTAATAATTGTGTCATTTTCTCCCTGAGTTGCCAGAATGGGCAAAGAGGGATGAAAGGCAATACCATTTCCCGCTTTGAGTGTAGTGGGTTCTGGAATAGTAGCAATAATTTGCAACGTCTCAGAATCTAGTACCTTAACTGCATTGTTTTCCTCCACCTGACTGCTTTGACATTTAGCTGCTAGTAATTTTCCGTCGTGAGAAAAGTCAACAGATTTAATAAAACCGTCTTTATCAGGCTGTAATTCTATTTTTTTTAGTTCTTTTAGTCCCGAAGTATCCCAAATTTTTAGCATCTGTTTTCCAACGGAAGTCAGTAATATACCATCCGGAGACCAAGCGATGCTATTAACTGGACTGTATTGAGCCTCGACTTCCCAAGTTAACTTAGGTTCTCCATCCTTAGTTCCTTCCCAAAGCCTGACCTTTTTATCTCCTGAAGCCGCTGCCAAAAATTTTCCGTTCGGAGACCAGACTACACAATTAATATACGCATTAATTCCAGCAAGTTTTCTAACTGTGCCATTGTGTTTTGAAGACCAAACGTGAACATTGCCATCTTTACAAGCTGCTGCAAAAAGTCCAGTTTCTGAGTCCCAAGCAATATCAAAGACTGGGATTACATCGCCGTTACTGGTAAATTTCTTAATCTGGTTAATTTGAGGAGAGTCTTGTTTAAAATCCCACAGTGCAATAATTCCATCAGAACCACAGGAAACTAACTGGCTACTATCCCTCGCCCAAGCTACACTGTTAACCCTTAAAGTATGCCCTTGAAGATTCCGGTATAGTTTCCCTGTATCTAAACTCCAGACTTTAATGGTTGTGTCACGAGAGGGTGAAGCAAGGAACTTTCCATCTGGCGACCAAGCAATGCGAGAGATAACATCAC
>JANNLO010000206.1:0-3531 GCA_031396835.1 Snowella sp. SOY_38_metabat_116
GATTAGGCAATGAAACCTATCGCATTCGTAGAATTCCTCCTCAAGAAAAGCCCAAAAATAAAGGAGAAGGTACAACCACTCAACAATCAGAAGCTCAATTATGGCATTTAAATAATTCATTAGAAGGGGATTTATTAGTCCCAAAAAAGGTAAATGAAGCGACTCAATATATTATTAACCTAATCGGTTTAGAAGTTGAGCAGTTTCGTCAGGTAATGGTCTTACCCCAAGGTAAATTTAGAGAATTATTGATGGCCGACTCCAAAGATCGAGAAAAAATCTTCAGTCAGTTATTCCGCACAAATATTTATGAACGTATTCAAGACCATCTTAAAGAACAAGCTAGGGAAATCAAAGAGGCTAAAAAGACTCAAGAGAATCAGGTGAGCGGCCTATTAGAAAGTGTTAATCTTAGTGCAGAAAATCAAGTTTTTATTGAACTGCAAGCTCTTACTCCCCAATTAGTAATAGCCCAAACGGAGAAACAGCAAGCTGAACAAGATAAAATTAATGCAGTTAAAGCTAAAGATTCCGCGATCGCCTTACAAAAACGCTTTGATAGTTTGCAACAAAAAGAGATAGCGTTAGCCAATCAGTTAACTCTAAAAGCAGAAATTAATACGAAACAAGTTTTCCTAAAGCAGTCCAAAATTGCAGATAAAATTAGCCCTGTTTATGATCGTTATCATGAAGAAAATACGGCACTTGCTAAACTTGATCAACGATTAGAAAAAAGTGGGGAAACACTCAAACAAGCGACTCAAGCAGTAGAAGAGGCTGAAAAAGTTTTAACTCAAGCTAAAAATACTTTTTATACAGTTGATGAGCTTAAAAAACAACAAATTGAACTGAAGCAATACGAAACCCAAATTGATGAGTTAGTTGAAAAGAGAAAAAATCTTAAAACTTGCGAGAAACTAGCTCAAAAAAGTCAAACTCAATTAGAGACAAAACAAGCTGAACAACAAACTTTTCGTGAACAACAAATTAACCTAGAATCCCAAGTTAAGACAATTAATCAGGCTTTAGAATCTTTGGGTTCTCAAACAAGTGAGTTAGAGCGTCAACGTCAACAGTTAGAACAGCGCAAGAAACTCGACTTATTGCAACAAGACTATGCTAAATTGGTTATCAAAGAACAGAAATTTAGTAAAAATAATATTGATCAAGAAAGAAAGTTTCAAAAAGCGGAAACCGAATTCCGTAATACAACTAGGCAATGGCACTTAGGACAAGCGGCCTTGCTGGCTCAAGATTTGAAAATTAACGAGCCTTGTCTTGTTTGTGGTAGTTATAAGCATCCCAATCCTGCCCATCCTGAGGGGTCATTGATCACGAAAGAAATACTTGAAAAAGCTGAAAAAAACAAGGAAGTAGCTCGTCAAGCTTTACAAAAAACGCAACAGGAATTAGCTCAGGTATCCTCTGAAATAGATCATCAGCAAAAGGATATTTACACTTATCAAACATCACTGCAAGATTTGGCTAATCAGTCTTTAGATTCTCTAGAAAATTTGTTTAAAAGCACAGAAGAAGCCGTAGATAAATTACTCAAACAACAAATAGAACAAAAACAATTTTTGCTTCAAATTGAGCAAATTAAAACTTCGTTAATCGAGATTGAAAGCGCGATCGCGGAATTACAAAGTCAAGCTCAAGCAGATCACGAAAAACTAATTCAAGCCCGTTCAACCGTAGAACAAATCGAAACCCAAATTCCTAGCGAATACCATCAAGCTAAAATCCTAAACAACGCGATCGCTCAATTAACCCAGAAAATTAATACGTTAACAGAAGCGTATAATCAAGCCAATTTGGGTTATAACACTAAAAATTTAACATTAGTTCAATCTCAAACCAAACAAAAGGAATTAGAAAATCAGCAACAGGAACAACAGCAAAAAACGTTTACGGCTGTTCAAACCTGGCAAGAGGCTCTTGCTCAGAGTCCTTTTGTCGATCTTGTCGCTTTTCAACAAGCTTGCCTATCTGAATCCGAACAAATCGCGATCGCTACTGAAATTGAAACCTATCAATTTGAGCTAAAAACTCTGCAAGCTGGTGTTCAAGATTTACAGGTTGAGTTGGCAAAGCAAACTCTCCCTGATATGGAATTGCTAGACAAAATCTTGATAGAAAAATCCACTTTATTAGTTGAAAAAGATCACACTTACCAGCAATTAAAAACCCGTCATGATAGTCTCCAAAATATTCAAACAAAACTTACTCAAGCCAACAAGCAGCGAGCTAATTTAGATGCCCAATATGCAGTCTATGGAACATTAAGTGATGTTGCTAATGGCCAAACAGGCAATAAAATTAGCCTACAGCGTTTTGTTTTGGGAGTCTTGCTAGAAGATGTGTTAACACAAGCTTCCCAACGTTTACATCGCATGAGTAAAGGACGTTATCGTTTACAACGGCCTGAAAGCGACAAAGCCAAAGGCAATAAAGCTTCTGGATTAGAAATTGTCGTCCTAGATGAATACAATGGCAATGTGCGTCCTGTTGCGACTCTTTCGGGAGGAGAATCCTTTATGGCTGCTTTATCCTTAGCTCTGGGATTATCTGATGTGGTGCAATCCTATGCAGGGGGAATTAAGCTCGATACTCTTTTCATTGACGAAGGATTTGGCAGTCTTGATCAAGAATCTCTCGATCTTGCCATCCGAACCTTGATTGATCTCCAGAGTAGTGGTCGTATGATTGGTATTATTTCTCATGTTACCGAATTAAAAGAGCAAATGTCCCTGCGATTAGATGTAAGCACTTCTAGAACAGGTAGTATCGTAAAAATAGTGACATAACTCACCTCTATTACTTTTATTTGAAAAAACTTACAAATTATAGTAAGAATTTGGGAGAAGAAAGAAAAGTTTTTAACTAGGCTATCGTCCATACACATTAGACGTTTTAGCCACAGGCTGCACTTGGTAACATGAACCCTATATTTACGTATTGGAGCGGGACTCAAAGCCATAGCAGAAGATCAGTCTTAACCTAAACTCGCGCAATTTCCTAACCAGACTATGTTGGAGTAATGACAGTATTAATTGGCGAACTAGCGGCTTTAGGGAGTGCCTTAATTTGGGCGGTGGCAGCGCGAATTTATGGACAAATGGGACAACGGATTTCTCCGTTATTGCTCAACTTCAGCAAAGGAGTGATCGCGCTAGGGATTGATGCTGGAGTGATTTTAGTAGGACGCTTATCATGGCCCCATTTTCCCGTGCCCATGCGTTCCAGGGCAAGGACGCCATCCTCTCGGGTCCGGCCGGCGGCATTGTCGGCATGGCACGCACTGCCGCGATTGCCGGGATCGAAAAAGTCATCGGTTTCGACATGGGCGGCACCTCCACCGACGTGTCGCATTACGCCGGCGAGTTCGAGCGCGAGTTCGAGACCCAGGTGGCGGGCGTGCGCATGCGCGCGCCCATGATGAGCATCCACACCGTGGCGGCCGGCGGCGGCTCGATCCTGACGTTTGATGGTTCCCGTTTTCGGGTCGGGCCGCAGAGTGCCGGCGCCAAT
>JANNLO010000209.1:0-17896 GCA_031396835.1 Snowella sp. SOY_38_metabat_116
TAACATTAGTGTGACAACCCTCAATTTTTTCGATAAATAGTCCTCCTTTTCCTTCGATCGCAAATGCTCCAGCACATTGAAGCGGTTCACCACTATTCACATAAGCTTGAATTGTTAGATCATCAATATTCGCAAAATGAACTTGAGTAATTCCACAACAAGTAATTATTTTTTCTTGGGTTTGATCAATCAAAACATGACCCGTATATAAAACTCCAATTTGACCGCGCATTTTTTGCCAACGAGCGATCGCAACTTGAGAGGATTCAGGTTTACCATAAGACTCGCCATCAACAACTAATAAGGAATCACAGCCTAAAATTAGAGATTGACTTAGACCCACTGCAACAGTTTCAGCTTTATATCGAGCCAACGTTTCAACTAATGAAATGGTATCAGTTAATTGAATTTGAGATTCATCAAAATAACTTTGGCAAACAATCGGATTTATTCCCACATTTTCTAATAATCTACGGCGGGCAGGAGAGGCAGAAGCGAGAACAAAAGGAGGAACCATAAAGACTATTATTATTCAATCCAAATTAGATTAAGTTAATTAATACTAATAAACGGTGAAAGAATTAGCTGAAGTTTCAAAAAGACTTTTAACTTTATCCCAATTTTTTTCAGGAGTAGAAAGATTAAATGTTACTAATTTGCCCCGATTAACAGTGACACTAGCTAAATCATGACGTTCTTGATTATTAGCTGATTTAACTTGATATTCGAGAGTATAATAAATTTTTCCGTCTTTTTCGTGTTGGTCTGCATTAATTAATTCGGCTTGGCGATCGCTCCCAGGATTATCATTAATTTTTTTAAGAAAACGAGTGCCAACTTCACTTGGTGTACCTAAATCCGTGAGACTTTTGTTATTAGTAATTTCACTGATAATAACGCTTAGATTTTGGGTAGTTTCAATTAAATCTCGAAAAACCACATCCACTCCCGCAGATGCATTTTTGATATCCACCGCAATCCAACCGTTGGGATAAAGAAATTGATAGCCGTCTCCCGAATCTAAATAACGTTGCAAACCACCAACTCCAATGCTACAAGCAGTTAAGTTAAAACTTGCGATCGCCAATAAGAAAATTAATAAAGATTTTAAGAATACTTTCATAAATAAAATAGAGTTAGAAGATGACATTTTCGATCTAGAATATCACAAAAATATCTCTCAAATTAAAATTAATAACCCCTGGGCGTAATCACAAACTCACCTTGATAATAGGTTGTAGAATTACCAATTAAAATAACTGTTAACATATCAATCGGAAAATCTAACATTTTTTCTAGGGTTGTAATAACAATATTCTCATCAGAACGATAAACAGAACGAACTAAAACAACGGGAGTTTGAGGATTTCGATAATCTAGAAAAATTCTTTGGGCAGTTTCAATTAACTCTGTTCGTTTTTGGGATTTGGGATTATAAATTGCTGTGACAAAATCCGCTTGAGCCGATGCTAGTAATCGTTTTTCAATTAATACTTTAGGAGTTAATAAATCACTCAGACTAATGGCACAAAAATCGTGCATTAAAGGCGCACCAACTCTCGCCGCCGCCGCTTGTAATGCAGAAATTCCAGGGAAAACTTCAACAATCGGTTGATTCTCTTTTTCTTCAGACTTTTGTAATTCTTCTAAGACCAAACCTGCCATGCCATAAATCCCACAATCTCCTGAAGAAATGACAGCAACTTGTAATCCCCATTGGGCTAATTCAATGGCTCTTTTTGCTCGTTGACGCTCTTGGGTAATAGGAAAAGATTCAATGATTTGGCCCGTTCTTTTAAGCGGTTGAATAAGATCTAAATAAAGGGAATAACCGATAATTACATCTGCTTGATTAATAGCTGTTTTAGCGGCACTGGTCATTTGCTCCAAGGCTCCTGGCCCCGTTCCAATTAACCGCAAAGCACCTGTTTTTCCAATATATTCAAGTTCTGATTTTGCGATCGCAATAGTAACAGCTTCTGCTTGATTTTTTGGATTTTTAATAATTTGTTTACTGACTAAAAGTTGAGTTTCTCCATAATTTTTAGCAGCAGATAAAGCCGATGCTTCAGCTACACTAAAAGTTCCTACTTCTTCATAAACAATATTAGAGGGAGTTGGAACAATTTCTTGATTTAAAATAGAGGAAGGAAATGTTTTAAAGGGTAAATTTTCTGTTTTACAATAATTTAATAATCCGATTTCATCTGCTTTAATATCAATAGTAGCAATTCCTGCGATCGCATCTTTTGCTAAATGTTGTTGTTGAAAAACTTGATTAATAGCATTACAAATAAATTCTTGAGAAGTACCGCGAATGCAACCGATTCCTACCCAAAGAACCCGCGGATGCCATTGCACTTTTGGGAAATCAGATTCAGGCGAAAAATCTCGTTGAGTTGCACTAATCCAAATTCTTGCTTTAGGTTGAGCTTCTGATAAATTAAAACTAAAAAGATGATGCTCAGACAATTGTTTTTGCCAGAATAAACTACCTGCATCTTGAATAATTTGAATTTTTTCCTGGCGAGCCAGAACGGCACTAACATCTGTCCAACTTCCCTGACCTTTTTTCCAACCGAAAGGCATTCCTAAAGTATCAATAGCAGGTAAATTTAAGTCATTGGCAGCACCTGTCAGAATTGGTGTTGCGTTTAGTTGGGTTGCTATCAAACCCGTTAAGCGATCGCCTCCTCCCTGATGACCACCGCACAAACTAATCACAAACTTGCCTTGAGGATCGATCACTAATATGGCGGGATCAGTCGCTTTATCTTGCAACAAGGGAGCGATCAAACGGACAACGGCTCCTGTTGCTAATCCAAAAATAAAAGCTCGGTGCTGTCCCCAAATTTGATTTAAATAATCTTTTAAATTGCCTTGGTATAAAGTGCTATTGTCTATGCCTAATAAGCTTTCGGGTAAATATAAAGTCGCGCCAATGTTCTGACAAAGAGGAGCAAGAGTTCGGGCCGCCTGGGGCGTAGTGGCGATTAGGGCAATGGGAAAATAGGGAGCAAAAACAGATGAAGCCAAAATTATCTAGGATGAGAAATTCCAAAGTTAATCATACTCTTGATGGGTTCACCAAATGTTACTGGTTATTATCTCGTGATTAAATATTCTCTAGATTTTCAGATTTTTATATATATTTATGGTTTCTGATTTTCCAAATTAAAGATCCTTCTAACAAAATACTTGACCAAGAAAGCACTATACTTTAAAGGTTTAAGCTTTTTAGCTTTGCTTTCTATAGACTAACTTAATATTTAGTTATTGCCAATGTCCAATCCCCAATCAAAACAGCTTTCATCAGTTAATCGCTACCAAAATGCAGCACTAAATTATTATCTGCAACTGACAGGTTCGCCCTATCTCCACTATGGTTATTGGGAACCTTTACCAACTTCCGTAGAAGAGCGATCGCTGTTTAAATTTCGAGCGGCCCAAGAAGCGTATTCTAAAAAACTATTAAGTTTTATTCCGCCTAAAACTCAAACCGTTCTGGATGTGGGTTGTGGGATTGGAGGAAATGCAGTTTTTTTACTAAAACAAGGATTAACAGTAGATGGTCTGGCTCCTGATTCATTTCAAAAGAAAAAATTTTTAGAAGCAACGGAAGGTAAGGCAGTTTTCCATGATATGAAATTTGAAGATTTTAAAACTAATGTAGTTTACGATCTGGTTTTCTTGAGTGAAAGTAGTCAATATATGGCTTCTATAGATATTGCTGAAGGTGCTGCTAAAATTCTCAAACCAGGCGGCTATCTTTTGTTAGCAGATATGTTGCGTTCTGATAAATTTTACACCGACGGAATTTTTTCTAATTGTCATATCGTCGAAGAACTCAATCAATCCTTATCCCAGTCTGGATTTGTCTTGGTTAAAAGAGAAGATATTTCCCAGCAAATAGCACCAACCCTAGATTTGGCGATCGAGATCTTCCGTCAGTTTGGACTGAGTACAGGGGAATATATCGGAACTCTCATCAAAATCGCCGTCCCACCCCTCTATGCTCTTCTTAACTGGGCTTATAAGCGTTGGTTAAAAAAAGCGATTACAGAAGGGTTAGAAGCTAAAACAATTTTTGACAAGCATCTTTGTTATGAAATTCAACTTTGGCAACTTTCAGCAAAAAAATAACTAAAGAGTCAATTATTCAATTTAACCAAAACGTCCACTGACATAATCTTTGGTAATTTGCTGAGCTGGATCTTGAAAGACTTTTTCAGTGCGATCGTATTCCACTAAATAACCAACTTTTGCACCCTTAGAAGTTGCTTCTGCATTATAAAAAGCGGTCATATCAGACACCCGCGAAGCTTGCTGCATATTATGAGTAACAATAATAATGGTATATTGCTGCTTGAGTTCGTGGATTAATTCTTCGACTTTGAGGGTAGAAATCGGGTCTAGAGCAGAACAGGGTTCATCCATGAGAATAACTTGGGGTTGAATGGCGATCGTGCGGGCAATACAAAGACGTTGTTGCTGACCACCAGAAAGAGCTAAACCACTTTGTCCCAATTTATCTTTTACCTCATCCCAAAGAACGGCTTTTTTGAGGGAACTTTCCACCAATTCATCTAGATCTCCAGTATAGCCATTTAATTTAGCTCCAAAGGTGATATTTTCATAGATGGATTTAGGGAAAGGATTGGCTTTTTGAAAAACCATGCCAATAGAACTCCGCAGACCAACTGGATCCACTTGGGCCGCATAAATATCTCGACCTCGAAAGGTGATTTGTCCTTCAATTCTGGCACTGGCGACTAAATCATTCATGCGATTAAAACACCGCAACATGGTACTTTTTCCACAGCCTGAAGGGCCGATAAAAGCCACAACTTGACGTTCAGGAATATCAATCGAAACTTCTTTAACTGCTAAGTGAGAGCCATAATAAACATTCACATTTTTAGCTCGCAAAACGGCTTCGGTAATCACATCATTTGTTACTGTCATTTGCTAATTCTCTCTATTGAATTAATGGGTTATTTATTATTAAGTTTAAGAATTTTTAAGTAAATAAAAAACTTAACCGAATCGACCACTGACATAATCTTTGGTTTCCTGTTCTTGAGGATTTCCAAAAATGTTTTCAGTTTTATTAAATTCAGCTAAATAGCCAACCTTACTGCCTTTTCCTGTTACTTCAGCGTTAAAAAATCCCGTTACATCTGCGACCCTGGTTGCTTGTTGCATATTGTGGGTAACAATAATAATGGTGTATTTTTCTTTTAATTCGTTCATTAATTCTTCAACTTTTAGGGTTGAAATTGGGTCTAGGGCTGAGCAAGGTTCATCCATTAATAAGATTTCTGGTTGCATGGCGATCGCGCGGGCAATACAAAGTCGTTGTTGTTGTCCTCCCGAAAGCGAAAAACCACTAGCTTGTAATTTATCTTTAACTTCATCCCAAAGTGCGGAACGACGAAGAGATGTTTCTACTAATTCCTCTAGATTTCCTGCAAATTTATTGACTCTTGCTCCATAGGCAACATTATCAAAAATGGTTTTAGGAAAAGGATTAGGTTTTTGAAAGACCATGCCAATATGTTTTCTTACTTCAACAGAATCTACGTCAGAATCATATAAATTTTGACCGTGATAGGAAATTTTTCCCGTTAAACGAAACCCATGAACTAAGTCATTAAGCCGATTAAAACAGCGTAAAATCGTACTTTTCCCACAACCCGAAGGGCCAATAAAAGCGGTTACTTTATTTTTAGGAATGTTAAGAGAAACATCTCGAACGGCTCGATAATCACCGTAATAAATGTCTATGTTCTCTGTTTTTAAAACGCTTTCTGTTTCCTGTATAGTGTCCATCGTATCGTACATAAAAAACTCCTGATGCTGAGTTAATGAAAGTCTAAAGTTACTAATGTGTATTAATGTTATTAAGGATTTAATTTAAGGTCTAATAAACTTTGCGTCGGGTTGCCAAACGAGCAGCAACACTGGACATCAAAACTAAAAGTACCAAGATGAGAGAACCTGCCCAAGCTAATTGTTGTTGAGGTTTAAAGGGTGCGGTGGCAAAGTTATAAACCAAAACGGAAAGAGTTGCGATCGGTTCGTTTAGTCTGTTGGGCCAGAAGTTAGAGAACAAGGCTGTAAAAATTAATGGAGCCGTTTCTCCAGCAGCACGAGCGATCGCCAAAGTAACTCCTGTTAAAATTGAAGGCAAAGCGGCAGGTAAGACAATAAATAAAACTGACTGAAAATTGTAAGCACCAACTCCCAAAGCGGCCCAACGAATATCTTGGGGAACAATCTGCAAAGCTTCATCGGTAGTCCGAATAATGGTCGGTAGCATTAATACTGCCAACGAAACACCGCCTGCGATCGCCGAAAAGCCAATCAGACCACTGCCAATCATTAAACCGAAAACAAAAACGCCTGAAATAATCGACGGAACGCCACTCAAAATATTGGTCGCAAACCTAACCCAATGGGCAATTTGATTATTGTTACTAAACTCAGATAAATAAATAGCCGCCATGATTCCAATGGGAACGGCCATTGCTGTTGCGAGACCGACGACAATTAAAGTTCCAATAATAGCATTAGCCACGCCGCCGTTTTGTAATCCTCCAGGGGGAGGTGGTAACTTGGTCAATAAATCTAGATTAAGATAACTAACACCTTGGGCAAGGACGTAGGTTAAAACCGCAAATAAAGGAATAAGAGTGATAACAATACAAGCTCCCGCCAGCCCAGTCATAATTATTCCAAATAGGGAACGAGGGTTGCCGTTTTTCTTTTTAAGCTGAATTCCCAAACTTCGAGAATCGATTGTATTTTCTAGATTAGCCATAATAGCACTTGAGATTTTTTTAGATTTTTAGAACAGTTTTCTTGAGAAATTAAGATAAGAAGTTCATCGAAAATACCAGTTAATTATTAGCTAGTATTTTTTAACTATTAATCGTATTTTGCTTTCACTTTATTAACGATTAGTTCAGCCAGAATATTAACAACTAAAGTCAATACTATTAATACCAAACCAGCATACATCAAAGCTGAAACCTGCATTCCTGAAGCTTCTGCAAATTGATTTGCTAATAAAGACGCGATCGTATTAGCTGGATCTAGGATAGAAGCACTTACACGATGAGAATTACCGATAATCATCGTTACCGCCATAGTTTCTCCCATTGCACGCCCTAAAGCCAACATAATTCCTCCGACAATTCCTGAAAAAGCAGCAGGAACCAAAACTCGGAAAATGGTTTCCCAACGAGTTGCACCTAATCCTAAAGAGGCTTGACGCAGTTCTGGCGGTAAAGTTGACAAAGAATCCCTGGCGATCGCAGTAATAATAGGGAGAATCATAACACCTAAAATTACTCCAGCAGGTAACATTCCTGGCCCGACAGGAATACTACTAAATAAAGGAAACCAGCCAAAGTTGGTATTTAACCAGACACCAAGGGGTTTAAGGAGAGGAATTAATACAAAAATGCCCCATAATCCATAAACTACACTCGGAATTGCCGCCAATAATTCAACCAAGAAAACAAAAACGGTGCGAATATTGAGAGGGATAAAATCTTCACTTAGGAAAATAGCCGTGCCTAATCCCAAGGGAACAGCAATCAACAAAGATAATAATGCGCTGATCAAGGTACCAGAAATAACAGGCAAAGCTCCATAAACATTTCTCACAGGATCCCATTCTTTTCCGACAAGAAACCCTAAGCCTGATTCGCGTATTGCTGGCAGAGAATCAAACGCTACAACCAAGGCAATTAGCAATAAAATGACGCCAATGCCGATTGCAAAAATTAATGTCAGCCAACGAAAACCAAATTCTAGCCTTTTTTCAGATAGAGAACGAGATTTAATGGGATTTTGGGAAGAAACACTGGGTGAAGCCATAATGATATTTATTTTTTAGGTTTATTCGTTTTAATAGTTGCTGTCGAAATAAATGGGTTAATAGACTGGCAAATATCATTAAACATGAAAATTTAACAACATTTACTAGCTTTTTTGCTACTTTACCGAGATTTGAAAATCAGGGCTAATGGCATCGGCTGCGGCTGCAACTTTTTCAACAACAGTGGCGGGTAAAGGAACATAACCGAGTGCGGCACTTTGTCTTTGTCCTTCTGTTAAGCCGTATTGAATCATGGCTTCCATTGCTTTAGCTTTTTCAGGATCGTCATATTTCTTGAAAATTAACATCCAAGTATAGGTAACGATGGGATAGGATTTTTCGCCGTCAGGATTAGTAATAAAGGCACGTAAATCAGGGGGAAGTTCGACTGTGGCTAAGGTTTCGGCCGCGCTCGCTTCGTTAGGTTCAACAAATTGTCCTGCTTTATTTTGGAGATTGGCCATGGTTAAACCGTTATTTTTTGCGTAACCATATTCCACATAACCCAAAGCTCCTTCATTTTGTTGAATACTCGCTGTTACCCCTTCATTCCCTTTTCCACCAATAAATGATCCTTTCGCGGTTGGCCATTGCACACTTTTGCCATCACCAATAGACGATTTCCAGTCGGGACTGATCGCACTTAAATATTTGGTAAAAACTCCAGTAGTTCCACTGCCATCAGAACGATGAACAAAGGTGATGGGAGAGTCGGGTAATTTTGCTTCTGGATTATCTTTAACTAATTTGGGATCATTCCATTTGTTGATTTTACCTAAGGCAATCTCCGCTAAATTGGACTGAGAAAGTTTAAGTCCCTCCACACCAGGCAAATTGTAGGCCATAACAATACTTCCTGCCGTCATGGGAAGCATTAACACTCCTTTACTGACCTTGGCAATTTCTTCGTCTTTCATGGCAACATCACTTGCGCCAAAGTCAACTGTATTTTTGGTAAATTGTTCAACGCCTGCACCACTTCCAACAGATTGATAGTTAACCTGAATTTTGGGAACAACACCATTGAGTTTGACAAACCAATTTTGATAGAGAGGCGCGGGAAAACTGGCTCCAGAACCCGTTAGACCAACATTATTTTTTAAATCTACTTGTAAAGGTGCAGCCATTGGTTGTCCGTCAGTCGGTGTTTTTGTTTCACCAGTACCAGTGCTTGTTGTATTGCTTTCCCCTCCGCCACAAGCCGCAAGACTGAGCGTAATCATTAGCAAAGATAATGAGGTGATTAACCGATAACGAGATTGCCTTAAACTACTGAAAATAAGCATAAAAAAGAAAATGATTGTGGAATCTTTAAACGTTGCTAATTTTACATCAAAGCCTACCAACTCTTGGTAAAGAAAGGGTTAAGAAGTGGAATATTATTATCAATTCTTGATTATTTATGACTTTTCAGGTTTCCGTGCGATCGCGATTTTGAAAAGCTTTAACTTCTGCAAGAAAAAACCTTAAATTGTCTGCTGAATTGGCATGAAAAGTATGGTGAAATGATTGAATATTTCTTTCAACGTTTAGGGCTTATTTTGTCAGAAACAAGTATCTTTTTATTAGATCAATTTTCACGTCGGTATTTTTGATTTTTACGCGATTTAATTCAGCTAAAACTTAGCAATAAAAATACTTATTAAATAAGATTAAGTTTTGATTTTATTCATCTATTATTTTTAATTCAGGGAACTCAGAAATTAACTAAATCATGAATAATCGGCAAGCTATCAATGATCATGGCTAGACAAAGTAACATCATATATAAAATAGAAAATTTAAATAGCGATCGCGCTACTCCTTTGTCGGTAGGAGCTTGTTTTAATTGCCAAGCTTTATAAATAAATTGGTATCCCAAAATAGCGGCTACAACGGCATAAAAAATACCTGTTTGATGTAAGGGATAAACTAAAAGAAAACTCAAAGGAACAACTAATAATGTATAAATCCAAATTTGTTTAACTGTTGCTTCTTCTCCTGCAATTACAGGAAACATCGGGACATTTACCTGGGCATAATCATCTTTAATCATCAACGCCAACGCCCAAAAATGAGGAGGAGTCCAGAGAAAAATTAGGGTGAATAAAAGCCAAGGAGTCCAACTTAAATCTCCTGTTACAGCAGCCCAACCCACAAGTGGTGGAATGGAACCAGCTGCCCCTCCAATCACAATATTTTGGGTAGTATGACGTTTGAGAAAATGGGTATAAATTAGCAGATAAAAACCAATACCAGATAGAGCCAAAACAGCACTAAAGAGATTAATAAAAATGGCTAATATACTAAAAGAAAGAACCCCTAAAATAAGTCCAAAAATTAAGGCATGATTGGGTTGAACGCGGCCAGAAGGAAGGGGTCGTTCCCTAGTTCGTAGCATTTCGTAGTCAATATCTTGATCATAAATACAGTTAAAAGTTTGGGCAGAAGCAGCAGCTAGAGTTCCACCCACAAGAGTTATCAAAAGTTGTAGGAGGTTAATTTTTCCCTCTGAAGCTATCCACATTGATGCGGCAGTTGTAATCAGTAATAGGGGAATAATACGGGGTTTTGTTAATTGATAATAGCTTTTAACTACGTCTAGAAAATTTTCGTGGTGACGGTCAACTTTCGTAATAATAACCATTGTCAATTTTAGATTAGAGATTTTGGATTATAATTGATTATTCGTGATAAAAGACTGTTCATTAGTAACAATCGGACGATTTCGTAAAGTCAAAGTGGTAAAAGCGACTAAAATTCCGAATAAAGAGGCTCCAACCAGATGGTGGGCAACGGTCAGGGGTTCTACTTGTAGATGCAATCGCAATGTTGCTACACCTAAAATAATTTGAAGGGTAACAAGTCCGACCAGAATCCAAGCTAGTTTCTGAAAAATAGGGTTAATGTTGGGATTGCGTAAAGCCATAATAACGAGCATTAAAGTTGCTAAAGTTGCGGGAATTGCACCTATTAAGTGATTATTCATGACGTTACAAAGCTCGGTCAAAGCAACATTTAGGCACTGACGAACCGCCCAACGAGAGCCAACTAATCCCCCTAATAAACATTGAGCATAAACTAAAAAAGTAGCAATTAGTGCAACCTGGCTTAATTTCCCGTTCGTAGCTGTTGGTTGATTAGGCATTAAACAAATCGCGATCGCAATCAGACTGGCGAAAAAGATTAAGGCTGTACCAAGATGGGCGGTGACAATATCAAAACGCAGTAATTGGGTGACGGTTAATCCGCCTAAAATGCCTTGAAATAAAATCAAGGTCAATGAGCCAACAGCCGCGCCAGGCAGCCAATTTGGGAGCGATCGCCGAAACCAAAAACTCAAAACCACTAAGGCCAAGGTACTTAAGCCAATCAGAGCCGCATCGAGCCTGTGAAACCATTCCAAAAAGACTTGTAGATTCATTTGTTGGCTAGGAATCAGTTGCCCGTAACAGAGCGGCCAATCGGGACAAGCTAAGCCCGCATTCATCACCCTCGTCGCACTTCCTACGGCCATCAAAAGCAAAGTCGCGATCGCAATTTTCCAGACCAAACGGCGCATCCAAGTCTGGATCGAAAAAGATGAGTTATTCTCTGAATTTGGAAAGATAGATTCTGTCATAGGCTTTTTTTGCTATTTTTTGTTAACGATAAGATTACAGAGCCAAGAAATATTAACGTTTTTATATTGTCCGATTTTAACGAAGTCTATTCAAATTAGGTACAAGATTGGGAATCGCGATAAAATTTTAAGATTTTAAATGTGCTCTCATTTTTATCGATAAACTAGACAACAAAAATAGCATTATTTCTAGGTTTATTATCAAAGTAATTTGAATAAATCGGCGATCGCAATTTGCACATTTTACAGATAATTAATAATCTACAGATCACTTTGATCTCGGTCTGTTTGAAATTACTAAGAATACTATTGTTTTAAATTTTTGATTGCTAATCACGCTTAATTTTCCTGACAATATTGATTAGTTTTTGTTACTAAATCTTGTTCTTTTTTACTAATTTGTTTGACCTGATCCTGTGCTAATTTGGCAGTGGGAATATCTTTAGTTTCTAAGGCCTTAATAAAACTACGAGTAGCTACTGCATTTCCTTGATAAACTTCGGCTAAACCTTGCTGATATTCGGTAAGTTGAGTATCTTTAATCGCTAATTTGTTAAGTTCTTCTGAAGCTTGATCAAAAGTATCTGCTACCTTTAGAACCGCTTTAATATCTTTTGTTTCTCGATTTTTAGCACTTTCTTCAGCCATCTTTTTAGTGATTAGAAAAATCTTTTGACATTGGGCAGTTTTAGTTTCAGCGCAACTATTTAATAAGATAGCGATCGCAGGAATAAAAAAGACCAAACAAATAAATTTTTTGCATTGACAATTCATAGTTTTGACTTCTAAGTTTAATAATTAACCATGACGTTGTTGATGCCATTGCCAAGCGTGACTAATAATTTGCTCTAGGTCGTCATATTGAGGATTCCAACCAAGCATAGTTTTAGCTTTTTGACTACTACCAACTAAAATAGGAGCATCTCCCGCGCGGCGATCGCTTTCTTTTATTGGTAATACTTGATTAGTAACTTTTTGAGTAGTTTCAATCACTTCTCGAACAGAAAAACCATTGCCATTTCCTAAATTAAAAAGCTCACTTTCTCCCCCTTTTAATAAGTAATCTAATCCTAAAATATGAGCATCTGCTAAATCACAAATATGAATATAATCACGCACGGCAGTTCCATCAGGAGTTTCATAATCCGTGCCAAAAATTGCTAGAAATTCTCGTTTTTTCAAAGTAGTTAATAACGCCAACGGAATTAAATGGGTTTCGGGATTGTGATCTTCTCCTAATAAACCTGTGGGTTCGGCTCCTGAGGCATTAAAATAACGAAAAATAACTGATTTTAAGTCATAAGCTTGGTCAAAATCCGACAAAATTTGTTCTACCATGCGTTTACTGGCGGCGTAGGGACTGAGGGGATTAATCGGATGATTTTCTGTCATGGGAACTTCTTTTGGCATTCCGTAAACCGCGCAAGTGGAAGAAAAAACGAATTTTTTAATATTCGCAGCAACCATCGCTTCGAGCAATGTCAAGGTTCCAACCACATTATTACGGTAATATTTAGCAGGTTCTTGGACAGATTCCCCAACAGCAATAAAGGCAGCAAAGTGCATCACAGCATCAATTTGGCGAGTGGCAAATAAATTATCTAAAAAAGCGCGATCGCTGATGTCGGCAACAATCAATTCTGCATTAAGCCGCTCTTGAATTAATTCAGGATGACCATAGGAAAGATTATCGAGAACAATGACGTTATATCCCACTTTTTGTAAGGCCAGAACCGCGTGAGAACCAATATAGCCAGCTCCGCCCGTAACTAAAATCGTATTTTTAACTTTTAGCATTATTACCTCCATTAATCATTAACAAAATTGTCAAAAAATCTAGATTCAGTCACCAATATTCAATTTACATCAAGCACGATAAAAATTAATGTTTGTCGCATTTTTGCACTGGTGAACTTTCTGATAGCTGATTGCGTCATGCCAAAACAGTATTGGCCAATTTTTACGCAACTCTACTAAAATAGGGACTACTAAAAGTCTGAACAATGTTTAAAATCTGTGGTGTCAGTTTTGAAAAATGTCTTTTTCAGCTAACTTTTAATCGTGAGGAGTAACTAAGGAGTAATGATGTCTTATTGGATTCAAAAACGGCTCAAATGTATTGAAACAGCTTTTCACAAGGATTATTGTCAAGCAATCGATCAGGTTACAAACTTAATGGTTAGGCAATTTCAAGCGGGGAAAAAACTGTTAATTTGTGGCAATGGCGGTTCTGCGGCAGATTCACAACATATTGCGGCCGAATTTGTGGGTAGATTTCACCTCAATCGTCAGGCTCTTCCCGCGATCGCGCTTTCAACGAATGCCTCAATTTTAACGGCGGTGAGTAATGACTATAACTTTGATGTGGTTTTTTCTCGTCAAGTCGAAGCGTTGGGACAAGAAGGCGATATTCTTTGGGGACTTTCTACTTCGGGTAAATCGTCGAATGTGCTGCATGCTCTGAAAAAAGCTAAAGATATGGGATTAATCACGGTCGGCATGGCAGGAAATAACGGCGGCTTATTTTCAGAATTTGCAGATTATCCGTTATTTGTAGCAGAAAAAAATACACCTTATATTCAAGAACTTCACCTGATTACCTATCATCAAATCTGTGAAGAGGTAGAAGCTAAACTTTTTGCAAAAGCAGGATTAGAAGCTCAATTTGCAGTTTGATATTAGGAAATAAAATTAGACTGCTATGTTTCAAATTAGGAATCCAATTCAACCCTTAAAAAAAGCCTTATTTTTAGATAGAGACGGAGTAGTTATTAACTATATTCCCTATCTCAGTAAAGCTGAACAAGTTTCTATTCCGATAGGTGCTGGACCTGCTCTTAAACAATGGCAAAATGCAGGTTATTTGCTAATTTTAATTACCAATCAATCTGGAGTTGGCAGGGGACGTTTTACCCTAGAAGATGTAGAATCTGTTCATCAGCGAGTTCGGCAAGAATATCAAACATTTGGTGTTAAATTTGATGATATTTTTATTTGTCATCACCACCCCGATGCTAATTGTAAATGTCGTAAACCTTCTGGTCAAATGTTGTTAATGGCGGCAGAAAAATATCAAATTTCTTTGGCAGATTCTTTCTTTTTAGGAGATGCTCCCAGTGATCTTGAAGCCGCGATCGCCGCAGGTTGTCAACCGCTTTTAGTCTTAACAGGTCGAGGTCAAACAACTTTTGAAACTATTGAAAAATATCCTATTAAAATTTCTGTTTTTAACCACGTTGCTGATACAGTAACACTTATTAAAAATGACTTTAAGTAACGAGCCAAAGCCAAAATTTGTTTCTCTAATTCCCGATTTAATGGGCGGAGAAGGACACATTATTCCCTACCATGAGGCAGTTAGTCAAGCAGCCAAAAGACTCGGTTGGGACTACGAAGCAATTCTTCCTAATCACCCTAATAATCAGAATTTACCCAATCATTGGAATCCCTGTTTAATAGATACTAATTTAGAAAATGAAGGCACAATAATTGAAAAAATAGGCAGAATTAAAGATGCTTTTTTATTGGGAATTAGTATCGCTAAATATTTTCGTGATCAGCAAAATAAAGAACAAATTAAGATTATTTTTTTAGAAAGATTTATTCATTTACAACTATTTTCTTTAACTATTGCTTTGTGTTTAATCTCTCGTAAAAATATTCATATTTGGCTCCTTTATCGACGCGATGTCCATCAGGATAAAACCAGATCTATTTATAAATTTTTACATAAAATTATTCATCAATTACTACCTCAAAATCAATTCAAATTTTTAACAGATAGCGATCTTTTAGCTAGATCTTTATCAACTTATTTTCAAGAAAAAATAACAGTTATGCCGATCCCTCACACGGAGATAAATTTTACAGAGAAGGAACTTAAATTAGAGGCTGAAATTTTTTGTTGGTGGCCTGGTTCTCCCCGTTTAGAAAAAGGTTGGAATAGTTTAAAAAAAATTACTCAAAGTAAAATAAAACAAGGAAATAAAATTTGTTTGATTGCGGCTGAAAATTCAGATTTAATCACTAATCCAGCAGGAATAAATGTTAAATTAATTAAAAATAATTTGACTCGCCAAGAATATTCTAATTATTTAGGTTTGAGCGATATTATTCTTTTGCCCTATGATGTTGAGGCTTATAAAGAAAGGACTTCTGGGATTTTTACAGAGTGTATTATTGCGGGCAAAATTCCCTTAGTTACACCTAATACCTGGATGGCTCAAGAGTTAATCAATTATCAATTAGAAGATCTAATTATTACTTGGCAAAATCCTCAAAAAGTGTGCGATCGCATTATTGATGTGGTTGTTAATTCAGTTATTAAAACTAAAATTATAAAAATGCAAAATGACTTTAAAGAATTCCATAACTTAGCCAATTATGCTGAAACTATGAAACAAATTTTTACCATTCAAACATAATTAAATCTTTTTAAGAGCAAGCATTAAATTCTTAGATTAATTTGTTTTATAGAAAATTTTTATTCTAGAAAAAAACTACTGTAAATTTAAAAACTTATCCAAAGAATTAAGCATTTGAGGCGGCCAACGACGGGTAGTTTTAACCCAATTAATATCTTGATAACGGTTGTCCATTCCAACTGCTGCAACCCAATTACTTTCTGCTTCTCCTTGTTCTCCTTCTGTCCAAAGAACTGCCGTTAAGGCCGCTCGCATATCAGGAAAAAGGGGATATTTTCTCACTAAATTTCGCATAGTTTTTAAAGCTTCATTTTTTCGACCCATTTCATAAAGTGCAAGCGCGGTATTGGCACGGGCAAAAGCAAAATTGGGCGCGATTTCAGAGGCTTTTTGAAAATCAGCGAGAGCTTCTGTCCAATTTCCTAAACCGCCTTGAGCATTGCCGCGATTGTTATAGGCCATGGGATCTTGGGGATCAATTGCCAAAACTTGATTGTAATCTGCGATCGCCGCTTGAAATTTTCCTTGTCCTTCTAAAGCCGCGCCTCGATTGAGATAGGGATCGGGCTGATCGGGAGCTAGACTAATCGCCTGATTAAAATCTTCAATCGCTAAAGTTAACTTATTTTGACTCACGCGAGAATTGCCTCGATTACTCCAAACTGCGGGATTTTTAGGGAAATCTTGAGTTAAATCTGTCCAATAGGCTTCTGCTTGAGCAAAATCCCCTCTTTCAGTTGCCTCGAATGCTTTTTGAAAGATTGCTTCTCCCGCTTGTAATTGTTCATTGGTGATGGAAAAATTCGTCTTTTCTTGAGCGTTAACGGGCAATATTCCCATTGTCCAAATCAAACAGATAGCGAGTAACGTAGAAATCCAGCGAGCCATATAAAATTCCTAATTTTGCCTAAGTATTAAATGACTATATTATCTAATCTTTGTGGATCATGGACGCTAAATAGGATTGATAACCGATTTTTTCTAGCATTGCCTGTTTTTCTAGCACTGATTCTTGCAAACTTTGTCGATATGCTTGAACTTTGGCGATTAAAATAGGATCATGACAAGCCAGAATTTGAATGGCAAGAAGTCCCGCATTTTTCGCATTTCCGATCGCAACAGTAGCAACAGGAATTCCTCCTGGCATTTGCACAATCGAATAGAGCGAATCAATACCCTGCAATATTTTAGTTTGAACGGGAACACCAATGACAGGTAACGGCGTTAAAGACGCGACCATACCAGGCAAATGGGCTGCTCCACCTGCTCCCGCAATAATCACCTTTAATCCGCGTTCATGGGCTGTTTTGGCATAATTTACCATGCGGTCAGGCGTTCGATGGGCTGAAACAATCGCCACTTCACAGGCAATATTAAATTCTTCACAAATCGCGATCGCGGCGTGCATCGTGGGTAAATCAGAATCACTGCCCATAATAATGCCAATGACAGGAGAAACAGGAGCCATATTTTTAAAATAATTAATTAATTAAATCAAAATTGATTGTAACTTGAGCCAGATTCAACTGAATTTTTAAACACAATCTGCTATTTGTTCTGTAAAATTGCGATAATCAAAAAAACTTTACAGAATATTAGGAGAAATGTCCATGAGTCTTAATGTTGTCCATTTAGTTGGTCGCGTAGGAAGGGATCCAGAGGTGAAATACTTTGGTGCGACCCGTTAAGCGTAAAAGCTACCCCTTTGGTAGTGTGACGCTTGCAAGAAATTGTATCTAAACATACAAAGTCTTGACAACTTAATTCCTGAGTGGGTGAGAATCACTAAGCAATGTTACGAAATACATAAATCGTAACAAAGACCTTACAAATTCAATTCCCACCGTCTAAATGCGAGGCGAAGCAATGCCCCCACTGGGGAGACTGACACCAAACTGGTGAAGCGGGGCATAACGGAGGTAACTCTGAACCTATCAGAGAATCCCTTCTAGCTGAGATGAGTATGAGTAAGGAAACTGAATC
>JANNLO010000240.1:0-13632 GCA_031396835.1 Snowella sp. SOY_38_metabat_116
TTCCAAACTTCAGCATTAAGTCGCGAATCATGAACCCCATTTGGCTCTGGATGGTGGAGAAGATGGTTTAGTCGCAATTCGTTATCTAGTAGAAACCGCGCCTGAATATTTGGTTTCTGGAGGTTTGTGGTTAGTAGAAATGATGGCAGGACAAGCTCTAGCAGTTACTCAATTATTAGAAAAACAGGGAAGTTATTATAATATTAAAATATTAAAAGATTTAGCGGGAATTGAACGTTTTGCCCTAGCCTATCGAGTGTGAAAAATTGAATTATGCCTCTTGTTTCTTCAGTTGAATTAATTAAAAGCGCGATCGCCAGCAAAGTCGTGAGCTTTCCCACAGATACCGTTCCCGCTCTGGCAGTTTTGCCTGAAAACTCTGATTTGATTTTTGCGATAAAACAACGGTCTGCTGATAAACCTTTGATTTTAATGGCCGCAAATCCTGATGAAATTTGGGATTATGTTCTGGGTACAACGAATGAAAAAGCTATTTGGCAAGCGATCGCGGAACGTTATTGGCCAGGTCAATTAACCCTAGTTTTACCTGCTTCTGATCGAGTTCCTGCGGTAATGAATCCTACTAATTCAAACACAATTGGTATTCGTATTCCTAATTTTGAAATAGCCTTAGAAATCTTAAAACAAACTGGCCCCTTAGCCACAACCAGCGCGAATTTGTCGGGACAAGCTCCCCTAGAAAAAATGTCGGCGATCGCCCAAGTATTTCCCGAAGTTAACGTTTGCAATTGTGACCATTTATTAGATATTCAAAACATTGCTAGTGGTCAGCCTTCGACGGTAATACAATGGATAAATTGCGAGTGGAAAACCCTACGTTACGGCTCTATTATTTTGTAATTTATAACTAAAATTAACTAAAAAATGTGACACTATGAGTGAAATTGAACAACTAAAAGTTGAATTAGAAAATACTAGAATTGCCTATCAAATGGCTCAAGAAATTAATCAGCTTAAAACAGGTTTTCTAGGAAGAATTACCCATGAATTGCGATCGCCTCTGAGTAGTTTAATTAGTTTACATCAATTAATTTTATTTGATCTTTGTGAAAACGTAGAAGAAGAGAAAAAATTTTTAGAACACGCCTATCAATCTGCCCAAAAACTATTAGCAATGATTGATGAAATTATCTTAGTATCTAAATTAGATTATGGAACTATTACGCTTAGGCTTGAATCTCTAGATTTGAATTTGCTCTGTTCAGAATTACAAACTCTCACCAAATTACCAGCTGCTAATCGAAATATTAAAGTTTTGTTCACGCATTCTTTAGAGTCTGTTAAAGTTTTTGCAGATAAAAATCGCCTATTACAAGCTTTGATACTTTTAGTTGATACGGGGATTCAAGAAATTCGCCAAGGTAATATTCAAGTAACTATTGAAAGCCATAAAATACAACAGCAAGCAATCATTAAAATTGATATTCCTTGTCCTCTAGAAAATTGGCAAAAAGAGCCAGCATTACCAATGAAAAATAGTATTTGTGAGCTTGAGCAATGGAAAAATTTTAGTGAAAATGTGCGGAATCAACCTCAAATGAAGTTTTTATTAGCTCAAACTTTATTTCAAAAAATGGGCGGAGAATTGAAGATTATGGCTATTCCTAAACCTGATTCAACAGAAAAAATTACACGTTTACAAGGTTCGTTGCAATTAGTATTTCCTGCTGAATTTGATCAGATCTAAAGCAACTTTGTGATTGATTATGAATCACCATTGTTGTTGTTTGATTTTCTTGAAAACCGATACATTCATAAAATTTTTGTTCGCTCGTTGTCATCAAATAAACTCTTTCCACTTGACTGATATGAGGATGGGCCAAGACAGTTTGGACTAATTTTCTTCCTAATCCAGCACCTTGATATTCTGGATGAATTACCACATCCCAAATAGTTGCGCGATAAATTCCATCAGAAGTGGCTCTAGCAAATCCAATCATCTGTGTTTTATCCCAAATACTGACAACTGGTTTACTATTAGCGATCGCGATTTCAAGAGATTGAATACTCCGATCTTTTGCCCAGAAAGCGGCGATATTAAAAAGAGATTGTAGTTGACTCAGATCGACCTGTTTTTTTTCGATACAAAATTGAAGATGACGACAGTCCATAAAAAGTCTAAAAAAGAGTTTGAAAAAAGTGGAGAAAAACTTTATTGGTGTTGTTTATTATAGTCAATGAATGTAAAGAAATTTTGTAACAAAAATAACTGTTGAAAGCCAGAAAATAATTTAATACTAAAAATAAATTTTGTAATCAATTATTCATTAATGTTGAGCAAAATTTTTGAATTTTAATTGATAAATATGCGATCGCGGGATTGAAAAAATAAAGTTTGAAATGATCAAAAAATAAATTTAATCCACTAAAATAATAGAAAATTAAGGCTTAACTGGGGTTTTGAGTGGAATTAAAACAGGTAATTATTGCCCACAAGGCAGGACACGCTGAAAGTAAAGCTTGGGCAGAAAAATGTGCTAAACAGCTAGAATCTCTTAATTGTAAGGTTTTGATGGGGCCGAGTGGTTTTCGGGATAATCCCTATCCTGTTTTTTTAGCTTCGATTACTCAAAAAATTGATTTAGCGATTGTTTTAGGAGGAGATGGAACAGTTTTAGCCGCCGCGCGCCATCTTTCGCCTGAAGGTATTCCTATCCTTGCCGTTAATGTGGGGGGACATTTAGGTTTTTTGACAGAAACTTTTGAATCTTTTCAGGATACAGAACAAGTCTGGGAACGTTTATTGGGCGATCGTTATGCAGTTTCTCAACGAATGATGTTAGAAGCGGCTTTATTTGAAGGAAATAAGGAAAACCCAGAATGTGTTAGCGATCGCTTTGTTTGTTTGAACGAATTTTGTGTTAAACCTGCAAGTATTGACCGAATGCCGACTGCTTTTATTGAAATCGAAGTGGATGGAGAAATTGTGGATCAATATCAAGGCGATGGTTTATTAGTGGCAACTCCAACGGGTTCAACTTGTTATACAACTTCTGCAAATGGCCCTATTCTTCACCCTGGCATGAATGCCATTATTGTCACGCCTATTTGTCCGCTTAGTCTTGCGAGTCGTCCGATTGTCATTCCGCCTGGTTCTACTATTAATATTTGGCCTTTGGGAGATTACGAATTAAATACCAAACTTTGGACAGATGGTTCCCTGGCAACTTCTATTTGGCCTGGGCAATGGGTGGGAGTTCGTATGGCTAAATGTACGGCTAAATTTATTTTGTTAAGAGAAAGTTATTCATTTTATCAAACTTTGCGAGATAAATTGCAGTGGGCGGGAGCCAGAATTCATTTTGATAATAATCATCGTAATAATTAATTTATTTAACCTAATCACAAAAATAAGCTAACTTTAAAATATGTAGTTAATCGGCTAAGATAGGCAAATTTACTGTCTTTAACCAATACTTATAAAAAATTGCAATCGTTTCTTTTAATCGATTAAATCCCATTGGTTTAACTAGATAACTGTTGGCACCATAATAATAACAAGTTTCAATATCTCTCGGACTCGAAGAAGTTGTTAACACCACAATTGGAATCGTTTTAAGCAGATTATTCTGTTTGATTTCCCTAATAACATCTCTTCCATCTGTGCCTGGCAAATTCAAATCTAGCAAAATAATTGAGGGACGCGGAAACAGTTTAGGATCTTGATAAATACCTCTTTGATATAAATAATCGAGAGTCTCTTCTCCATCACAAACCCGATATACAGGAGTATTCACCCCCAATTGATACATGGCTCGACAAAAGGCTTCAAAATCAATATCACTATCTTCTACGATTAAAATTAGGTTATTCATTAATTAATAAATTGTTTTGGGTTGGGTGTTGATGAACTTGATATTTTTCATGTTATTTCTATTGGCAAGGTGAAATAAAAAGTAGTACCTTTTCCATAGGAAGATTCAACCCAAATTGTCCCATAATGTCGCTCTAAAATTTTCTTGACGATGGTTAAACCAACTCCTGTTCCTTCTCCATATTTATTAAGACCATGTAATCTTTTAAAAATCCGAAAAATAGCATTTAAATGTTTTTTTTGAATGCCAATGCCGTTATCTCTAACATAAAAAGTTAAAAATTGGTGGGTTTCTAGGTCGGATGGAGTAAAAATCTTTGGGTCTAAAAAGCCAATTTCTGCCCATTTTTCTGAAGAGTTATTATATTTACAAGCATTACTAATTAGATTAGTGAATAATTCTTCTAGCAAGACGCGATCGCCTAAAACTAAAGGTAAGGGTCGAGGAATGCGAATATCAAAATTATTAACACTTTGACTGACAAGAAAAAGTTTAATAATAGACTGGATTGAGCAATTTAAATCGAATGTTTGTAGATTTAATTCTAGACGACCTAAGCGAGAAAAATGTAATAAAGCATCAATTAAATCCTCCATTCGTTTGGTTAAATTTATTAGAGTATATAACTTTTCAACACCTTTACTGTCTAGTATATTTACATAATCTTCTAACAAAAAGTTTGAATAATTATGAATCCCGCGCAACGGTTCTTTGAGATCATGGGAAGCGATATAAGCAAAAGCATCCAGTTCACTATTACTACGTTCTAATTCCAAGTTTATTGTTGTCAATTCATTAATTTTATGTACAACAATTCCCACAATTGCATTTCTTAATTCCTTCGCTCCTTCAATTTCCCACAATTTCCAAGGTAAGGATTGTAGACTGATAGTTTCTTGCCACAATTTAAAAGATTTGTGCGGTGAAATCGTCAATCTTCCATCTTCTTCTCGCTGTTGAAATTTATCAGGATTGCCTGCCCAATTGACTTTTTGTAAGACTTCGGGACGAAACCATAAAATATAATTTTTTTGGATTTTGGTAATAGAAAGAGCCAATAAACCACTAGCAACTTCTTTAAAAGCGATCGCGGGCGGATAAACTTTTGGCAAGGCATTTGTCACAAAAATATCTTGTTGAAATTGATCGTTTAACCAATTAATTAAATCAGGTAAAATCTCTTGGCTAGGAGTATTGCCAATGGTTATAAAATTGCCTTCTGTATAAATAACTGCTCCTGTGGCCCCAACAAAAGCTAATAAACTATCGGGATTTTTTATTAAAGCATCATTGATATTTATTGCCTGTCCTAAACCATGAATTAATTGGGCTTGTTCCGACTTTAAAAACATTTTATAATCTAAGTCTTCATTGACCTCCTTAGATGCTAATTCTAAAGACATAATTCGTCCCAAAAATTCGCAGATATTTCTCATTTCATAGGGAACAAAAAAAGGAGTTTGGTGATGACAAGCAATCAATCCCCAAAGCTTTTCTTGTTTAATTAAAGAAATTGTTAGAGTTGCTTTTACTGCCATATTTTGCAAGTATTCAATATGAAGAGGAGAAACACTCCGCAATATGCTTAAACTTAGATCAAGGGGCTGATCTTGCCTATTTTCTAAAGTTAAAATAGATGCAGGTTCGTAGTCCATCTGAGGAATTGAACGTAAAAGATTGAGAGTATAAAGATATTTAGCTTGACGAGAAATATCAGAATCAGGGTAATGTAATCCTAAATAAGATTCTAAATTTTTAAGTCGATCTTCGGCGATAATATTTCCCGCTCTTGACTCATCAAACTGATAGATCATGACTCGATCAAAGCCAGTTAATAGCGTAATTTGTTCAACCATAATCTGACACAAATCGCTAAGTTTTTCCGCCTTTTTTATCTGATCTAAAACTTTTTTAGCGGTTTGGTAAAAATGAATAGGATTTTGTTTGGTTTCAGCTTCATTTGGTTCTAATTCAAGAATAAGACAAGCTTGATCTAAAATATGAATAATCCCATTAAAAAACTTAGTTTTATTATGAGTAGAAAAGGATAGTTTTAAGGGATTAATTTGTTCAAAATCATGTTCATTACAAGCAGCGATCGCCTTTATTTGTTCTGTTTCTAATAAAACGTTTAAGGATTGACCTAAAAGTTGCTCAGGCAGTAAACCAATTAAAGTTTCGGTGTTGTTGCTGATGTGAGTAATTTGCCAATCTTTTCGGGAAATACCCAATAACAATCCATGAGGTTGAATGGCTTCTGGAAGATGGATTTACTCGCGATCGCAATTGTTTAAATTAGCTTTTTCTGTGCTTATAAATTGGTTGATAGTCACTTTAAATTACCGTTAAATAATTTATTCATCTGATTTTATTGTCCCATAAATTTATTAATTTGTGTTCAATTATTATGACAATTAATCGTAAAATAAAAAGTGCTACCTTGTTCTAAAATACTTTCTAAGTTTTGTGCAGGAATGCCTTGATCGCGATCGCGAATGATAAATAAAAGATGAGTTTGAGAATTAATTTTATTCCAAAAAAATGTTGAAAATATTTCCCCTAACTACAAAATTAATAATAGAATTATATCCTATTTTTTTAACTTAAATGTATTAAATTATTCATAAATAAAGATTAATTACTCCGTTTCCAGTCTTTAATATTCCAAGTATTTCGATCCCAAGGTGTTAAATTAATTCCCGTTAAAGTATTACTAACTGCAACTACATCAGCTCGATGTACTAAAGGAATTAAAATCACATTATTAATTAAGATATCATTCATTTGAATAAACAATTTTTGCCGTTTTTTGGGGTTTAATTCCTGTTGAGATTCTTGCCAAATTTTGTCATATTTAGAATTACAATAACGTCCATAATTATCCCCTGACCAGTTATTCATCTTACTAGGAATTTTTGCACAAGTAAAACTTTGCATTGTCTTACTGGGATCAGGATTAGAATTACCAGTTGTGAACATTTGTAAGTCGGCATTAAATCTTTCTACAGTATCCATATTCGCTGGATCACTAGAAAAAAAGATGCTGGCATCAATACTTTTTAACTCAACTTCTACGCCCAGAGATTGTAAACCTTGTTTAACAACTTGTTGGGTTTTCTGACGCAGAGGATTAACACTTGTTTGATAAATAACTTTCATTTCTCGGCCATTTTTATCCCGAATTCCATTATTATTAGTATCCTTCCAATTGGCATCATCTAGTAGTTTTGCTGCTTTTATCAAGTTAAATTCATACCTAGTATTGGGAGAATTATATTCTTGAGGTAAAAGTAAAATATTAGCCGTTGCTTTACCAGTAACTCCATAAAGTTGTTGAGCAATTGTCTCTCGATCTACTGCCAAACTAAAGGCTTCTCGAACTTTTTTATCTTGAAATAAAGGATGAGGAGAAGAACGATCACTTGTTAGATCAGGATCAGTTAAGTTAAAATTAACACGTTCACTCAAAGAACCTAAACTAGCTATAATTTTTCCTTTTCCAGTTGTTTCTAATTCTTTCAAAATAGGAGCTTCAACCTGTAAATTGATGCCATAATCTGCATCTCCTGTTTGCAATACTGCCCGTGCTGAAGAAGTTGCATCTCCACCACCTTTTAATTCAATACGTTTAAACCCTAATTTATCCACTTCTCGAAAATTAGAATTTGGCTCATAAATCACAATATCACCTGGCTTAAACTGAGTTACTTGATAGGGGCCAGTGCCAATTGCTAATAAATTATTAGGAGCTTGTCTTGCATTTTCACCATTATATTTAGCAAATAAATGACTTGGTAAAATCATGCCTTCACTACCAACAAAGGGGAGAAACCAAGCTGGGTTTGTTTGTTTAAAAGTTATTTTTATGGTCTGATCATCGATTGCTTCAATCTGTTTAATAGCTTGATAACTACCCGCACTAGTAGAACCTACTTTGGGATTACTAATAAATTGATAAGTAAAAACAACATCTTTGGCAGTAAACGGCTGTCCATCCGACCATTTAATTCCTTTTTTTAGTTTCCAAATAACAGATTTGCCATCTTTATTCAGTCCACCATTAACCAAAGTGGGAATTTCAGCCGCGAGAAAAGGAATTAACTGACCATTTTTATCAAAGGTTGCCAAGGGTTCGAGGGTAATGCGACTGGCTTCTGCATCCTTAAGTCCAGTGGAAAGATGAGGATTAAGAATCGTTGGAGCTTGCCAGGATAATATTTTTAAGGTTTGCGCATTGTTAGAGACGGATGATGGCAAAGGAGGATTAACAGGAGTAGATTGACATCCCGTTATGATTAAAGGCAAAATTCCCCACGCCCAAAAACGGCAATTAATTAATATTTTTGTCACTGTATGCTCACCGATTAAAACTGATCAAATTTAATCATATAAGGAAAGTTAGAAAGTTAGGAAAGTGTAACTTAAGATACGGAGTGAGGAGTGTAATCAGCCTACATTAATACATAAAAGACTTATTTTTGGTGTGCTGTGGGAGTTGAATTTCAAGTCTTCATCTTTTTTATAATTAAATCTTCTGACATAACTAAAATATCTTATCTTTAAATAGTTATTTATTTTTATGTAATTTTTATCAGAAAATAATCAACAAATTTTAAAAACTTTTACCCAAGAGGAAAGAATTTATGCAACTCCTCAAAGACTTTTCTGTACTGTCAAAATCACCAAAAGAAGTTCAATCAATTACACCAGAAGCAAAAGATAATAGGAAAGATTTTTTTCCAGTGATCTATTCGACTCTAGATCCTCAAGCTTTGTCTTCACTAATTGAACAAAATTATAATATTAAAGTTAGCAAGAATTGTCAATTTTGGCATCGAGGATTAAGCGATGTTTATTTGGTAGAAACCCTAACTAAATCATATATTTTTAGAATTTCTCATCATCATTGGCGCAGTCGATCTGATATTCATTTTGAACTTAATTTACTGAATTTTTTGGGTAAAAATAATCTTCCCGTTTCTGCTCCTATTAAAACTCAAGAAAATAATTTTTATGTTGAAATTGATGCACCAGAAGGAAAGCGTTATTCGGCATTATTTCCCTTTGCGCCTGGCAATGTTGCCCTTGGTGATTTGAATATAAATCAAAGTTTTCTGCTGGGTCAAACAGTTGCCCAACTCCATCAAACTAGCGGTAAATTTAGTTCTTTTATTCAGCGTAAACCGTTAACTTTAAATTATTTATTAGACGATTCTTTAGAACTTATTGCGCCTTTTTTACAAAATAAAGTTTGTGATTTACATTATTTGATAGACGCGATCGCGGAGATAAAAAATCATATTAAAAACTTGCCAATGGAAGCACCTTATTGGGGTATTTGTTGGGGCGATCCTCACAGTGGCAACGTTCATTTTACAGATGATAATAAAATAACATTGTTCGATTTTGACCAGTGTGGTTATGGTTGGCGCGCATTTGATATTGGTAAATTCTTACAAGTTTCTTTACAATCAGGTTTGAGTAGAACAGTCAGAGATGCTTTTTTGAAAGGCTATCAAACGGTCGAAACTCTCAGCGAAATTGAATTATCGTGCCTACAAGCTCTTACTCAAACTGCCTATATTTGGTCGTGGGCTATTTGTTTAAATACAGCGCAAATGCACAATTATAGTCGTCTAGATACTTTTTATTTTAGTCACCGTTTAGAGCGATTAAAACGTTTGAAATCAGCAGATTGGCAATTATTTTGAAACCTTGATTTACATTCTTTCTAAAACCGAAATTCCTAATAAAGATAATCCCAATTTTAAAGTTTTTGCGGTTAAATCACAGAGAATTAAACGGGAAGTTCTGACTGGTTCTTCTGCTTTAAGAACGGGACAATTTTCATAAAATTTATTGTATTTTTTGCTGAGTTCATACAAATAATCACAAAGACGATTAGGAAGTAAACTATTTTCAACTTCTTTAATAACTTCACTGAGTTTTAATAAGTCTTTTGCTAAATCTAATTCCGTAAGTTCTTGAAGAATAATCGGCGCGTTTTCTCCTAATTGATCAAGATTAATTTTTCCTTCTCGGCTAATACTTTTAATGCGAGCATAGGCATAAATTAAATAGGGTGCAGTATTTCCTTGTAAAGCTAACATTTTATCGTAGCTAAACACATAATCACTGGTTCGATTCTGACTTAAATCTGCATATTTAATTGCCGCAATTCCGACAACTTGAGCGACATTATTAATAAATTCAGAAGTTTCTTGACGAGATTCTTCAATTAATCGTTTTTCTATATCTTGACGACTACGCTTAACCGCTTCAATTAATAAATCTTGTAAACGCACAGTTTCCCCCGATCGCGTCTTCAATTTTTTGCCATCTTCTCCCTTAACTAGACCAAAAGGAACGTGAACAACTGTTGTTTTATCTGTTAGGATACCTGCTTTTTTTGCTACTTGGAAAAACTGAGTGAAATGATTAGCTTGACCTGCATCGGTGACATAAATAATACGATTAGCTTGGTCGGTGTTAATACGATATTTTAAAGCGGCTAAATCGGTCGTTGCATAATTATAACCGCCATCAGATTTTTGAATAATTAAAGGTAAAGGATTGCCTTCTTTATTAGTAAATCCTTCTAGAAAAACACATTTCGCGCCATCATCTTCTGTTAACAAACCAACATTTTCTAATTCACTAACAACGGCGGGTAAAAAAGTATTATAAAAAGATTCTCCTCTTTCTATTAAATCTATATCTAATAATTGATAAATAACTTGAAATTCTCGACGAGATTGTTCACATAATAATGTCCAAGCTTTGAGATTTTCTGGATCACCTGCTTGTAATTTAACAACTGCTTGTTGGGCTATTTTCTTAAAATTTTCATCACTATCAAAACGAATTTTAGCTTGTTTATAAAAAGTAACTAAATCGCCTAATTCTAAAACATCAGCCGTAGTTAAAGCATCAGGATAAACTTCTTTTAAATAGGTAATTAACATTCCAAACTGAGTTCCCCAATCTCCCACATGATTTAGTCTTAAAACATCATATCCCCGAAATTCTAAAACTCTGGAGATCGCATCTCCAATAATAGTAGAACGCAGATGACCAACGTGCATTTCTTTAGCAATATTAGGGCTGGAAAAATCAACAATAATACGTTCTGATTCACTAACTTTTTCAACACCCAAACGCAGATCATTTTGTATGATTTTAACTTGAGAAACTAAATAACTATTAGTTAATTTAATATTAATAAAACCTGGCCCAGCAATTTCTAGAGGTTCACAAATCTCAGTTAGATCAATTGCTGCAACAATTTTTTCGGCGATTGCTCTAGGTTTTTCTGACAATATTTTTGCTAAAGGTAAAGCTACATTACATTGAAAATCACCAAATTTTGGATTAGTTGCAGGCACAATTAAAGGAAAAGGTAGTGTTACAGTATCAGCAAAAATTTCTTTTAGAGTAGTAGTAAAGTGATCATTTAATTGTTCTATAATTGATGACATAAAATATCCTAAGAAATAAGAAAGAGGAAACAATAAGGGTGTAAAGAAACATCAAAAACAACCTATAATTTATGATATAAGATATGTATAATATCAATAATAAGCTAATAAGTTATTTGAACAAATTTGTCTCTCATTATTATTTAAAAGCAGAACTAAAACCCAGCAAATATAAAAATTTTAAAATAAATCTTAATAATGCTATTCTTCAAATTATATCAGTAGGGACGAATGGTTGCAATTAACATGAAAGATCTTAAGCTACGAGAAACTAACTTTAAATGGCGCGATCGCACTTATATCATGGGAATTTTAAACACAACTCCCGATAGTTTTAGTGATGGCGGTCAATTTAATACTCTAGAAAAAGCTATTCAACAAGCACATCAAATGGCAGAAAATGGGGCTGATATTCTCGATATTGGCGGACAATCTACACGTCCAGGTGCAGAAAAAATTAGTTTAAATGTAGAATTAGAACGCACAATTCCTGTTATTGAACTATTACGTAAAGAATTAAATATTCCTATTTCTATTGACACAACTTGTGCAGAAGTGGCAAAAAAAGCAGTCGAGGCAGGAGCAGATTTAGTGAATGATATTTCGGCTGGAATCTTTGATCCTTTGATGTTAGCAACTGTTGCCCAATTGAGAGTTCCTATTATTCTGATGCACTCACGAGGTAATCCGCAAACAATGCAACAATTAACAGATTATCAAGATTTGATTTTTGAAATTCAAAACTTTTTCTCCTGTCAAATTCAAGAAGCTTTAATTGCAGGTATTTCTAAAAGTAATTTAATCCTTGATCCAGGCATTGGTTTTGCTAAAACAGTCAGCCAAAATTTAGATTTACTTCGACAATTGTCTCGCTTTCGCACTTTTGATTTACCGTTATTAATTGGCCCTTCTCGTAAGAGTTTTATCGGGCATATTCTTCAGCAATCTGATCCTCAAAAACGAATTTTTGGAACGGCGGCGGCTTGTTGCGTGGCGATCGCAAATGGAGCTAATATTTTACGAGTTCATGATGTAACAGAAATGGTACAAGTTTGTCGAATGGCTGATGAAATTTGGTTATAATTGGGTCATAAAAACCGACATCAAGGTCAAAAAAAATGATTCAAGAACTTGCTATATCAACAGATCATTGTATGATTCCAGTCCGAAAATCTCCCAAAGATTACGCAGTTTATCGCATTAGTCCAGAGGATACCAATCGTTTAGCAATTGTCTTTGACACGACCACTGCTGATGATTCTTTAACAGTTTGTATCGAAATTTTTGATCCCTATGGCAGAACACCAACCCATCGCCATCATTTTGCCGTAGAAATGTTTTTTATTCTCAAAGGAGAAGGTTTAGCTGTTTGTGATGGTAAAAATATTCCTCTTAATGCAGGGGATAGTTTATTAGTGAGACCAACAGGAATTCATGAAATTAGAAATGTAGGAGCTAATCGATTATATGCCCTATGTTTTATGGTTCCTAATGAAGATTTTTCGGAATTAATTAGAACGGGTATTCCTGAAGAATTTGACGAACAAGATTTACAAGTTTTACATCATTGTTTTTAGTTTTTTTAAGTTTTGACATCTCATTATTTTCTATTATTTAAATCTATAAATTATGACGCTTTTACCTCAAATTGATAACAATGAACCCAAGGCATTAACTAATAAAAATTCTGGTGGCGATCTTAAAAACGAGTTAATATTATGCCCACATTGCCGACGAACAGCTAATAATGGCATTAAATGTAAGGGAATTTGTGTTTCTGATAATGATTATTAAGGTTAATTATTGTTGAAAAATCAAAGCTTTGCTCTTGAAAAAATAAATAATAAACTCAAGATAATTAAAAAGAAATGCTATGGATTTAGAAACCTTAAAAACTTTAGTTTTAAATATTTTTTAACCTGACATTTTGCTGATGAATTTAGCATGAAAAGTTCAGTAAAAACTTTTGTAAGAAATTTAATACAAACACTAGCTATTTTGCGAAATAAGAATAATTTTTTTTGCAATATCTGCTGGGGAAAGAATAAAATCTATACATCCAGTTGCAATTGCACTCGCGGGCATATCTGGCTGCACTGAAGTATCGAGTTTCTGCGCAATAGTAATACCGCCTACTTCCTTGATCTCGCTAAGAGCGGCTGCCCCATCGCCATCATATCAGCAATTCTCATTATGAAAACAAGCTGGTAAAATGGTTGATAGAGGGATATTGTTAATGAAATCAGGATGATTATAATTTACTCAGGGCAGTAGATTTGAAAAAACTAGGCTCGTTCGACACAATTGTAGAATTTTTC
>JANNLO010000247.1:0-17052 GCA_031396835.1 Snowella sp. SOY_38_metabat_116
GGAAAAATTCTACAATTGTGTCGAACGAGCCTAGTTTTTTCAAATCTACTGCCCTGAGTAAATTATAATCATCCTGATTTCATTAACAATATCCCTCTATCAACCATTTTACCAGCTTGTTTTCATAATGAGAATTGCTGGTATATTGATGTTCAGCAATTCGGGAATCCAAAGATGCGATCAAATTGTGTGCTTGCTGATCACAAAGTTTGCGGAAAAACTATTCATAAACTCGACTGCGATGTCCAATAAAAACAATTGTCACTACTCGGTCAGACTGATTAACTTGATAAACTACCCTGTAATCTCCCAGTCGATAACGATAGTAACCTGATAATTCTCCTTTTAATAATTTTATATTCGGATGATAGCATGGTTCAATCTTCAGATGATCAAAACATCGGTCTAATTTTTTTTGTAATTGAGATACCGCAGATTCAAAAAAAGCTTTAGACTCAGAACTAAGAACAATAACATAGTTAGTATTTTCGCTTAAGTTGCTCAACGGGAGTCACCTTTCCTTGTTCAACGCTTTTTTGAGCTTTACGAAAAGCCTCTCTGAATCCTTGAGTATTTAACAATTCCTCTGTTGCATCAATTTCATCCTTGTCTGCTAAATATGCCAGAAAATCTGCCGCAACCAGTAACTTCTCGGCGGATAAAAGATCGACATAATCTTTTACCTGCTCACGCATCTCTGCTGTACTCATAAAATTTTACTCATATCTCGAATTATAGAAAAAGTCTGCGATCGCTTTGATTGTAACCTGAGTCAGCAAAACCGCGATCGCCTTTAAACTTCACTTCAAAACTAACTAAATTGTATCAAAAGGAGAAGGTTGATCAATCAATTCATGCCAAGGTAAACCCAAGGGGCCAAGTAATTCCATAAAGGGATCAGGATCAAACTCTTCTACATTAAAAACCCCTGGCTTTTTCCATAAACCTTTCGTTACCATCAAAGCTCCAATGACTGCTGGAACGCCTGTTGTATAGGAAATTCCTTGGGAACCAACTTCTTGATAACAGGCCGCATGATCGCAATTATTGTAAACATAATATTTACGCACTTTGCCATCTTTAATCCCTTCAATCCAACAACCAATTGAAGTTTGTCCTGTATAATCTTCTGCCAGGGAAGACGGTTCGGGTAAAACCGCTTTTAAGAATTGTAGAGGGACAATTTTTTGCCCTTGATATTCCACTTCATCAATACGAGTCATGCCCACCGATTCCAGCACCCGTAAATGATTAATATAAGCCTCAGAAAAAGTCATCCAGAATCGCGCTCGCTTCAAACCAGGAATATTTTTTACCAAAGATTCTAACTCTTCGTGATAGAGCAAATAGGATTCTTTTTCACCAATTTCAGGATAGGGAATGGGGTAATGAACAGAGAGCGGATCAATTTCTTTCCATTCGCCATTTTCGTAATAGCGGCCTCGTTGGGTGATTTCTCGAATATTAATTTCGGGATTAAAATTGGTCGCAAATGCTTTCCCGTGACTGCCCGCATTGCAATCAATAATATCTAAGGTATGAATTTCATCAAAGTAATGTTTGAGGGCATAGGCAGTAAAAACCCCTGTTACTCCTGGGTCAAAACCACACCCAAGAATCGCAGTTAAACCCGCTGCTTTAAAACGATCCTGATAGGCCCATTGCCAACTATATTCAAATTTAGCTAGATCGGGCGGTTCATAATTGGCGGTATCTAGGTAATCTACACCTGCTTCTAAACAAGCATCCATGAGGGCGAGATCCTGGTAGGGCAGGGCCACATTGATCAAAATATCGGGCTGAAAATCCTTGAGTAATTTGACGGTATTACTGGCAATATCTGCATCCAGAGCGGCAGTTTTAACTTTAGTTGAACCAATATGGGCCGCGATCGCATCACATTTAGCAACGGTACGACTGGCTAAAAGAATCTCAGAAAATTCTGATTGGGCCGCACATTTATGGGCCACCACACTGCCCACACCACCCGCACCAACAATAATAACTTTTGTCATAGTTACTCCTAAAAAGAGTGTGATATTTGCCTTTATGATCGCACATTAACCATAGGGAACATCGTTAAACATGATCTGATACTAAATCCCGTTCTCATATCCCTTTTAATTTAAGGTAGGGGCTTGGTCTCCAAGTCTTACACACTATGGATTTGGGAATCAAAACCCTACAAAATATTAATGATATTTCAGGAACGGATTTGGTATGAAAGGGAAATTATTTTACTATCAGGTCAATCTTTAGTATTGCAAATACATCTTTTAGTATTGCAAGTATACCTTTTAGTATTGCAAGAATATTTTTTAGTATTGTGAGTATATCTTTTGGTATTGCAGGATAAACTTATAGCAATTCGTGCTGATCCCTGATAAAGCGCAAGGACATAACATATTATGTCCCTACGAGAATTTTCATTGTCTAGCCTAATACCCAATTGACAAGGGTACGGACAGGAAAACCCGTTGCGCCTGAATTATTTACACCAGATTCTTTATCTGCCCAGACTGGCCCTGCTACGTCTAAGTGTACCCAGGGTGTTTTTTCGATAAACTGTTTGAGGAATAAGGCGGCGGTAATTGAACCCCCTGCTCGCGGCCCTGTATTTTTCATATCGGCGATGGGAGACTTTAAGCCTTCAAAGTATTTTTCTTCCATCGGCATTTCCCAGAATTTTTCCCCCGCGTTTTCCGCCGCAGTTTTAATTTGAGCAATCAGGGTTTCATCCGTTCCCCAGAGTCCTGCAATGTCATCACCGAGAGCAACAATACAAGCTCCTGTTAGGGTTGCCAGATCCACGATCGCATCAACGCCCAATTTTTCTGCAAAAACCAAAGCATCAGCAAGAGTCAGACGACCTTCAGCATCAGTATTATTGACTTCAATGGTTTTCCCGTTTGAAGCTTTGAGAATATCGCCAGGACGCATGGCCCGACCACTAATCATATTTTCTGTGGCGGCACAAATAAAATGCACTTCGGCAGAGGGTTTCAATTGTGCGATCGCTTTTGCGGCTCCCAAAGTTGCGGCTCCTCCTCCCATATCCATTTTCATGGTTTCAATGCCACTACCAACTCCTTTAATATTTAAACCGCCCGAATCAAAGGTGACACTTTTTCCGACAATCGCTAATTTGCGGCTGGGTGTACCGTCGGGATAATAGGTGAGATGAATAAATTTGGGCGGTAATTCGGACGCTCTAGCGACTCCTAAAAAAGAACCCATTCCTAGTTTTTCGCAATCTTCTTGTTCTAAGATTTCAATACTCAAACCATAATCATCAGCAAGTTTTTGAGCCGTTTCAGCCATAGTAATCGCCGTGACTTCATTGGCGGGAGCCGTGACTAATTCCCTCGCTAAAATAACTCCTGAAACCACTTTTTCAGCTTGCGCGATCGCTTCTTTCTGTTCACCTAAAGTTAGTAATTCAACGGTTTCTAATATTAAAACTTTATCTTCAGGATCAGATTTAAAACGATTGTCTTGATGAAGAGCCAGTAAAATTCCTTCGGCGATCGCTTCTGCTGTTTTGCTCGCATTTTGTTCAACCAAAGGTAAATTAATTGCCAAAGTTTTGACTTTTTCTCGTTTAGCAAGTCTGGCGATCGCGGCGGCAGCTATTCCTAAATTTCCCCGTTTAAACTCTTCAATTTTGCCTAAACCAATTAAAATCACCTTGCGAATAGGAGTATTAGAACCCACGCGCGTTACGGATTTTTGCCCTGTTTTTCCTGTGAATTCGGTTTCAGTGATTAATTCCTGGAGAGTTCCGCCGAGTTTTTCATCCAGTTGGGCTAAATCTCCCGTAATTTCTACTGCATTTTCAAAGAAACCCAACGCGATTGCGTCGCCTAACCAAATTAACGCTGAGTGATCTGTCCCACGAATTTGCATTGATCTGACCATTTTTGCTGTAGTGTGCATTCTTATTGTAACCTGTTCTTTGATATGCGTTTTAGCGATCGCGATCATGCTGGAATGCGATACAACTTAACTTAAAAATGATTATTTTTGCACAAATACAATGATTAAGCTGCCAAAAAAATTGATGCTTCTCGGATCAGGTGAATTAGGAAAAGAATTTGCGATCGCAGCCCAACGGTTAGGAAATTACGTTATTGCGGTCGATCGCTACGATGATGCACCCGCCATGCAAGTTGCCGATGCGAGGGAAGTGATTTCCATGCTCAGTGCCGAAGATTTGGAACGAGTCGTCAGCAAACATCAACCTGATTTGATTATTCCCGAAATTGAAGCCATTAGAACCGAAAAATTGGCAGAATTTGAACAACGTGGCATTACCGTGATCCCGACCGCCAAAGCCACTCACTACACCATGAATCGCGATCGCATTCGGGAATTGGCCCATCAGGAATTGGGAGTACGAACCGCTAAATATGAATATGCAACCACCTTGGCGGAAATGCAAGCTGTATCTGAAAAAATTGGTTTTCCTAATGTGGTTAAACCCGTTATGTCGTCTTCAGGCAAAGGTCAATCGGTGGTAAATAATGCCTCGGAAGTAGAAACCGCTTGGAATTACGCGATCGCAGGATCAAGGGGAGACAGCCAAAAAGTCATTATCGAAGAATTTATCAACTTTGAAATTGAAATTACTCTTCTAACCGTCAAACAGTGGAATGCCCCCACGATTTTTTGTCCTCCCATCGGTCATCGTCAAGAAAGAGGAGATTACCAAGAATCCTGGCAACCCGCTCAGATTAAACCAGAGCAAATTTTAGCCGCTCAAGAAATTGCTAAAACTGTTACCGATGCTTTGGGTGGTGCGGGTATTTTTGGAGTCGAATTTTTTATCACTGCTGATGAAGTCATTTTTTCCGAGCTGTCACCCCGTCCCCACGACACGGGCATGGTTACCTTAATTTCACAAAATTTGAATGAATTTGAATTGCATTTACGGGCCGTTTTAGGTTTACCGATTCCTGAAATAAACCAATTTGCTCCTGCGGCCAGTGCAGTCATTTTAGCGAGTCAAAATTCTGATTCCATTAGTTTTACGGGCGTTGCTGAAGCGTTGAGCATTCCCGATGTGGATATTCGTCTTTTTGGGAAACCCGATTCTCGTCCCTATCGTCGGATGGGAGTTGCGCTAGCTAAGGCTGAAAACACCAATTTGGCCCGAAAAAAAGCGACTCAGGCGGCTAGTCAGGTTGCCATTGTAGAGTGACTTTGGGCGATCGCGGAACCACGTTAAAAAGTTTTATCTTAAATGCAAAAAGAGGAATCCCGTTAGAACCCATAGATTTAGCGGCGAAATAAATTTTTACCAACTAACTAAACTGAGCAAAGAGAATCTTTACATGATTCATACTTGCCCACTTACACAACAGAAAATATTACAGCTAAAATTCTCTGACAAATACATTACCATCTATAATGTTACGTTTACATTGTTTATTAGCTCTCAATTTATACACATATTAATATGCCAGATCTTCAACCCAACGGTATCAATCTTAGTCAACATCCCTTGATTCAAAATTCTGCCACTAGGACTCCTTTCATTCAACAACCAGAAGCTTTTGAGGAAGAAGAAGAAGAAGAACTTGATTTGCGGCAGATATCTAAGATCATTCGTCGTCGAGGCTGGTTGATGCTCGGTGTTGGATTGGCTGTCGGTTTATTTGTGGGTTTCAAACTCATGAAAAGACCACCGATTTATAAAGAACAATTTCAATTATTGGTTCAACCCCCAGCAGCAGATTTGACGAATCCTTTGGAAGGAGCGCAGAAACTTTTTACAGGCCTTAATATGGGGACTGATATCTCTTATTACGACACTCAAATAGAGATTCTTTTAAGTAACAAACTTTTATTACCAATTGTTAATCAAGTTAATCAAGAATATTTTAAAAATAAAAGCAATAAAGATTATTTCCAAAATGGTGATCTAGAAAAAGAATTTGATCTTGAATATTTACTCAAATATCTAAGAGTTACCCAATCTAAAAAAACTCAAATCTTAGAAGTAAGCTTTCAAGATAAAGATCCCAAGCTTGTTGAATTTGTTTTAAATAAGTTAGCTAAAGCTTATCTGGCTTATACCTTAGAAGATCAAAGTCTTAAGTCTGCTCAGCAATTATCTTTTGTAGATAAACAAATTCCAGCTATTAAACAAAGATTGATGATTTTACAAAAAGATTTACAGAATTTTCGCCTTAAAACTAATTTTATTGATCCCCAAGCTCAAGGCAGAATCATTTCTGAAAGTTTGATTGAGTTAAATAAGGGAAAACAAGAAAACGATGCTGCTTTAAAACAGTCGATTGCTCTCTATAATAACTTGCGTCAACAGTTAGGAATTAGTCAGCAACAAGCGATTGTCTTAAATGCTTTGACCGAATCTCCTCGCTATATGGGATTGTTAAATCAATTACGAGAAATAGATAGCAAATTAGCGGCCGCAACTGCGCGTTATACGGACGACAATATTATTATTCAACAACTCAAAACAGAGCGAGTCAATTTATTGCCACTGATCGCTCAAGAAGCAAAAATTTCTTTAAAAGGTTTTCCCCCTAATTCAGACCAGTTGACGAAGGATTTTGTCTCTCCCAATAGCATTCGTTTAAACCTAACGCAACAACTTCTAGCCGCAACCAACCAATTAAAACAGTCTCAAGCCCGTCAGCAATCCTTGGCCGTTACTGACCAACAAATGCGTCAATACATACGAGATTTTGCCAACGGTGCTGGTAGATATGCTGAACTTGTAGGAGAAATTGAAATAGCGACCCGCAGTTTAACTTCCTTATTAACCGCGAAACAATTATTAGAAGTAGAATCTGCCAAAAAATTTATTCCTTGGAAATTGGTTTCAGAAATTCTCACTCCTGAAAAACCCGAAAGTCAACTATTAAGAAACTTATTGCTTGCCCTTCTGGCTGGTCTGGTTGCTGGTGCGGCGACAGGATTATTAGCCGAAAGTTTAGACCGAAGTTTTCATACTCCCGAAGAACTGACAGAAGAAACTCGTGTCACTGTGTTAGGAACCATTCCTTTTCAACCTAAAATGCCTCTCTTTGAAAAAGAAGGATTTAAAATTTTTGAAAACAAGCCTGCAGAATTAACAGCTTTCTTGGAAGCATTTTCTTTTCTCTATACTAATATTTTCTTTCTGCGAGAACAAAAATCTTGCCGCTCTTTTGTGATTAGTTCTGCTATTCCAGGAGAAGGAAAATCCACTAACGCCTTTTATCTAGCTCAATCTGCTGCAAATATGGGACAAAAGATTTTATTAATAGATGGCGATCGCTATTTTCCTCAAGAACAACGTTGGTCATTATTAGCAAAAATGTCTAACAATCAATCGCTCGATGAATCACAAGAAACTATTAAGGAGTTAGATAATAAAATGAAAGTATCCAGAATGACGAATAATCTTTATGTGCTTAAAGCCGACGGAAAATCTTTTAATCCCGCTGAGTTAGTTCGTTCAAGAAGTTTAGCTAAATCGATTAAAGAATTTGAAAAAGAATTTGATCTAATTATCGTTGATGCACCTCCTTTGCTCGGATTATCCGACTCTAAATTATTGGCTAGTCAGACCGATGGTTTGTTGCTTGTTGTGAGGTTAGATAAAACCAATCGTGATTTAGTTAAAGAAGTTTTATTAGAACTAAAAATCTCTAATATTCCCGTATTAGGCATAGTCGCAAATGGAGTAAAACACTCTACTCGTAAGGATTACTATTATTACAATTATTACAACAAAGCTAAGAGCCTAGAAAACAAAAAGATTCTTTAATAAGTTTAATTTTTACTGGATTCATGAATTGATTAAAATCATGGTTAATGGAAAATAGCAAAAGCTGATGTATATCCATGTAAAAAAGTTCTTTTGTTGATAGGGCCAATTTCCCCACTGCAAAAAAATCCAGCTAAAGGAATATCTTTGAAATAACGCTGAAATAATTCGGAATCAAAATTAGGAACTTCATAGAGAGATTGTCCCCTTCCTAAACAGGAAAACAAAAGTGCGGCTTGGGCTAAATTTGTTTCTGAATTGGCTTGATAATTTTTAAGGAGAATATCTAAATCTTCGGCTGAAGTTTGAGCATCACGCAGATGAAATTGGATTCTTTGCCCTGCCCGAACGCGATCGCCAATAGCAATAGCCCCATGACGAGGATCGACTCCCAACAAATTGCGGATCAAAAAATCACCCGATTGCAAAGCCAATTTGAATTCATCGCCAACAAGTCCCACAAAGAGCGAATGTTGGGCTAATTCCTTATCTTTTTCTTCTAAAGTTTGCACCAAGTCCCTTAAAACATCAAGCGGTGGACGAGGCCGCAAATCTCCACTTTGATCATCTGGGACTAAAATTTCTGTAATAATATTTCGTTCCCCTTGACTAACTTGATAGGGTTGACCAATCGGACGACAGCCTTGAGCAACGATAGTATCCACACGAATATTACCGCTCAGAGCAACTCCAATGGTTCCTTGTCCGTATAAAGAGGAACTAGGTTTATTTTTATCATAAAAGAATAAGTTGCCCTGATTTGTCATTCCTCCACCACTTGCCAAACCGCCAACTTTAATAGATTGAGGATAGGCAAAATCCAACCCTTCCAGCAAATCGTTAATTCCCGTCGCCATCGGATCGGACAACAGAATGAAGTTTGGATTTTTTTCTGGGGCAACTCCCAACAATTCTGTCCATTTTTGGGGCGGACTATCAGAATCAGGCAAGCGATCGCTATCAATCCGAAAGGCATTAATTTCTACATCGGGTAAACAAGCGATTGTCAGACTCAGAGCAGGACTTCCTTCAATTTCTAGTACCTGGTTTGGTTCTTTCATCCCAATAATGCCACCGCCGCCACAACCAATGAGTATGGGCAGAGAAATTTTTTCTAGTAATAAGGGAACCAATCGAGAATAGTCACTGGCAAAAGCCGCCGAGAGAAAGACAATGCCCAAATCGGGTTCATCCGTAAAAGATTGCTTGACTCCAGCCACAACTTCAGCCACTGCCGCTTCTAATGAAGGACGAGTTGATAGCGCATTGGCCCACTGCATTGGCTTAGTCATGAATTTTGCCCACTAGAATTAAGAATCAAAAAAAGGATGTTCAGAGGCCTTGAAGCTCTTATTTCTATTGTCTCTCATCACGCGATCGCCAGATAGGATCTCTGAATATCTGCAGCAATTCTCATTATGAAAACAAGCTGGTCAAATCGTTGATAGAGGGATATTGTTAATGAAATCAGGATGATTATAATTTACTCAGGGCAGTAGATTTGAAAAAACTAGGCTCGTTCGACACAATTGTAGAATTTTTTCGTCAAGCACTGAAATCATTGCCAGACAAGCGTACAGGAAAGAATAGCCGCTATGGTATGGAAGATGCAGCTCTAAGTGCTTTCAGTGTGTTGTTCACTCAAAGTCCATCATTCTTGCCAAGGTGCGTAATTTGCTGTTGACCAGTGCATTTGTACCAAGTCAATATTTCTATTTAAACGTTGAGCTGAAGCTTGAGCCGCATTAATAAAAGATTTTCGGGTTAGTCGCCAGGGATAGGGAGCTAATTTTGTGGCAATACAGATTTTTCCATTGTTAGGAACCTGACATTCTTGAGCAAATTTTCCTAACAAACTTTCACTGCGTCCATTTAATTTACCTGTGCCGTAGGAATCTCCCGTATCAAACAAAGTTACGCCATTTTCTACGCATAGATTAAAGACCGCTTGTAATTCTGTATCCATGCTCTCGTTGTAATCCCAGACAAATCGGTTTCCCCAGGCCCAGGTTCCACAGCCCATTATGGGAAGAGATAATTTTTGATCGGTTGACATTAGCAAATTATTTATAGCTTGTGAACGGGTTTAGGGATTGGGAATTGCTCGAATCAATAGTCTGAGTAAAAAGCGATTACTTTTCTCTTAACAGGTAAAGGCGATCGCGATTAGCTTTTATTCTATAAATTGTAGATTTTTTTGCAGTTTATTTATAATTTATAACAAACAAGATGCAACTACTCTGGCACAAGTCTTGTTCTTGGAACGGAATCAGATAAACTCTGTTTTATCGGCTGAGTTGACTAAATTAATGATAATTCTTTCGCTAAATTGGGAAAGCAAAGTTTTTGGTGATCGCCCTAAAACAATATAAATTATCTCTTTAGTAAGATTTTATAGCTTTGTCTGGCGACTAAAAAAAAGCCTTTTGAAAGAGGAAAGATACTGGTTAAATTGAGTGAATAAATACACATTATTTCAAGTCATAATCGACTTTTAAAGTTATGATTTCTTTTGACATTGTGGCTCCTCCCGACTTGCCTGAACCTCCACTTCCTGAACCTAATCCTCTGCCAGATCCATTACCACTTCCTTATCCGCCACCCGACCAAATACCAGAAGTTAATCCTGATTAATTTCAAGAGAAAATTAAGAAAAGGTTAAAAATATTGATAAAATTAGGAGATTCAAGACTTGACATAGATAAGATCCGCCGTGTTAAATTCCATTTTGATCGCATTGGACTGTTCTCCCGATTCAGAAAAAGTGTTAAAAACGTTAGATTATTTGCGTAGATCTGCTACAACCAAGTTAGTGCTGTGTCATGTTTTTCCGCCAGATAATGAAGATCTTCCCGACCCTGATCGCCCCCATCAATTTTCCTCAGAACGGTATAAACAGGCAAAAAAACAATTAGAAACCTATCAACAAAAGATACCCAACAGTGAAATTGAAATCATCAGTGGGGAAGCAGTAGAAGAAATTTTGCGGTTGGCCAATATTCATCAGGTGGATTTAGTGATCCTGGGAACGCGGGGCTTAAAAGGAGTTGCACGCATTCTCAATGATTCGGTAAGTAGTCAAGTTGTGGCAGAGGCATCTTGTTCTGTTTTAGTCGTTCATACCGATCAGGCACAATCATAAAGTAGGCTAGAAAAATACTTTTTCAGGTTAGGGCGTATGAATGACTGAACAACGGTTTGATGTGATAGTAGTGGGTTCGGGAGCCGCAGGTCTATATGCAACCTTGTGTCTTCCTGCTTGTTTGCGAGTTGCCTTGGTGACTAAAGATAAATTGAAAACGGGCGCGAGTGATTGGGCTCAGGGAGGCATTGCAGCCGCGATCGCCCCGACAGATTCTCCTGAATATCATTGGCGGGATACTCTCGACGCAGGAGCAGGACTTTGTGATCCAGAGGCTGTTAGATTTTTGGTCGAAAAAGCTCCAGAAGCTATTCAAGCTCTTGTTTCCTTGGGAGTGAGTTTCGATCATCACGGTCAAGATTTAGCTCTCACCTTAGAAGCAGCCCATTCTCAACCCAGGGTTCTCCATGCGGCGGATACAACAGGAAGGGCGATTGTTAGTACGCTCACCGAAGAAGTTTTAGCGCGTCCGAATATTGAATTTTTTTCCCAAGCCGTTGCCCTGAGCCTGGATTGTGATCCTGAAACGGGCCATTGTCAAGGCTTAAGCTTACTTTATCAAAATCGGATTGAATGGTTTTCAACCAAAGCCGTTTTACTAGCAACAGGAGGAGGAGGTCAGGTTTTTGCGCAAACAACTAATCCAGCAGTTAGTACGGGAGATGGTGTTTCTCTTGCCTGGCGTGCGGGTGCTAAGTTACGAGATTTAGAGTTTTTTCAGTTTCATCCAACTGCGTTAACTAAAATAGGTGCGCCCCATTTTTTAATTAGTGAAGCGGTGCGAGGTGAAGGTGCTTTTTTACGGGATCGCTTGGGGGAACGTTTTGTCTTTAATTATCATTCCAATGGAGAATTAGCTCCCAGAGATGTGGTCAGTCGAGCTATTTTTCAACATTTAGAGAAAACCGAATCCGATCCTGCCCAAGCTAAAGTTTATTTAGATTTAAGTCCCATTGAACCTGAACGTATCCAGCGACGCTTTCCCAATATCATTAAACGCTGTTTGTCCTATGGTATTGATGTTTTTCAGGAACAAATCCCTGTTTCTCCTGCTGCTCACTATTGGATGGGCGGAATTTTGACGGATTTACAATGTCGGACTTCTATTCCTGGGCTTTATGCGATCGGAGAAACCACCAGTACAGGTGTTCATGGAGCCAATCGCTTAGCTAGTAATTCTCTCTTGGAATGTATTGTCTATGCAGGTCAATTAAATCAGATTGAGTTATTGGCGATCGCATCTCTGAAAAATCACCAACCCAGTTTAGAAATAGAGAATGATTGGTCAGCAGATTGGGAAATTTTACAAAATATTCGTCAAGAACTACCGATAGCCATGTGGCGTGGTGCAGGAATTTGTCGAACGGAATCAGGCTTAAAAAATGCGATCGCTCAAGTAAAAAAATGGCAAGAAACTTTTTCCCAACTTTCTATTAGTCAATTTGTCGCCAATTTAATTCCCCATCAGAATATTAGTTTTACCAATGATTTATCGGAACAACAATTAAGATTTTGGGCAGAAACCCGCAGTTTAATTGATATTGCAGACTTAATCTTAAAAAGTGCGCTTTTCCGTCAAGAAAGCCGAGGAGGGCATTATCGCCTAGACTATCCCACGCCATCGACAGACTGGAAAGCGCATACTATTATTCAAGACGATCGCTGGTGGACGGTTCCGTGTTAATCAATTTGCTAACCATGACACGCCTGAGACATTTTAAAAGTACAAAAAGAATATTCCCATTAGAGCCGATAAGTTTAACAGCGAGATAAATTTTGCATAGTAAAAGACTGACCGAAAGGGGAATTTGGACAGCGTTTTATGTAGCAGATAACTTAGAATTAGACAAACCCAGCAAAATAAAAATCTCTCAATAGAATCTTTGATTTGTCGGTAAGGCTTGTCAATACATTAATCTACGATGTCTAATCCTACTAGCCAAACTATCAGGGGTAACGTTCTGCCCATTATGCTATTTGCAGGAGAATCTCGCGGTGAACAAGGACAAGGAGCTGCTGCCGCCATTCTTCTTCTGCCCAATGGTAAACGTTTTACAGTGAGTCAATTACTTTCTTTTAATACCACCGAAGAAGCCGAATATCATGGACTAATCCTTGGATTGCGCAAATCTTTCCAACTAGGAGTTCAATCCCTTGAAATTAAGGGCAACAGTGAAACAATTTTTAATCAGGTTAATGGACTGACTGAAGTTAAAAGTGACAAATCCCGTACTCTGCTTCGAGAAACTTTAAGATTAATGCGCCAGTTTGATCGAGCAAGCGTGGAATGGATTTCAGTCGAACAAAATCGTTCTGCTCTTAAAGCGGTTCGTCGGTGTATTGAAGAATCACTCGGACGAGAAAATCCTGCTATTGGCGGGACTCGCAGTCTGACCTCTGTTTCTGAAGAAATTATTCGTCTTATTAACCTAGGTTCCCAGGCAACGGATCAAGATTATCTACAAATTGGCAAGGAACTCGATCATTTTTCCTTAAAATCTCTGGTTGAATTGCGTTCTTTGGTGCCGATCGCCATCCAAGATATGGTTGCTCTTCAATGGACTGGGGATGAAGAAGAACTAGCCCAGATGTATCGTTGGTATTTACGGGGTTTGCCTCCAGAAATGTCCGTCCGTCGCGTAGAATTAGAACGGCAATCTTATGCTATCCCCGTTTCCGAAAAACTTCCTTGGGAAGGTCAGTTGATCGGTTCTCGCGAAACCCTAGGCTATGACGCTTCTAATTTACAAAATTCTCAACTTTCCTTTCTTTCTCTCGGAGAAAATGTTGATATCGAAAGCTTTGAAAGGGAAACAGTAGAGTTGCGGGATTTTAATGCCGAAAATGTGGATGCACATTCAGCGATTGTGTCGCCCTTAGACACTTTAGAATCGATGTTTATCTTTCCTGTTTCGGAAGACAATATCTCGTCCATGTCTTTATTTTCGCCTTTGACTCCCATCGAAGATCCCTTTGCCGAAGATCAAAAAAGTTTGATTGAACCTATTTCAACAAAAGATGATTATCGGGAGACCCTACCTTCGGGCGATCGCGTGCAACAAGTAATCTCAATAATTATGCACTTTTCGGAACAAGAACAATCTGCTTTTATGTATGAACTGGTTCAACTTCCTGAGTTAACAAATAAGGTTTTAACTGCGATCGCCGCCAAACTTAAATGCCTTTAAAAAAATCATGAATTTAAAAAAACAACTCCAAGAACTTTTAGATGATGCCTTAAAATTCGAGATCTCTCCTTTAGTGATAGAAAAAGCAATTATTCCAGGCTTAGTAAAACTAGCTAAACCCTTAAAACATTCTTCTTATTATGTCTGGCAAAACCATGATAACCAACTAATTTCAACTATTTTAAAGAATCGAACCAATTCTAATCTTGAAAAAAAAGTTATTTATGCTTTTCCGAGTATTGCGATCGCCCAGAATCATGCTGTAATTATAGAAAGACTAGCCGCAGTTGAGCCTGAGACAAATGTGATCACAGAAGTTGCCGTTACCCATTTAATCTTTGAAGTTTTTGGATTAACATCTGATGTCTTAGATAGCATTATTTTTGTTCACGAACAGGGAAATAATTATCAGTTTCAAGAACTTAAATCTCAAACAATTCAACAAGTTTTATTCGAGAAAATTGAAAAACTAAAAAATTTAATAGACACAAAACAGTCGCCCATTCGTTTAGCTTAGAAACTAGGCGTAAAAATAAAGCCTTTTTCAATTGACAGTTGGGAAAGATCAAGTAAAGATAGAAATAGTTCTATAAATTTTTGTAAAGTTGGTCATTAAATGTCTATAGAGTTTTTATCGGTAGATTACATCCAAGAAATTGCACTTCAATACGGTTATTGGGCTGTTTTTATTGGTATTGCTCTAGAAAATACGGGAATCCCCATACCAGGAGAAACTATTACCATTGTGGGTGGATTTCTAGCAGGGAGTGGAGAATTAAACTATTGGCTCGTCCTTTTAACAGTGATAGCAGGGGCTGCCTTGGGAGATAATTGCGGTTACTGGATTGGAAGATGGGGCGGATGGGCGTTTTTATTAAAAGCAGGAAGTTTTTTTAGAATCTCTGAACACCGACTTGAAGAAGCCAGAGGTCAATTTAGTAAAAATGCCGCTAGAGCCGTTTTTTTTGGTCGTTTTGTCGCCTTACTACGGGTTTTTGCTGGGCCAATGGCGGGAATTGTGAATATGCCCTATCCTGAATTTTTGTTGTGCAACTTTGGCGGAGCGACCCTCTGGGCAACTATCACGGTAACACTATCTTTTTTTCTCGGACGTTTAATGCCGCTTGAACAACTGGTTTCTTTAACGGCAAAATTTGGACTAATTGCTTTGATGGTCGTGCTCATTTCGATCGTAGCTTTAGTTTGGATCGAGTTTTCCAAATCTAAAACAGAAGCCAAAGAATAAATCGCAAGAATTTACTATTTTCTATTAATATAGCCGTTCTAAAATTGATTACTATTTTGTGGTTTCACGTGTATTATTATCGGGAAAGACTGTCTGAGAATTATTAAAAGAAGGCGAAAAAAATTTCTGTTTTAAGACTAAAATAAAAAACGGTAAATCATCAATTAAATAACGTTTTGCTAGTCTTTTTGGTTCTAATAAAAGTCTGTATAACCACTCCATTCCCATTTCACTGATCCATTTTGGCGATCGCATTTTATGACCTGCTTCAAAATCAATGGTAGCTCCAATAGCAAAGAAAATCTCGATATTAGATAAAAAAGATTTATGGTTTGTGATCCATTTTTCTTGTTTTGGTGCGCCCAGCCCAACGGCCAAAACTGTTGCGCCAGAATCCTGAATTTTACCGATAATTTTTTGACATTCTAGTCCATCTTTTTCAAATCCAAAAGGTGGAGAATAAACATCAACGACCATTTGCCAACCTACTTTATTATTAATATTTATTTGAGCTTGACGTGCAATACCTTCTGCTGCGCCGCCGAGAAGAAAAATCTTAATCTTTGGATTGTTTTTATTGTATTCATAAAAAGCGGGAAACAAATCAGAGCCTGAAATTTTCTCTTGAATCGGTTGCCCTAAAAAATAGGATGCGTATTGAATAATTTTACTATCACAAACACAATAATCGGCAGATTTATAAATTTCTCGTAGCTCAAAATCCTTTTGGATCTTAATAAGGTGATCAACATTAGGTGTAACAACAACTCCACCAGATTGATTAAGCTTTTTCAGCAATTCAGTCATGGATAAATTACGAACCTTAACACCCAGAATCGTCACAGTATCTTTATTCATTCAGATTATTTTTTCCATAGTGAAGAAAAGTAAGGAATAAAAGTATGAATAAATAAATTAAAAAACTAGGAGTAAAAGGTAAGAAATTTAAATGAATATTTAAAGTTATATGAAATTTAAAAAATACTTAAACAATTATATAGGGAGAATCCCATCTTTTGCAATTAGTAAAAATACATGGAAAAAGGAAGCACACCACTTTTGTATTCAGTGAATATACTTAGAAAAACGGTAGAAGAAGTTAGACAAAATGGAGGATAGCGCGCGCGGTTAATTTTTTTAGGATTTTGGACTCAATTTATATTCAATCAATGGGCTTGTTTTACCTTGCCAAGTATTCCAGTAATAAGCAAGCTGGCCTTGTAGTTGAGGAAAACGTCCTAACATACAAAAAAAAGCGTAAATGAATGCGTGAGAAGGGGTGAAAAATTGCCGACGCTGATTTTGATATATTTTGATTGTCATTACGCCATATCCAAATAACAACAACAAGCTCCAACCATGAGTTAACCAACTACCGCCAATGGCTAATAAGGGAATAATAAATGCCCAGAGCCAAATATTTAAGCCTTGTTTTTTTTCATAGAGTTTGGGAATGTTTTTGTGTAAAGCCGCGATCGAAGCAAAGGCATAACCCCCTCGAACAGAACGTTTCCACCATTGACTAAAGCGTGTCATATCTGCATCATGTAGGGCCATTTCTGCATCAATTCGCAAGATTTTCCATTGTTTTTGACGAAGACGGATACACAATTCAGGTTCTTCTCCTGCAATTAGGGTCTGATGAAATCCACTAACTTCTTGGAGAGCCTCAATTCTCATCATAGATAGTCCCCCA
>JANNLO010000034.1:0-7815 GCA_031396835.1 Snowella sp. SOY_38_metabat_116
CTTGGCATCATCGAGAAGATTAATCAGGTTTATTTCCAGCATTCAGCGTGAGAGAGAAGAATTTATGAGTATTTATCCTACCAGTCTTTTATACCTCCCCGAAACACCTATTGAGCCATAAATTTAATCAAGAAAGAAAAAAATATAAAGATCCTTGGCTGGCAGTGTTTCTATCTCGCCTTATTCCAGGGATGGGACATATTTATATTGGCAAGTATCTTTGGGGAATTGTGTTAATTGCTTTGTCCATAATGTTGCCTATTTCTCAGATTATTACTTTACCATTCATCACTTATCATGTTTATATGAATGCACCCGTTAGTCGAGAAAAGGATCGCAGTGCGATTGTCAAATTTTCTATCACATTATTTCTATCTTTCTTCGCCATTATTATTATTTCTGCTATCAGTGCTTTTTCAATTCGTACTTTTATTGCGGAGGCTCGATATATTCCTGCTAGTAGCATGGAACCAACTTTGAAGATTAGTGATCGAGTCATTATCAATAAATTAGATTATAATTTTGAAGCTCCAAAACGAGGAGATATTATTGTATTCAATCCAACAGAAGCTTTAAAAGAACGAAATTTTAAAGATGCTTTTATCAAAAGAATTATTGGTGTTCCCGATGACACAGTAGAAGTTAAAGATGGCAAGGTTTATGTCAATGAAAAAGTATTGGAGGAAAATTATATTGCCCAACCTCCAGACTATCAGTTTGGCCCCGTCAAAGTTCCTCCAAATTCTTATCTAGTCCTTGGTGATAATCGTAATAATAGCTATGATTCTCATTACTGGGGTTTCGTTCCCAAAGATAAAATTATTGGAAAAGCAACGAAAATTTTTTGGCCACTTAACAGAGCGAGTGAAATAAAATAAACAAGCTAAAAGTGAGTTATTATTTTTATTCCTACTGCCTTGTATATCTTTTATTATTTTTTATTAAGTTGCAATGAACCCCAACCAATACTTATCCAGCTATGACTATATTCTCCCGCCCGAATTAATTGCTCAAAGTCCTTGTGTTCCTAGAGATAACTCTCGCTTATTAGTAATTCAAACCCCAAAACTTCATAGTCATCAGCAATTTTCTGATTTGCCTCAATTTTTGCAACCAAATGATTTATTGATTTTAAATAATACAAAAGTTATTCCTGCTCGTTTACATGGCCATAAATCAACAGGAACACCAGTCGAAATCTTATTATTAGAAGAAAAGTCTCCCGATTATTGGTTAGCTTTAGTTAAACCTGGAAAACGCTTAAAAGTAGGTTCAGAAATTACATTTTATTCTTCACAAACAAATGATTTAAATTTAGTTTTAACCGCTAAAGTTTTAGAACGAGATGCTGAAACAGGAGGAAGAATTCTACAATTTTTTTCACCGTCTGGGCTTTCTTTTTGGAATGTATTAGATCAATTTGGACAAATTCCTTTTCCGCCCTATGTAACCAGGTCCGAAGCACAACCTGAACAATATCAAACAATTTATGCCAACGAACCAGGGGCTGTTGCGGCTCCCACGGCAGGTTTACATTTTACAGATACACTTTTGCAAACATTAGCGGTCAAAGGGATTAAAACAGCCCAAATCACTTTACACGTTGGAGTTGGCACTTTTAGACCTGTAGAAACGGAAAATATTACGGAACATTTAATGCACCAGGAATGGATTGAAATTCCGCAAGTTACTGTTGAAAAAATTCAAGAAACTAAGACAAAAGGTGGCAGAATTATTGCTGTCGGAACAACCAGTGTTCGAGCTTTAGAAGGGGCGATTAAAGAAAATTTGCTCCAGTCATTAACAGCTTATCGCGGCAAGACTAATATTTTTATTTATCCAGGTTATCAATGGCAAATTATTGATGGTTTAATTACCAATTTTCATTTACCAAAATCTAGTTTGTTGATGTTAGTTAGTGCTTTAATTGGACGTGAAAGATTATTAAATTTATATCAAGAAGCTATTCAAGAAAATTATCGTTTCTATTCTTTTGGCGATGCAATGTTAATTTTACCTAACTCCAAAGTTGCGATCGCTTAACAATAACTAAATAATATTAACTAAAGATAGGGGCAAATTCATTACTAATCAAAATGATAAGAAATTTTACCCCCAGAAAAAAGAAGATTCTCAATTTATTTAAAACTTATTTAAATTGATACCAGCTTCATTCGCCATTTCTTGCAAACCTTTAGTTGATAAAGTTTTAATTGCTTTAGTAGAAAGTCGCAATCTTACCCAACGATTTCCTTCAGACCACCAAACGCGCTTCCATTGTAAATTTACTTGCTGTAATTTTTTGGTACGACGGTGAGAATGGGAAACTGCATAGGCATTGTTTGCTTTTTTCCCTGTAAGTTGACATCTACGGGACATGAAAACCCTCCTTTTAGCAGTGTAAGTCCAGCCCACTATTATATCAGGGACTAAGTGTTAGAAGCAACAGAATTTTAAGTCTTTACTTTTGTATTAAATTTATTCAACGTCCCACCAGCCAAATATGGGGCCGATAAAACGAACTGTTACCCAAATGCCAATCATTGCTGATATGCCAATCCAGGCACCTTTTGTTGTCCACTTATAAAAATCATCTGCTTGAGTTTTCGTAATAGGCAACCAAGAAACAATGCGTTTTTCTTGACCATATTGATCGCCCAAGCTTGTTTTGCGTCGTTTTGCGTCACCCATTTTTTTCTAATTATTAAAATTAAATTTCTTTCATCTATCCTATCGGATTCAGTCGCCAAATTGTGGCAAAATTTAGATAAGAAAAATTACAAAATATAGAGGAAAAGTAATTATGTTTAGTAAAATTATTATTGCAATGGATATGTCGGAAATGGCGAAAGAAGTTTTTGCAAAGGCTTTATCTCTCGCCCAAAAATATGATGCAAACTTGATTTTGTTGCACGTCCTTTCAACTGAAGAAGAAACTAGCCCTTTGCCAGTACCAGTGAATTTGGATGAAATTTATCCCGCGACGGGGAACGAATTTACCTTAGAATTATGGCGCGAACAATGGGAAGTTTTTGAAAAAAGAGGATTAGATATTTTGCAATCTCGTTTTCAAGAAGCGATCGCGTTAGGAATTAAGGCAGATTTTCAACAAGTTTTGGGCAGTCCAGGAAAAACTATTTGCACAGTAGCGAAAGAGTCAGCCGCCGACCTTATTGTTGTTGGGCATCGAGGACGTTGGGGACTTACTGAAATTTTCTTGGGAAGTGTTAGTAATTACGTTTTTCATCATGCAACTTGTTGTGTTTTAGTGGTGCCAACGCCTCATAATTAGCTTCTTATTCTGAACTCTTTTTCAAACGGAATGCCTGTGTATTTTATTGCAAATTAAGAATATTAAATATTAAAAATCTTATAATTTACTTAAGCTCTAATTAGATGATGATATTGTTCCTGATTAATTCTTCCCGCACTATACAAAGTTTCCGTAATTTCAGAAATTGTTAATACGGAATAAGCATTATAACCTTTTGCTTTTAATTTATCTTTGACTCCTTCTTCGTGATCAATTAAAACTACAATATCTTTAACTTTTAAGCCAGATGACTCTATCTTTTCTGCACCTTCGATCACACTTTTTCCTGTAATTAAAATATCATCAACAACGACAACAGTTTCTCCTTGTTCATAATTTCCTTCAATTAAACGACGAGTGCCATGAGCTTTAACTTCTTTACGGGGATAAATCATCGGATACTGTAATAAAAGTGATAGTCCTGTGGCTGTGGGCAAGGAGCCATAAGGAATTCCAGCGATTCTTTTAAATGTTAATTTCTTTAAAATTTCTGCGTAAGCATTTAAAACTTGATGAAAAATCTGGGGATTAGAAATGATTTTTCGTAGATCAATATAATAGGAAAATGTTGCCCCTGACGCTTGAATATATTCACCAAATAGTAAACAACCAATATCATATAACTGGAGAATTAATGATTGATGGGGATGGGTTTCTAAAAAACAAACATCTGCTGTCCATAAATCACAACTAGAATCAATTTTAATTCCTTCAATAACTCGATTTTTAGCTTGATTAATCTCATTTTTAAGAGTATTAATCTTTGCAAACAAGTCTGATTCTGTCAATAAATCTTGGGGAACGGGAATTAATAAACCAACACCAGTTTTGTTCAAACCCGCGTTTAAAATTTCCTGAATATTAGTTTTATTTTCTGACCAAATACTTCTCAAAAGAATCGTTCTTTCAGGAGCGGCCAAACGAATTTTTTTTATAACTTCAATATCATTAGTTCCAACTTCTAAAAATAGTTGTTCTGGTGTTCCCCAGGTTTGTACTTCTTTAACAACTTGTAAATAAAAAGGTGCATCAGGTGTCGGATAATTTTGTAGTGCCACTGCGCCAGGATTGGAAGTATGACAAAGTATAAAAACGCCTTTATTTGGGTAAAGTAAAAATGGTGCGCTTTGATCGAATCCTGCAAATGGACTCAGCGTTACTGCATCAACTTTCCAATCTTCAAAAATAGCTTTAGCAAAAATAGTACTAGTATTTAAGTCTCCATGTTTAGCATCTAAAATAATAGGAATATGAACAGGAATTTTCTGAATAATGTTAGTAAGTAAGGTTAAACCTTGGCTACCTAATGCTTCATAAAATCCAAGAGTTGGCTTATAGGCACAAACCAGATTTTGGGTTTCAATAATAACAAAGTTTAACCAGTTTTCTAGTCTTTTAATAAGAGGATAACTAGCATTATCTTGTTCCCAATTTGCCATTATTTCTGGATTTGGATCTAGGGCAACGATGAGCAAACTCTGATTGAAAGCGATCGCATCGTTTAGCTTCTCAAAAAAACTCATTTTATTAAAATATCAAGGAATAAAAAATTGAAAAATAACAGTTAATCTCAATCTTAATCTAGCCTTGGCTAATCAGAACCAATGCAGTCTTTCTTTATTTTCCAAATTTCGCTATGATAGCAAAAAACCTGATTAATTAAATTTAAATTAAGTCTGTCATGAAGCTTTCTACTTTAACTCTTACTAGTCTGCTGGGAATAATTGGGTCTATCTCTGCTCCGATTAGTCTCGTTCAAGCCCAAGAGTGTCCCATTTCTAGTGATGGGGTTCGTGCTATCAGCTGCGCCAAAATTTATAATGCAACTCCAGAGCGAGTTCAGTTAAGTGGAGCAGTTGGTGAAATGACCATCGAGACTAATACTCAATCCGAAGTCCGAACTGGGCCATTTACGACTGTTGCGCCATCTCCCAACAATAGCCTTTATCCCAATAATGTTTTGGAAACTACGACCTATGCTAAAGCTGATCTTCAATTCAATGATGGCAGTCTTGTTTGGGTTAAACCAGATACAAAATTGACCTTGAGTTCCAGTGATACTTGTGATCTTGCGCCTTCAATGGACAGAAGTGTTGTGCCACAAGACATCAATCAAAAACTCTGTCTCTTGTCTGGATCGATCCTGGTTATTACTCCTAGCACGAATAGTTACGCCAAGTCTAATCTATCCGTTATTACTGATGAAGCAACAATTTGGAAACCTGCTACTGTTTATTTAGTGACTCGTCATCCAAAACAAGAACGCACAGAAGTCTATGTCTTTAGTGGAGATCAAACGGCTCGGATTTTTAGCACGACAGATAAAAAAACGGTTTGTGGAATTAACTCCAATCCAAGTATTACGGGAGCAACTACTTCATCCCAATCAACCTGCGGTTCGCGGCTAATGGCAGGAGAATATATGGCAATAACCAATCAAGGAACTTCTGCTCCTAAACCTTTTGACTTACCCGCTTGGGTTGCTACCGATTCATTTTTTGCACCTTTAAGGGAAAATACCTCTCTTAGTGAATTAGGCACAACAACTGCCCTATCTCAATCTGCATCGATTCAACCTCCTACAGCCCTGAACACAATTCAGTCCATTCAATCCAATCTAGTTAAAACAGTAGAATTTCAGCAATCTATTGATTGTCCCATCGAAACAACTAGCGTTCCACCTTTAGGTATTGCTCAATTACCTCCTCCTCAATTTAATCCAGTGATTCCGCCGCCTGCTGTAATTCCGACACCTATTCCTTACAATCCTCCTCCAAAACCTGTGCGAATACGAGGGATGTGGTAATTCATCACTTTAAGAATCAATATATAGCCTACCTTGTCAAAAGTTTAATCTCTTTTCTCGGTAGGTTTTTTATTTATTTATTCCTTTTCTGCTTGGTCTGAATTGAGTTCATCAGTGGATATTTCTGATGACTTTATTGTTTCATTAGATACTTCTGTTGTGGGCGACTGATTCGGAGTTTCTATCCCTATTGGTGTTTCTTCAAATAAAGAATTTTCTATTTGCTCTTCTTCAATATAGTTCGCAAATTTATAGGAAGTTTCTTCAGTTTCAGGGTTTACATTTTCTTCATTTGATGTTTCTTGAATTGAGGTGATGCTTATTTCTTCCGTTATGGCGATCGCTTCAAGGATGGTTGGTTCAAATTCATCAGTTGTCCTTGCAAAATTTTCTTCTGATTCATCTTCATCTCCCCAATCTTCTTCAAGATCATTTTGAATTAATTCTTCTGGTAATAAAGAAATAGTTACGGACTGTTCTACTACTGTTGTTTTAATTGTTATCTTAGTTTGAGTTATGTCAGATTCAACTTCTTCTTCTAGATTAAGAGCTGCTTGAATAATTTCCTTTGCTTGCTCTACTTCTACAGATTCAACATTAGGTAAAAGTTCTTTAGGTTCTTCGCTATTTTTTTGATCACTATTCATCTCATCGCTCTGATCAACTTCACTTAGAGCTTTTGCAATACTTTCTGGTTGAATAGGAGCTTGTTTCTTACTAAAAAATCTACTAAAAAATCCTTGTTTTTGAAGTTTAGGAGCTTTTTGAAGAGGTTGTCTTGCAGGTATAATTTTGGGTTCAACTTTTTCTTCTACTAAAGATTCAACGGGATTATCTTCACCTAAATTATCAATTGTTAAATCTTCTTCTAAGACAATTTCTTCTATTAATTCAACTTCTTCAGGTTGACTAGCTTTTGGTGTAATAGAAATATCGGCTGTTGGAGTTGATGGTACTGAGTCTATAATTTTGTTTTCAACAGGAATAGGAATAGTTTCCGTTAAAGATTCAATGGGTTCAGGGATAGCTATTGCTTCTGGTTGTGGGACAACACTTACTTGAGGTTGAGGTTGGACTTTAGCTTTTTTCTTGCCTAATCCACCACCAATCCAGTCGAGAAGAGAAAAAGTTTTAATTCCCGACATTTTTTCAGGGTTCGCGATCGCAGACCGTAAAGAAATAGTTTGCCAACCAAAAGATAAAATCAGCACAACTGCCGCCATTTGCCCTAATAAAACTCCTCCAATCATTCTTCCCGCACAAACCCAGAGAACTAATCCATAAAATAAACCGACTCCGCTCCAAAGAAAATCATCTTTGCGGTGTAATTTTGGGGCAAAGAACGCAGAAAAAAAGAGAATAACACTAGATAGTGTCACAGCGATCGCTAAAATATATGCCAACATGAAGGTTTGCTCCGTCGAGATTCTTTTTACTATTTTGAAGCATCTTGTCCGTTCCGTTACAGTTTTTTCAGATTTATCAATTCAAAAAAATAAATATTTACCCTTTTGGAACAGAAAATAAGATTCAGAAAAACTTCTCAAAATTAAGATCATACTCCCTTCCCACTCAAGAAATATACATTTAGACTAAGGCAAAAATGTGTTCTAAAGTTCTAGATATTTGTTCTGAACTCATCAAGATTTTAACATCTTTAAGCTTTTGTTCAATTTCGGCAATGGTTACATTTGAA
>JANNLO010000060.1:0-11377 GCA_031396835.1 Snowella sp. SOY_38_metabat_116
TCTGGATTTCCTGTTTTTCTTGGCCTTGGCTTTGACACTGCTCTATCCTCTTTTTTATTACTTTGTCTTATTTTAACTTTTTTCCGTCTCTGCAACCTTCTTTCCTCTTTTTTGAAAATTAGGTCTTTTTTCTTAAGTTGACACCAATGCTCATCAACCCGTGCCGCAAACTGTTCCCAATTACGATTATTCGTACAAACCACAATCCCGAAATGCTCATCATCACGACGATGCAAACAGATAAAATCAGTTCTATTGATAGTCAAAATTGATCGCTCTTGACTGACAGCAAACGCCAACACCTGATCATCAGGTATCCGTTGATTAGCATTTCTCGCTTCTTGCACTGTCAAAACATCATGCCCCAAATTTCTCAACAATTCCACAACCTGAAGAGGAAACTGCTCATCCGCATAAAAACGTGCCATTCCCTAAGCCGCCTCATTCTGCTCGATCACCAAATCAATCTCATCCGCATGAGCCGCCGCATATACCCAAGCATTCGCTAAATCCGTAGCCGTAATCGTCGGATAGCTCGTCAACAAATCAACATCACTATATCCAAGACGGCGAGCTTCTACCAGCACCCAAACAGGAATTCTTGTATTTACAATGCAAGCCTGACCACCACAAACTTTAGGCGTTTTCTCAATTCCCTGCCAATTGCTACCAAGACTTTGAGCAAGTAACTGGATCACCTGCACCTTTTCGCTAGCTCTGAGGGCAAGAAGTTGCTGTTCTAACTCTTTGACGATCACAGATATAAATCCTCATAACGCTTTAGCAAACTGTATTTGAAATTTTACAACTAACTCAGTGCGATCGCAGTTTTGTTATTTTTGAAAATGCGATGGCTTTCCTGTGATTTATGATTGAGTGCGATCGCGGTCTTGTTGTTTTTGAAAATGCGATCGCCAATTCTGCAAGATTATGCCAGCCTGTTGGTTTGGATAAAATGATTTTTAGCGTTAAGGCGATCGCACCTATATTCGGGTTGAGAATCATTCTTGAAGGCGATCGCTCTTTTGATTTCGCATTTGCGCTCGACGTTGATTCATTAATTGCCCAAATTGTTTACGTTGTTCAGGGTTAAGTACTTCACGACTTTCTAACATACTTTGGAAGCGGAGTTTCTCCAACTGTTGCCGCAGACTCATTACTTGATCATGTTTGGCTGTAAGCGTGCTAGCAGAAGCATTTCCATCCATCATCACTTTTAACTCTTCCTGATTTTTACGCAATTGCTCAGTCATTTGCTTCATAGTTCCCTGATTTTTTTGACGAATTGCGGTTAACTGTTCCTGTTGCTGGCTACTCAGATTAAGTTGTTTCATTAATGCTTCGCGGCCTTCTCCTTTTTCCTTTGACCAGCCACGAGACTGAGCAATTAAGTCAGGTTGAATTAACAAAGATGAAGAAACAAGAGGATTCGCTAGAGTAACACTACTACCAAAACCAAGCGTAAAAAGAATCGTTAACAAACTAGTAGAACGAATTAACATGAGATAAACCTCTTAAGAAATTAAAAGAACTGAAAATTGAGAGAGATAAAGATTAATCGGGAGAATAGGAAGTCATTTCAGCATAGGTTAATGATTGCCATTCACTAGATGATGTTGCATCTGGATAAAGATGGGCTGAGTTATCGCCGATATTTTGCCAATTATCGACTAAAAAAGCAGCTAATTCTTGAGATTGGGCTTCTGTTGATACGAGTTCTGGAGTGGGATTTAACCAACGAGAGCCGCCCCAAGCTAAGCAAAGTAAGGTCATGATCGCTGTGGGAATAACCCAAATTTTCTGCTTAATAGGCAAAGAAGAACGATCATTTTGACTAATTAGAATCATCACTCGATGTTCCAAATTATTAGGAGCAATCGGAGCGATCGGTTGATAACGCTTGAGAAATTGAACTAAATTTTTATCCTCATTCGAGTCATTATTCGGAAACTGACGCATCATCAACTCCTTGCTGCTGTAAAAAAGTGCGAATAGCTTGTCTTGCATAAAAGAGACGAGATTTAACCGTGCCAGTCGGCAATTGCAAAATATCGGCAACTTCTTTTTGGGGCAGGTCTTCTAAATCATGCAAAACTAAAACGGCGCGATGTTCCAAACTCAGCGATCGCAATCCCCTCTGAACAACGTCTTGATAATGTAATTGCATTAAATCTGGGCTATCTTGGTGTCGGGAAAGACAAGTTTCAATCTCCGTTAAATCTTCAGCGATCGCAGAATTATATTTGGCAAATTGTCGCCGTTCATCAGTTGCCACATTCCAAGTAATCCGATAAAGCCAAGTGGAAAAATAAGCTGTTTGCCGCAGTTTGGGTAAATTCTTCCAGACTCTTAAAAACACTTCTTGAACGAGATCATCCAATCGATTTTTGCCACACAATTGATAAAGGGTAGAACGAACTTTTGGTTGATAATTTTGATAAAGTTGCCGAAAAGAGTCTGTATTTCCCTGTTGGCATTGGATTACTAACATTTTGTCAGTTTTCCTCGTTAAATTTTCCACTAACACCAACTTAACCTCAGAGTGTGGATACAGGAATTTAGACCTGAACTTGTTCCTAAAGGTTCAATGCGATTGACTAGCTCGTTGAAATTAAAACTAAAATGTGAAATAGGCATCTTGCCCGTCAGAAAATTAAAATTTGTAGCGTAATAATCTAAATAATCCTCAACTATTCTTGCTCTGAATGGAATGACGACAAAAAATCTAGACATACACAAAAATAAATTTGGTATCATTTTTTCCTTTACCCAATGTGCTAAATATGCCATTTTAGGTAGATTCAGGGATGATTAGGGATAAATTATGATAAATTGGATGGGATAAATTGATCTTGACTTCCACTCAGTCTAAATCTATATAACCCAAAAAATATCGATTCGTAACACATTTTTGTGGATAAATATCTTTAAACGACTTGCCTTTAATGGTCTTCTCCCTCATACTTAACCCTAATAAAGCCAAATATTTATTATGACCCAACCGATTACTCCAACCCATTCTATTCCTGCTATTTCTCCCGTTGATACTCCCGAATCACCACCAATTCCCGATTTAAAATTAGATACAACTCCTCAAAATTACTATCAGGCGATCGGTTGGCTAAGAGGAAAATTAGTTCAGGTTGAAGAGCGTTTTCAAATTCAGGTGAAAGATTCCCTTTTTCCCTTGTATCTCCCCCGTAAAGTGATAGCTGTTGCCAATAATCACATTGAACAAATGGTCTGGATTAAATGCTATCCCCAATCCAAGGGTGAAGGTCTGAGCTTTAAGGGCGTTTGGATGGGAATAGAACAATCTGAAAAAGGAGAAGCTGGTATTTTTGTTTTGCGTGGAGTTTGGCAATTTATTCCCCAGTGCCGTCGTCCTGTTTTCACCATTTATCGAAATGAGTTAAAAGATTATGAAAATCGTCCATCTAATCAACATTTACCCCTAATTTGGGCAGATCAACCTCCCTATCGTTTTCGCAAAGATTCAGAAGAAAAACCAAAATTTTATCAAATAACGGCACGTCTGATTCCTCAAAGAGCCTGTTTTGGATTTGTTTCGCAAATTAGTGATCCCCAAGATTCTACGCCCAGACGAGTGAAAAAACCGCCAATGGATAGCAATGCAATTTCTGTTCCTGCAAAAACTTCTACTCTGACTGAAAAACCTCGGTCAAAACACAAGGAAAAAACTCCTGTTTCAGTTGAGATGAAGGCAGAATCTGAATCTGTTGCTGAATCGGCTTCCTAATTTTCAAGGCTTTTTTTTCAGTAAACTTTTATCAGAACAAGAAATGTCAAATAAATTATTTAAAGCTAAGTACTGAAAACTTAAAAAGGACGATCAAGTTTGACCATCCTTCAGTTAATTTCTTTAATTCAACTCAGGAAAAGTGACGGCAAAATCTTCAATCAAGTCATCCAATTCACTTAATGCTTGAATCACATCTAGCTTGAGGATTCCTAGATTTGGTTGTTCAGAAAGTTTAACTAGAAATCCACGTTTTGCCGTAATGAGATTAATCTGCTGTTGAACGACGCTTTTATCCATTTTTATTGATCCTCACTTTGATGTTAATTATTATAACTAACTTGCTCTTGAAAATTCATTGAATCTTAATAGTAATTGCCGAAAGAAATGTTGTCTTATTTTGATTAAAGTTTTGATTACAGATGGCGATCGCCTTAAAATAACTCATTCAAGCTGCCAAAAATAGCCTAATATTTTATAGATTGTTATTCTTAAATGGATTTTTTATGCAATTAACTCCCCAAGAAAAAGATAAATTATTGATTTTTACGGCTGGACTTTTGGCAGAAAGACGCAAAGAAAGGGGTTTGAAATTGAATTATCCTGAAGCTGTTGCCTATATTTCTGCTGCTATTTTAGAAGGAGCAAGAGACGGGCGTACCGTTGCCGATTTAATGAACTATGGTGCGACTTTATTAACTCGTAATGATGTTATGGATGGCATCGCTGAGATGTTAGAAGATGTGCAGGTGGAAGCAACTTTTCCTGATGGCACAAAATTAGTTACTGTTCACGATCCTATTCGTTAAAATTAGGTTTATTCTTATTTTTATTTATTCACTCTACTAACTATTTTAAAATTATGATTCCTGGTGAAATTATTACTCTTTCTGGTGATCTCGAACTCAATCAAGGCCGCAAAATTCAACAAATTACTGTCGCTAATAGCGGCGATCGCCCGATTCAAATTGGTTCTCATTTTCATTTTTATGAAGTCAATTCTGCCTTATTATTTAATCGAGAATTAGTAAGAGGAATGCGTTTAAATATTCCTGCGGGAACAGCTGTACGTTTTGAACCTGGAGATGAAAAAAATGTAGAATTAGTGGATTTTGTTGGTAGCCGAGAAATCTATGGATTTAATAACTTAATTGAAGGAAGATTAGACAAAAAGAAAAAAGATAAAAAATCAAAATCTTAATCCTTTTATTAAGTCATAAAAATCCCATATAAATTAACATCTTAAGTTGTGTAATATTTAACTTGTAAATTATATGAATTTAAAGAATCTAACTTTGAAGATCTAACTTAATTTCAGACATTTTTGATGATGCCAGATATTAAAAAATTAAAAGTAATTGGAGTTAATCTTCTTTTAAGTTTAGGAAGTATTGCCTTCGCATTAATCATTGCAGAAATTGGTTTACGCATTGTAGGAATTGGTTATCCTAGTTTTTATCAAGTAGATAAAGATCGCGGCCATGCTTTCATTCCTGACTTTTCGGCTTGGTGGATTAGTGAAGGAAAAGGTTATGTTTCGATTAATAATGATGGTTTAAGAGACCAAGAACATTCAATCACAAAACCCGAAAATACCTATCGTATTGCAGTAATTGGAGACTCTTTTTCTGAGGCAATTCAACTTAATCTAGAAGATACTTTTTGGTCAAAAATTAAACAGAAATTGTCTTCTTGTAACGCACTAAAAGGTAAAAAAGTTGAAGTCATTAATTTTGGTGTCGGAGATTATGGAACAACCCAAGAATTGATGACATTAAAACATCATGTTTGGAAATATTCGCCTGATTTAGTATTATTACAAATTTTTACTGGCAATGATATTGTTAATAATTCCCAGGCTCTTAGTCCCCAGGATCGTTTCAGTCCATTTTTAAAGAAAGAAAAAGGAAATTTTAAGTTAGATTTATTTTTTAAAGACTCAGAAACTTATCAACGGCGAGATAGTTTTGCTAGAAGATTTGTTTTTTCATTGATTAATCATTCTCATTTATTACAAGTTATTAATGAGGCGAAAAGAGTGATTAATTTTAAACAGGAAACAAAGGCTAATTCATCACTCAAACCTAATAATAATGACATTATTCCTGCCTTAGATTTTGATGTAAATTTATATCAAGATCCTAAAAATAAAAACTGGCAAGAAGCTTGGGAAATTACCGAAGAATTACTTAAAGAAATTAATAATGATGTGAAAGCAAAAGGATCTAATTTTTTGGCAGTTACGATCAGCAATCCGTCCCAAGTTTATCCTGATTTAAAAATACGCGATCGCCTCTATCAATTAGGTGCAAAAAATCTATTTTATCCTGATGAAAGAATTCAAAAGTTAGGACAAAAAAATGGTTTTACAGTTCTAAATTTAGCGAAATCAATGCAAGAGTACGCTGATAAAAATAAGGTTTTTCTGCATGGATTTGATAATACACGTTTAGGAGTTGGACATTGGAATAAACAGGGACACAAACTAGGCGGTGAAATGATTAGCGAAATGTTATGTAAAAAAGTTTTGTAGAGAAAAATTCCGATCGCTCTTGACTGGGATTAATCTATTTATAAGAAACAAAGTGCGTCTGAATTATTAGGGCAGAACTTATCAGCAACTGGATTACTGCGGAGATAAACTTTATTTAATTTAGGTAATTTGTAAAGAGGAGCAACATTTCTAATTTGATTATTCATCAGCGAAAGAGTCGTGATATTTGTTAGAGGAATTAGGGGATTTAAATCAGAAATATTATTGTTATCTAAGAATAATTGATTGAGATTTGTTAAAGAACTTAAAGGTGTGAGATTAGTGATTTGATTACGGTTGAGATGGAGTTCTGTTAAGTTATTTAGAGAGCTTAAAGGAGCCAGATCAGTAATTTGATTTCGATTGAGATGAAGAACCGTTAAACTATTAAGAGAACTAAGAGGTTTAAGGTTAGTAATTTGATTATTAAATAAAAATAAGCTGGATAAATTACTTAAATTACTTAGAGGTTTCAAGTCAGAAATTTGATTACTTCCTAAAATCAGTCGAGTTAACTTTTTAAGAGAACTTAAGGGCGTTAAATCCTTAATTTGATTACCGTAGAGATTGAGTTGTATTAAATTAGGAAGAGAAGTCAGGGGAGCTAGATCAGTAATGTTTTGATTGCTTAGATTGAGAGCGAAAGTTCGGGCAAGCTGATCGTTTGCTTGTTGGCAATTTTGGGTTCCAAGATCGCTCAGAATTTGATTAATAGTATTGCGTGTTGCGGGTGCTAGGTTTTTTTGAGCAGAACACCAATCGAAAAAAGTTTGAAAAGTTGCAGGAGAATCAGCAGAAGCAGGAGAAAGATTGCTCAGTCCTAAAATAAGGCTCAAGACGGAACTAGAAACTAATTGGAGTTTATTCAGGAACATTGTTTCAATTAAATAAGTTAAAGATTGGTATTGAAGGGAATTATATCAGTCTCTAGAATCATTAGAAAAATTCGCCTTAATTTAGAAAATAGTTTTGATTTTGAGTTGAGTTTCAGCAGCTAATAACTCAAGATTTTGAGCAGTAATTCAGAAACATTTGTCAGTTAAAATTCTAGTCCTCCCCTAAAATGATAAGATTAGCAAAGTTTTACCTGCATCGCGCTCCATGAAAAAACTGATTGAAGGAACACAAAAGTTTAAATCGGGCTATTTCAACACTCACCGAGATTTATTTGAACAACTTTCCCAAGGACAGACTCCCCGTATTCTTTTTATTACTTGCTCGGATTCTCGAATTGACCCCAATCTCGTGACGCAGACTGGTGTGGGAGAATTATTTGTTATTCGCAATGCGGGTAATATTATTCCTGCTTATGGTGCAGCTAATGGCGGAGAAGGTGCATCCATTGAATACGCGATCGCAGCTTTAAATATTGAAGAAATTATTGTCTGTGGTCATTCCCATTGTGGTGCAATGAAAGGCTTACTCCAACTCAATAGTCTTCAGGAAAATATGCCCCTAGTTTATGACTGGCTCAAACACGCAGAAGCCACTCGTCGCGTCGTTAAGGAAAACTACAGCCATTTGGAAGGTGAAGAATTAATAGCGATCACTACCGCCGAAAATGTTCTCACCCAATTAGAAAATCTTCAAACCTATCCCATTGTTCGTTCTCGTTTGCGTCAGGGTAAATTGAGTTTATACGGCTGGATCTACCAAATTGAAACAGGAGAAGTTCTGGCCTATGATGGCATTCTTCACGACTTTGTGCCGCCCAACAGTAGCTTATCTATCTCGGAACCTGAATATAATCTCCATCTAGGTTGCAATCTCTTAAATCAGTGTACTCCAGTGATCGGCAACAGTAAAAAAAATGGACATAAAAAAGAAAAAGAAAACCAATCTTCTTCTATAAATTCAATTTCATCGTCCCAATTGCCAGGTTATACCCATCTTCTCGCCGAGCAAGCTGAACGTATTTATCGAGGATCGTGTTAAAAATCAGCATTTATCGGGTTGATTGAGCAAATTTTAGAACTTTTTGAATTTATTTGAGGTAAAGCATGATTATTGCAATTACAGCATTAAAAGGCGGAGTTGGTAAAACCACTACTTCAATTCATTTAGCCGCTTATTTTCAGGAAAAAGCTCCTACCTTACTGATCGATGCTGATAGAAATCGCTCTGCCTTGATTTGGTCACGGGAAGAAAAATTGCCCTTTTATGTCGCGTCCCAAGCAGGAGCAACCAGCTTAATTCGCAAATATCCCCACATTATTGTCGATACAAGAGCCAGACCAGAAGCGGATGAATTTAAGGATCTTGCTGATGGCAGTGACCTATTAATTATTCCCACGACCCCGAACCATTTAGATTTGGATGCAACTTTCAAAGCTGTTGAGCAATTAGAGCCGCTTAATGCTAATTATAAAATTTTATTAACTAAAGTCGATGCCCGCACAAAAGGTGGACAGCAAGCCCGACAATTGCTTGAAGAAGCAAAACTTCCACTTTTTAAAACAGAAATTCCTTTACTGATTGCCTTTGAAAGAGCGTCTCAAAAAGGGGTTATTATTCGAGATTATGCCGATCCTCGCTCTAAAGCAGCCTGGTTGAGATATCGGTTAGTAGGAGAAGAGATTCTTCCTTAAGGATGAGAATTTAGCTTAAAAAGACTGTCCTAATTGAGTCTAATTAAAATGAAGATTTTAGGTAATTCTAGAATGTATTCATAATAATGAATTTAAAAATTAAGATTGAGAAATATCAAAACTTTTTAACTTAATGTTTTACACTGACCTTGAAAGCGCAAAAGATGGTCACACAAAACCAGAGCCACCATTGCTTCTACCATCGGCACTGCGCGGGGCAAAACACAAGGATCATGACGACCTTTAGCTTCTAGAGTGGTCTCTTCTCCTGCATTACTCACCGTATTTTGTTCTTTGCCAATGGTTGCAGTTGGTTTAAAGGCCGCCCGAATAATAATATTTTCGCCGTTACTAATGCCGCCTTGAACTCCGCCAGAACGATTGGTTCGAGTTCGCAATTGACCCGTTTCATCTAAATAAAATTCATCATTATGTTCACTACCTGTTAATAAAGTTCCTCCAAAACCAGAACCGATTTCAAAACCTTTACTAGCAGGAAGGGACATCACGGCTTTAGCTAATTCTGCTTCTAATTTATCAAAAACTGGTTCTCCTAAACCCATTGGTACATGGCGAACAACGCATTCCACAACACCGCCAATAGAGTCTTTATTGCGTCGAATTTGATTAATTAAGTCAATCATTTTTTCGGCACAATTTGTATCAGGACAACGCACAATATTACTTTCAACTTGTTCTAAGGTAACAGTATTGGGATCAATGATTCCTTCTAAATTCTGAATGCTTTTGACATAACCAATAATTTCAATTCCTGCTGCTTGAGCAAGAATTTTTTTTGCGATCGCGCCCGCAGCCACTCGACCAATCGTTTCCCTAGCAGAAGAACGGCCGCCACCTTTCCAATTGCGAATTCCGTACTTGGCATCATAGGTTGCATCCGCGTGAGAAGGACGATATTTCACTGCCATTTCATCATAATCCTGGGAACGAGCATCTTGATTGCGCACCAAAATCGCGATCGGTGTTCCCAAAGTTTTACCTTCAAAAACTCCCGACAAAATTTCGCAACTATCACTTTCTTGACGCGGCGTGGTGATGGCACTTTGTCCTGGGCGGCGACGGTCTAACTCTACCTGAATTTCAGCTTCAGAAATTTCTAACAGAGGCGGACATCCATCGATTATGACCCCAACTCCACCTCCGTGAGATTCTCCAAAAGTTGTGATTCTAAATAAATGTCCAAAGGTATTTCCCATATTTATAATTGCCGATTTCCTGACAGACTCCTCATTTTATCCTAAACCTTAATGGGATTTTTATGGTTCAAGTTCGGTTTTGTTCAGATTTGATTTTAGGGGCGACAATCCCTTTTTCAAGCTTAAGAATCAAGATTATGGAGTAGCATCATCGTGGGCAAAACGATTATAAAGAAAGTCTAAGGCATAGTTACGCAATTTGTAATATTCTGGATCTTCCATGATGCGATCGCGATCTCTTGGTCGAGGAAACGGAATCGTCATAATTTCCCCAATTTTTGCGTGGGGGCCATTAGTCATCATTACTAGGCGATCAGCGAGAAATAAAGCTTCATCAATATCATGGGTAATCATCAACACCGTACAGCGATGATCATTCCAAATTTGCAATAATTCTTCCTGTAATTCCTCTTTCGTGATGGCATCTAACGCCCCAAAAGGTTCATCTAAAATTAATACTTGAGGACGAATTGCTAATGCTCTTGCAATTGAAACCCGTTGTTTCATTCCTCCCGAAATTTGAGGCGGTTTTTTGTCCATTGCTTCAGTTAAACCGACCATTGCTAAATGTTCTTTCGTGATCGCGGTTTTTTGAGCAGGAGATTTTTGGGGATAGACCGAATCTACCGCTAAATAAACATTTTCAAACGCTGTTAACCAGGGCAATAGGGCATAACCTTGAAAAACCACCATGCGATCAGGGCCAGGTTCAACAATTTCTTTTCCGCCAACTCGAACGGAACCTTCTGTCGGATGAGCAAAGCCAGAAACCATGTTTAATAAAGTTGATTTACCGCAGCCAGAATGACCAATTACGCAGATAAATTCGCCTTCATCAACGCTTAAATTAACATCTTCTAAAACGGTATAGGGGCCGCGAGGAGTTTGGTAAACTTTGGAGACATTTTCAATGGTTACAAAAGCTTCGGTCGTAGTTGTTTTAATGGGTTTATTTGAGATGTTTAAGGTTTGCATGATAGTTGATATTTAGGGATTAAAATTACAAAAATTTCTTGTCAATCTTAGAGTCTTGTAGAAACATAATATATTATGTCCTTACTGTTATTTATCGGTTAAGTAGCGAGCAATCTTTGACCATCTAAATTAACTTCTGCCATTGTAAAATTGCGATGAATATCTAAATTTGTGAGGTAAGAAATGGGATCATCAGCGTTAAATTCAACCCCATCAAAAAGAGCGATCGGTTGCCGTTGATAATTGACTTCCATGCCCAATTCCCTAGCGGCAGTACTAAAGACCCCGACTCGACAAACCCGCT
>JANNLO010000085.1:0-2540 GCA_031396835.1 Snowella sp. SOY_38_metabat_116
GATTGGTCATGGAACCCGTGATGACGATGGCCGCCAGACTTTTCTCGATTTTGTCAAAGTTTATCAGGAACTCGATCTTTCCCGTCCCGTTATTCCTTGTTTTCTGGAATTGACTGAACCTTCTATTGAAAAAGGCGTTGATTATTGCGTTGAACAAGGTTATACCGAAATTTCTGCTTTACCGATTTTGTTATTTGCAGCGCGACACAATAAATTTGATGTTACCAATGAGTTAGACCGTAGCCGAGTTAAACATCCCCAAGTTAAGTTTTCCTATGGTCGTCACTTTGGAATTACTCCTAGTATTTTGGATTTGTGGCGCGATCGCTTAGCGTTACTAGATCAACCTGAAGCCAATCCGCAACAAATTTCTCGTTCAGAAACTGTCTTGCTTTTTATTGGTAGAGGTTCTAGTGATCCTGATGCCAATGGCGATGTTTATAAAATGGCGCGAATGTTGTGGGAAGGAAGTGACTATGCAACGGTCGAAACTTGTTTTATTGGCATTACCCATCCCCGATTAGAAGAAGGTTTCCGTCGAGCCAGACTTTATCATCCCAAACGGATTATTGTGTTGCCTTATTTCTTATTCACGGGCGCGTTAGTGAAGAAAATTTTTATTAATACCGAAGCAGAACAATTAGCATTTCCCGAAATAGAAATGATCTGTTTACCTGAAATGGGCATTCAACCCCAATTGTTAGAATTAGCGAGAGAACGGGAGATTGAAACCCAACTCGGACAAGTCAACATGAATTGCGAAACTTGTAAATTCCGATTGGTTGCTAAAGCTCAAGGTCATGATGCTTCCCACTCTCACGGACATTCTCACAATCATGGTCATAGTCACGATCACCATAATCACGCAGCAGAAGATCCCTACGCAAAGGTAGAAGATTACCACGATCGCATCTGGCAAGTTCCGTAAATTATTGTTTGGAAATATGAAAAAATGTTTCTCCTGTTTTTCCCGTTGTTAACCACAAAAAAGCTCTTACCACGTCTCTTAAGCATTTTTGAGGAGTTTCGGCGGGAGAATGGGAATTAACAGACAATGGTTTAAGAATGATTCCCTGACTGCCAAAAATAATTTCACCCACTAATCGGGCGCGGGTCATGTGATTATCTGAGGTAACTAGATAAACACTTTTAATGTCTTTATTTTTCAACTCATTTACTAATGTCGTGAAATTTGTTACCGTATCTTTTGCTTGGTAATTCAAATGAAGGCGATCGCGTTGGATGCCCGCTTTTCTAAAAATGCGTTTAACATAACTTTCAGGACTGCCCGAAGAAACCCAAACTGATAGATTAGGATATTGAGCCGCTAACTTTGCCGCCGCCCGCTCCCGATTTTCATGACCGCCCAAAACTACAATGGCTTGAGGTTGAACCAACGTGCTTTGTATTTCTTTATAAGCTAAGAAAATCCCTAAAACTAAGACTGGCGAAAACCACCAGAAAAAGCCCGCTCGAATTTTGCGGACAGAAATTATAGAGGTTTCTTGTTTGTGAAACCGAAGCTTGAGTAACATGAATCCATCCGACCACACACCACCATTATTGTTCGTTGCATTTCTGCTTAAAACTAACTTTAATTATGACTGAAGTGGTATAAATATGCTCCTAATTGACAGAATTTTCTGAACAAGATTAACGAATCTTGATATTTTTTAGGGTTGCGATGGAGTTAATTCGGGTCATTCGCAAGATTTCTTGATGTCGTTCTTGTTTGGTTACAATTAATTAGGAAATTGAGGCTTTGATGTAAATGGAGCTTTTTGAGTTAAAGTCCCAGGTTGATCGGGCTAGGGAATAGGGAAACGGGTCAGGATTTGTTGGCTGATATGGCTGAACATTTGGATGATCAAATTGCGGAAGCTCAAGAGCGATTAACTGAATTAAAGGAAAAATTAGGAGTTTAACTTATGACTAATGAAAATGATCAGGATTTAACGCGATCAAGTCAGCAGAAGTTGACTAAATCTTCTTCTGATTTGATTAAAAAGGGTTTAGGTTTGGCGAAATCTATTCAAGAACCAAGTGAAAGTGCTGAATCTTGGAAATTAAGGGGTAATGAGTTTTTAAGAACGGAGGCTTATGAAGAGGCTTTAGTCTGCTACGAAAAAGCTTTAGAGATTGATCCTACTCCTTTCCCACTTAAGAAACACACACTTAGACTAAGGTAAAAATGTGGTCTAAAGTTCTAGATATTTGTTCTGAACTCATCAAGATTTTAACATCTTTAAGCTTTTGTTCAATTTCGGCAATGGTTACATTTGAAGGCAAATGATGTAATTTCTGCAACCTCAAGAGATGAATTTCATATTCGGCAAGATTAAAGTTGGGCGAGTAAGCGGGTGTGTGGATAAATTCTACAGCTATTTTATCTGCTAGTCCTGAGGCTTGCAGATGCTCTTTTAACTGCCTTTTCATCTTTTCTTTATGAGTTGAATTGTTGTCTAGAGCAATGAGTAGCCTATCCACATTGTCTTTGTGCATATCCTTACACAAATCTATAAAGTATTGCGCCACATCTT
>JANNLO010000090.1:0-3736 GCA_031396835.1 Snowella sp. SOY_38_metabat_116
GGGAATTTCTCAGGAAAAACTGCCTTTATATCTGGGTTTCTTTGAGTTTGTCCATAATTCAAAAAAGCGTGGCAAAGCCTTGTTGAGTTCTTTGTTACAAAATCTACTTGCTTAACTCCCCGAAACACCTATTGAGCCAAATTTAATTTTTCCTATTCTCCGTTTTCTTTTATAAAATTAAAAATAGCATCACAAAAAATCACAAAATTTGTACTATGAGCCAAGCAAAAAAATCAATTTCCCAAGAAATCAAAACACAAGCAACTATCTTAGGTAGTTTTGTCACAATTTTTTGGATTCTCGAAATACTGGATCAGTTCGTTTTTAACAATTCTTTAGACCAGTATGGAATTGTTCCCCACTCTTTGATTGGATTAAGAGGAATTTTATTTTCACCTTTTTTGCATGGTGGTTTTGGTCATTTAATTGCAAATACTATTCCTTTTTTGATTTTGGGTTGGTTCGTGATGCTCCAAGAAACCAGTGATTTCTGGATTGTTACCATGCTCACCATGATTGTCGGTGGCGCGGGAGTTTGGATATTTGCTTCTCCCAATAGTGTTCATATTGGTGCAAGTAGCTTAATTTTTGGCTATTTAGGTTTTTTACTACTGCGTGGCTACTTTCAAAGAAATATGCCTTCTATTTTATTGTCCTTAACTGTAGGATTTCTTTACGGTGGCTTGATTTGGGGCGTGTTACCCATGCGTCCTGGAATTTCTTGGCAAGGACACTTATTCGGTTTTTTAGGAGGCGTTTTAGCAGCTAAATTAATTGCCAAAGAAAAGCATTTTCATTCATGATTTATGAATTACATAAACTATTTTCGCGAGCATATTTTACCGTCTAAACTTGTTCAACTCCCTATTCAAACTGCTGTCAAATGGCAAAAAGATGAATGCTTAGAAATGGGTGCAGCCTTAGCTTATTATGCGCTATTTTCTTTGTTTCCAATTTGTTTAGTTGTTTTGAGTATTTTGGGTTTTATTTTGGGGCCAAATACAGATATTTATACCCAATTATTAACAGTTGCTAAAAACCTATTACCCACTGAACCTTATAACATTGTTAAAGATACTTTATTAAATCTTAACCAAAGTAGCGTAGGCGCGGGATTAGTTGGCTTTTTTCTTTTATTTTTGACTGCCAGTAAAATTTTTGAAGCTCTCAATCGCTCCGTCGATAAAATTTGGGAAATTGACATCAAGACAGAAGCCAACAACAACTTTAAGCAAAAGGCTTTCAGCTTTATAAAAGATAAAATTTTTGCTTTTTTATTGGTTCTGAGTACGGTGTTAGTATTGCTGCTTTCTATGCTCTCCAATGTTGCTATCAAAGTCATTCTCGAAGTTCTTAGCCGCTTTAAAAATCTAGTTATTAGCGTTGAAATAGATGATTTATTATTAATTAAAGGACTACAATTAGGGATTTCTTTCCTTTTGATTTTATCCGTAATTATGGGTCTTTTTAAACTCCTTCCTTCCCGCAAAGTTACTTGGCAAGATATTTGGTTAGGTGCGCTAATTACCACTAGCTTATTAATGTTATTACAAAGTTTAGTAAGTAATGGATTTATTCAAATTGGAGAACAATTTCGTGCTTATGGTGTTATTGGAAATGTCATGGTTTTGTTGTTATGGATTTATTTAGTCTTCCAAATCTTTTTTCTGGGTTGTGAATTTAGTGTCATTTATAGTCAGCTTTTTGGGAGTCGTCGCTAAAGTTAAGAAAAAATCGGCGATCGCGGTAAGAGTTTCATCGCTTAGAGATTATCTAATTGTCATTAAGTTTATAAAAAAGTAAACAAACCCTATAAAATAGTTAACAAACGCCTATCAAAAGCAAAAGGTTCAATTTTTATGACTCCTACTTTAGCGAACTTTCTCTGGAGCCTAGTTTTGGGTGCAGTAATCGTGGTAATTCCTTTTACCGCTGCCCTAATCTTTATCAGCCAGAAAGATAAAATCAAACGTAATTTCTAAATAGTTTTCAGGATTCCCCGCTCTGACTCACTCAAGGGTGGGGTTATTTAAATTAACAGGTGAGCAAAAACTCGCTACCATAGAAGTCAAGAATGAAGAGCGATCAAATCAATGGTTAATTTTGGGCTTAATTCAGCGAGTATTTTAGGGATTTTTCTGGCAGTAGCTGGCGCAGGACTATATTTTTTGCGTACCATTCGTCCCGAAATTTCAAGAGATTATGATATTTTTTTCTCGGCTGTCGGTTTACTGTGCGGCTTAATCCTTATTTGGAATGGTTGGCGACTTGATCCGATTTTACAATTTGGTCAATTATTACTCACAGGATCAACCATCTTTTTTGCCGTAGAAACCGTTCGTTTACGGGGAATTACTACGGAACAGGCCAGACGGAATAGCCCCATCGCCGATGATCGTCGTGTGAGTAAAACTAGAGTTTATACCGAAGCCGAATTAGATCAAATTGAACCCTACGAAGATGAAGAAGAATATAGCAATAAAAGACGTTTACGGGGATCTGCTGAACCGCGATCGAGTCGCAATATGAGCGAAGAAAATGAACCACCTCGTTCCAGTCGAGATCGTCGTCCCGCTCCCCCAACTGCCGAACCGAAATCCCCTCGCAATCGTCGTCCCGCCCGACAACCAGAAGCGGATAATTATAAAAATTGGGATGATTCTTCAGATGTGTGGGAAGAAAAACCCGCCGCTCGTCGTCCTCGTCGTCCCCGCCCAAATGAAGAACAAACTGAAACAACAGCCCGTTCTCCCAGACCCCGCCGTCCTCGTCCAGAAGAAACTCCTTCTAGGCAATATGATGATGAACCACCTGCTGCTTATGTAGATTATCAACCGATTGATGAATCAGAAGCTGAGCCACCAAACAATAATGAGCCGCCCAGACGCGATCGCCCCGAGACTGAAAATCCTTCCCGTTTTGATTATTGAGTTGGGTTAGGGTGAGACCAAAAGATCATTGGTGGCGGGGATGTTATCAAGTTATTGGCTTGGGATTAATGGGTTTGTTGACTGCTTGTAATTTCATTCCTCAGGCTCCTGTTTCTACCCTGCTTAATAGTCGTTATAACGATGAACAACCGAGTTTGAGTGGGAACGGTCGTTGGTTGGCTTTTATCTCTAACCGCAATGGCAGTCGTGAGATCTTAGTTTATGATTTACGGGAAAAACGTTTGGCAGATTTCCCTGGTTTAAGTCAAAATGCGATCGCCGAAAGTCCGAGTTTAAGCCGTACTGGTCGTTATTTGGTTTATTTAACAAGTTTGCAGGGAAGGCCTGATGTTGCCCTTTATGACCGAGCTACTAAACGAACTGAAATTTTGACTTTAACTTATCGAGGTTGGGTGAGAAATCCAAAAATTAGTCCTGATGGTCGTTATATTGTTTTTGAAACCTCGCGTCGGGGACAGTGGGATATTGAAGTATTTGACAGAGGCCCGACTATTGAATTAGATATTCCCGATGGTAGTCCTGTAAATGTTCCTTCTCCTCAACCTTGATTTTACAAAAAGTATATTAAAATTGTTTGATCGCTTTTTGGTAATAAAAATAAGATGGGCGATCGCTCACTTTAAGAAATTTAAGGGATAAGCTATTAATTAGGGCTTGCTGAATAAAGCTGAAAGCGTTATTGAAAAAGGGCTGGGGAGATTTAGCGAGAAAGAAAGTGCGAGAAAAAGGTCTAGAATGAGTAAAAAGGCTTGCACCCCCTACTTCCAGAACCTTGAACGATGTAC
>JANNLO010000097.1:0-2248 GCA_031396835.1 Snowella sp. SOY_38_metabat_116
CTATGTCACGTGGGCAATGATTCCCCTCAATCCAAGAGATATTTAATGTTATTTTTTAGATTTAAAAAAAAGCTAAGATTGTTTTTATGAGAGTTTTAATACTAATTTTATGAGATCAATTTTCACAAATTTTTTTTCTAATTTAAAATCAGAATATTATTTTTAAAGAATAAAATTATGAATATTTTTCAGTTTACTAAAAACTATTTTATTAAATGTCAAAAAGCAAACTTATTATATTCATTTGATTTCTACAACTATTACAATTGTTGATAAAAAAAATTAATCAATAGCAGCATTTCCCGTTCCTTGAAACATTATCCAAGACAGAAAAAAATTGGTAATAAAAACTGCCAAAAGAGAAGTTACTACGGCCGTTGTTGTGGATTGACCAACTCCCTTCGCGCCTCCTGTTGTCGTCAGTCCCCAGCTACAGCCAATAACGGCAATTAATGCGCCAAATATTAGAGATTTCAGCATTGAACTAAAAATATCCCAAAGTTCCACAAATGTTTTAACTGATTTGAGAAAGACACTGGGATCAATATCATACAAGCTATAAGCAATGAATAAACCCCCAATAATGCCAACAATTAATGCTAATAAGTCTAAAATCGGCAACATTAATGCACAAGCGAGAACACGAGGTACGACTAAATAATCAATCGGGTCACTTTTTAACATATAAAGCGCATCAATTTGTTCCGTTACTCGCATGGTTCCAATCTCAGCCGCAAAAGCCGATCCAACTCTTCCTGCCACCACCACCGCCGTTAATACAGGTACAAGTTCTCTGGCCAAAGCCAACGCTAGAACACCTCCAACTGTTGTGGTTGCCCCAAAATTAATAAATTCTCGTGCCACTTGAATAGTGAAAACCATGCCCACAAAACCCGCCGTCACTAAAGCAATACTGAGAGATTCTGGGCCAACAATGCTCATTTGTTCGAGAGTGTTGCGACGATGAATGCGTCCTTGTAGCAAATGGAGAAAAACTTGTCCCCCCAGAAAACAAGCTGCAAGTAACCGTGAAAACCAAATTTCTAAACTTCCCGAAAAAGATTGATCTTGATTGCTCATTCGCTGGCTTTTTTTAAAATTCACCTAGTTTTACTTACTATTTTTATCAACGCGGAATCGTTCTACAGAAGTCAGTAAATCTCGTGAAATAGACACTAAAGTTTGTAAAGAACCCGCCACCCGTTGGGATTCTTGAGAAGTTTCTTGAGCAGTTAATTCAATAGATTGCATGACTTGAGCAACGGCTCCTGAATTTTCTTGTTGTTTAACTGTATCAGCGGAAATAGAACGAACCAAAGTATTAATGCGATTGGAAACTTCAATAATATCTTCTAATGCCCGTTTAGATTGTTCGGACTTATCAGTAACATCAATTACCTGTTGAATCCCTTCTTCCATTGCGGTCATCACTGCACCAGTTTCACTTTGAATTTGTAACACGATCTGTTCAATTTCTTTTAAAGATTTGGCGGAACGATCAGCTAATTGTCGGACTTCATCTGCCACGATCGCAAAACCTCGCCCTGCTTCCCCTGCACGAGCCGCTTGAATAGAAGCATTCAAAGCCAATAAATTAGTCCGAGAAGCAATTTGGGAAATCACTGCCACAATCTTAGAAATCTCCTGGGAAGCTTCTGCTAATCGTTTAACTTTACGAGCCGTTTCCGAAACTGTTTCCCGAATTTGTAAAATACCGCCGACTGTTCTTTCAACTGCTTCTCCTCCTTTCAAAGCCGTAACAGAAGAAGTATGAGCCACTTGTTCCGCTTCATGAGCATTTTCTGCAACTCGTTGAATAGATTCTGTCATTAGTTGTACTGAATTGAGAGTTACAGCCAACTCTTCCGCCATCCGCAAGGCATCACTGGAATTATTTCGGGCAAAAGCTTCACTATCGGTTGAGCTTTTATTCACCTGTTTAGCGGTTCTTTTTACCTGTTGTACAATTTCTTGTAGGTTTTGAATAGTCAAGTTAAAAGCATCTGCTACTGCACCTAGTTCATCTGCTGTTACTTCTGCTTGAACAGTTAAATCTCCTCTAGAAGCTCCTTCTACATCATCTAATAAACGAATGACTTGACGTTGTAATTTTTCTCTAGCTTTTTCAAGTATTAGATCTTTAACAATTTGAATCTCATGTTCGATTTTTAACAAATATTTTTATGGTAAATATAAATTCAAGTTTTACACGCGTTCCTAATCCTTTAAAAACAAACAAACAATTCCA
>JANNLO010000100.1:0-63590 GCA_031396835.1 Snowella sp. SOY_38_metabat_116
CTGCATAGCTGGGAAACACAAACGCGATCGCCATAATTCCCATTAAAAAAATACTTTTCATAGATTGCCTTTGGTTTTTAGATTTTTGATTAAAAGATCTCTTTGACTATAACATTTGCAGCTTTGAGCGAGAAACTAATGAATGACACTTGGGATTTTGGAATAATTTAAACTCTAAAGTATGGTTAGATTAAAGTTTATCAGAATTACTATTTATTTTCTAACTGAAAGTGACCGATTAAAATGACAAAACGATGGTTAGGAATTGATCCAGGATTAGCGATTATTGGTTGGGCGATCTTAGAAGATCATGAACCCAAGGAACCGTCTTTAATGGATTATGGAACCATTGAAACACATAAAGGAATTCCGACACCCGCTCGATTATTAGAAATTGCCAAGGATATGACGGCGATCGCCCAAGAATTTAGACCCGATCAAGTTGCCATTGAAATGCCATATTTTAGTCGGCAAATTAAAGCAGCAGGCGGAGTTATGCAAGCATTAGGTGTCATCAATTTAGTCATTTATCAAGAGTTAAATTGTTTACCAATTATGCTTCATCAAGCTAGTTGGAAATGTCATTTGGGCCATGGGCGAGCAACAAAAGATGAAGTTGCAGAGATTTTACAAAGTTTTTTTGGTTTAAAAGATTTGCCAATTGATGACAGTGTGGACGCGATCGGAATTGCCTTAGCTGGACTCCAAGGTGTGCGTAATCAGATTAGTTAAATTTCTGGGTTTAATATTAATAAAAAGGAGATCGCTGCTCGTTTAAATAATTGTGAATTTAGTCAATTTACGAATTGCCATTTCATCAAATTCTAGGAACTGTTCTAGATATTTTTAGACATTGGAATATAAACTATTGCGTAAAATCGTGTAGCCCTTAATTAATTCCCGAATTCCTCTTCCTAAAGGCCATTCTGGCTCAAAACCCGTACTTAAAATGCGCTGATTAGAAACAATATAATCTCGTTTATCTGGATCTTCTCCAATAGGAGCTTCTAAATAAACAAAATTAGGTAAATACTTTTGGATTTCATGACAAAGTTCTAGCTTAGACAAATTTGCATCTTCTAATCCCACATTATAGGGTTTGCCTTTCATTTGCTCAAAATTTTCAATACCATGTAAAAAAACTTTGACAGCATCTCGAATATGAATATAGTTGCGCTTAAAATGACCTTCAAAAATTACAACAGCGCGGTCATGAACGGCTCGATAAACAAAATCATTCACCAATAAATCCATCCGCATCCGAGGAGACATCCCAAAAACAGTTGCCAGCCTGAAAGTCATTCCGTTTTCCCGTTCTAGAATTGCTTTTTCTGCTTCAACTTTAGTCACACCATAAAGAGAAATTGGACGCAAGGGACTTTCTTCGGTGCAAAATTTACCTGCTTCGCCAATGCCATAGCCGCTATTAGTAACGGGCATCAAAATCCGTTGACTTTTGCTAGCTAATCGACATAACAATTGGATTGCTTCTAAATTAATAGTTTGAGTTCCAATCTTATCTCGGCTACAAAGGGGTGCGCCCACTAAAGCTGCTAAGGGAATAATAGCATCAGCGTCTTTTAATAATGTTTGCATTAGGGATTCATCTCGACAGTCTCCCCGAACGACATTAAATGTATCGTATTGACAACATTCTGCTAGGCTATTTTGACGAAACATGAAGCTATCTAGCACTGTGACTTCGTAGCCTTGAGCCAGTAAAGTTGGGGCTAAAACTGAGCCAATATATCCCGCACCACCAGTAATCAAAATCTTCATAATTTAACCTTGGTTTCTTTCTGCATCAATCTGTTGAACGGATTCTAAATAATGACTAATAGTTTCTTCAGTGTTACCTGCAAAGCGAATTTTGCCTCGGTCTAGCCAGATAGTACGCTGACAAGATTGCTGAATAAATTCTAGTCCATGTGATACTACCAGAATAGTGGTGTGGTGATCCCACAATTTATCGATTCGTTCTTGACATTTATGTTTAAAACTTTCGTCTCCCACTGATAAAACTTCATCCAAAATTAAAATGTCAGGTTGCACATCTGTTGCGATCGCAAATCCTAACCTAGCACTCATTCCAGAAGACAAAGATTTAACGGGAGCAAACGTATAATCTTGAAGTTCAGCAAAATCTAGAATCGACAAAACCCGTTCTTTCATTTCTTGTCGAGAAAATCCTAACATAACGCCATAAAGCACAATATTATCTCGCACCGAAAGTTCAGGGTCAAAACCAGCCCCTAATTCAATTAAAGGCGCAATTTCACCTTTTACCCAAAGATTTCCGCTTGTTGGTTTTAAAATTCCGCAAATTAATTTTAAGATCGTCGATTTTCCTGAGCCATTGGAACCAATAATGCCGACTTTTTCACCAGCCGTGACAACCAGATCAACCTTATCAAGAATCAGTTTTTTTGATGGTTCACGATATTTTCCCTCCAAAAAAGATAAAAGGGTTTTCTTGAGATCGTAGGAAAACTCTTCTTGGGTTCTCCGATACAGAGAAACTTGGTCTAAGCGAATAACTTCTGTCATTTAAAAATCGGTTAAAATCTACAATAAATCCATAAATTGATCTTGAAAGGCTCTAAAAACAAACCAGCCAACTGCCAAAAGAATAATACCATTGAGTAAGGAATGAATGAGTAAATCCCAAGGTAAATTTCCTGATAAAGAAACTTCACGAATACTTTGAATGATTGGAAATAAAGGATTAAGGTATAAAAAAGGTCGGACTTGAGGCGGAACAATTTCGACGGGATAAAAAATAGGTGAACCCATCCAGAGGGTAAAAGTAACTAATTCATAAAAATAAGGTAAATCTCTAAAGAAAACATATAAAGCACTGACCAAAAAACCTACGCCTGTACAAACCAACGCCAGACCGATTAAGGGACAAAGCAAAGCCAAAATATAGAGGGGATTTTTACTATGAATAAGCGTAACAATCACCAACAAAGGAAGTGGGCCAACGACAAATTGAAAAACGTTAGCTAAAATCATCGACAAAGGAAAAACACTAATGGGAAGACGAATTTTATTCATCAAACCCCCACTACCAACGACGCTTGCCAATGCCTGACTAGTCGATGACGAAAAAAAGTTAATGACAATTAAGCCTGTAAAAGCAGCTAAAACGTAATTAATAATGGAATTATCAAAATATGTCTTAAAAGCTGTCCCAAAAATAGCAGTATAAAGCCCTGTCATGATCAAGGGATTAAGCAATGACCAATAAACTCCTAAGATCGAACCCCGATAGCGTCCTTTTAAATTCCGCTCAACTAATATGTGTAGTAGCTCCACGTATCGCTGTAATGGCGACCATTTGGAGTGCTTTGTTAAGGACAAGGACATAAAGTTTAGGTTGGCTCTTTTATATATTTATTCTGCTAGATTGCCATTTTATCATAGTCGTTCCTTTTATCGAGTGTTCTAAGTGCAGTAAAACTTTAAAATGAAAACGTATGCAAAGGGATCAATTCCGCTAAACTGAGGATTGGTTTATTTGCATTTATCACAAAAATTCGGTATGGAAATTGGTCAAAAAGTTAAGGTTTATCGTTTAAGAGACCGTGTTTCCCAAAATATTGTGGGAAAGCTTGGCAAAGTGGGAATTATTCAAGATTTCAAAATGACAGATGGCAGTGGTGTTGGTGCGGTGGTTGTTTTTGAAGATAAAACCGCGACTTGGTTCTTTGAGGATGAACTAAAATTACTTGAATAAAAAATTGTTTAAATTTTAAAATAGAGTTTTTTGTTAGCAAATTTTTATGACGCTAATTACTACGTTTTTGGGGAAAGGTGGAACGGGTCGAACAACAACTGCGATCGCGGTGGCTAAAAAGTTAGCTCGTTTGGGTTCTCGTGTTCTGATAGTAGGCCAAGATCCAGCTTTGGGTTTTATTTTAAAAACGTCCCTGACGACAAATGTTACTGAAATTGAACCTCATTTAGCGGCGGCGCAACTGGCTTCTACAATGCTTTTAGAGCAAGGTTGGGAACAAATTAAGGATCTAGAGTCTAAATATTTGCGATCGCCTACCCTAAAGCAAATCTATGGGCAAGAACTCGGTGTTTTTCCTGGCATGGATGAAATTCTTACCCTAAATGCGCTGCGTGAATATAGTCAGAGCGGGAATTATGATGTCATTATTTATGACGGGCCAGGAAATCTAAATACGCTACGAATGCTCGGTATTCCAGAAATTGGGAGTTGGTATTGGCGACGCTTTCGACAAGTTTTACAAGATTCTGATGTGGTTAAAACCGTTGCTCCTTTTTTTCAGGCGATCGCGGGGGCCGTGTTCAATTTCTCTGGAAATTTTGAGCAATTATCCCAAGAGTCCCAAAACCCTGAAACTTTATTAAAAGAAGGAATCAAGGCACTCAATGATCCCAACCGTTTTGCCGCTTATCTTGTCACCACACCCGATCCTTTGTCGATTTTAACTGCGAAATCTCTCTGGGGAGGTGCGCAACAAATTGGATTAACGGTGAAGGGAGTTTTTGTTAATAGAAAAGGTTTAACGGAGAATCAGAATCTTGTCACAGAATTTAATCCTCTTTCAATAACAACAATTCCTAACTCTTTAGAAAACGATTGGGATAGTTTAATAAACGCTGTTCCAGATATTCGCCAAATTCAGAATGTTCCCCAACCTTTAAAAATTGATGTGGCCGCTCGACAAGTTCAAGTTTTTTTACCAGGGTTTGCAAAAAATCAAGTTAAATTAACCCAATATGGCCCCGAAATTACGATTGAAGCGGGCGATCAACGGCGAAATATTGCACTTCCTCCCGCCTTAATTGGTCAGCCAGTAACAGGAGCAAAATTTCAAAATGGATATTTGATTATCTCGTTTTAAATTTTCTTCTAAGTTTTAATATTTAAAATTAAAGCTGAATAAAAACCAAATATTTCAGCTTATTTTTCGGTAACAATTGCCAAAATCAAATCTAGAGCTTCACCGAGATTATTAACAATAAAATTCGGTTGATATTGTTCTAATTGTTGGCGATCGCGTATTCCTGAAAGAACACCAACAAAGGGAATATTATAAGCTTTAGCGGCTGCAATATCAGCTTCGGTATCTCCAACCATCCAAACATTTTCAATAGCAGGTAATTCCTTTAATGCTCGTTCCATTAATCGGGGTTTATCTTGCACATCGGTAGTTTTCAGATAATCATTACTCAAACAATAACGTTGCGATGGCGAAAAAAAACGTCCTAAATTATGAGATTTAAGAGCATAATCTAATTCTCGAACTCGTCGCATTGTCATCACAACTAAATCCAGATTCAAAGATTGAATTTTTTCTAAAATAGCGATCGCATTAGGAACAGGTTGATCATAAATTAAATAGGGTAAAGTATGGACTGTTTGACGGCGTAATGCAGAAAATCGCTGAGCTTGTTCTTTATTTAATCCTGAGATCAAACCAATTTCTTTTTCGGGAATTTGAGCGCGTTTTAGTTGCCAAAATTGGGATTTAGAAAGCAAATTTACCAGTTGATTTTGTTGCTTAATTTTTGTTAAACAATATTGATAAACTTGATAATATCTTTCAGAAACATCCATAATTGGGCCATCAAAATCGGTAATTAATCTCAGCATTTAGCTTCATCTTCAAAATAGTTAAGTTCGACTTCTAAAGTAGCTTAAGAAATAATTAAAAGCAATCTTCTCCAAATTTTCATTTCTACTTTCTATATTGATTTTTCAGAATAAACAAAATTATTTTTTTCGCATGATCACCGAGTTAAAATGAGATTAGTTGAAATTTAACTATTTAGGGTTTACGAATTACGGTAATATTTGTAGTTGGCTCTTAAATGCGTGCCGACAGCCTAATGGTGCATCAGGATATTGAGTGTAGTGGACTTAAATCAGATTTTTCAGACTAAAAGCCCGATTATTGGGGTAGTTCATCTGTTGCCCTTGCCCACTTCAGCCCGTTGGGGAGGGAGTCTTAAGGCCGTTATTGAACGAGCAGAACAAGAAGCAACCGCATTGGCCGCAGGGGGCATTGATGGCATTATTGTCGAGAATTTTTTTGATGCGCCTTTTACAAAGGATCAAGTTAATCCGGCGGCGATTAGTGCGATGACGTTGATTGTGGACAGAATTATGAATTTAGTTGTCGTTCCTGTAGGACTCAATCTTTTACGCAATGATGCAAAAGGGGCTTTGGCGATCGCGTCTTGTGTGAATGCCCAATTTATTCGAGTTAATGTGCTTAATGGCATCATGGCTACAGATCAGGGATTGATTGAAGGAAATGCCCATGAAATATTGCGATTTAGACGAGAATTGGGGTCTGATATTGCTATTTTTGCTGATGTTTTAGTTAAACACGCTCGACCCTTGGGAACACCCAATTTAACAACGGCGGTTCAAGACACGATTGAACGTAGTTTGGCCGATGCAGTAATTCTTTCTGGTTGGGCAACAGGCAGTCCTCCTAGTCTAGAAGATTTGGAATTGGCAACGGCCGCCGCGAAAGGAACACCAGTTTTAATCGGAAGTGGAGCTAATTGGGACAATATTGGGCAATTAATGCAAGCGGCTGATGGGGTAATTGTGGCCAGTTCTCTTAAACGTCAGGGCGTTATTTCAGAACCGATTGATCCGATTCGGGTTGCTCAATTTGTAGAAGCCGCTCGGGAAGTCAGTGCAAATAAATTGATAGAAAAAAAAACTGCTCCTCTGCTTAATTCTGTCTAATTGTCTAATTTAAAACAAACGAGATTTTGTGCTATTTAGTTTCTACAAACAGAGAATTTAAACTGCTGTCGCGGCTCAATATTTATTACTAAACCAACATATTGCATCTTATTTGAGAATCATTTTTAAGTTAATTTTATTGACGATTATGAGGCAGATTAAAGTCAAGAATTGGCCCTGTTGGAATAATAGCAGAAGGATTTAGCCAAGGATGACTTAAATAATAATGTTGCTTAATATGATTCAAATTGCACGTTGATTTTACGTCGTCATATTGATATAAATCTCGCAGGTAATTCCAAAGATTAGGATATTCATAAATGTGGCGTAAATTACATTTGAAATGGACATAATAAACGGCATCAAACCGCAATAAAGTGGTAAAGAAACACCAATCGGCTTCGGTAATGCGATCGCCACACAGATAACGTTGCTGCTCTAAAACTGATTCCCAATGATCTAGGTTTTGAAAAAGTTCAGTCACGGCTTCTTCATAGGCAATTTGAGAAGTGGCAAATCCAGCCCGATAAACTCCATTATTAATTGGTTGATAAATAGCATCAATCGTTTGATCAATTTTTTCCTGTAATTCGGGTGGACAAAAATCCGTCGGGTTAACCGCGATCGCCTGAAATTCATGATCCAGCATTCGGATAATTTCACGAGATTCATTATTAACAATTGCATGGGTTTGTTTATCCCAAAGAATCGGCACTGTCACCCGTCCTGTGTAGTCAGCTTTGGCGAGAACATAAATTTCACTCAAATACTGCTTTTGGTTCACGTTATCGGGAATTGCTCCCGCAGCATCGCTAAACCACCAACCTTCATCACCCATATAAGGATCAACAATTGAGACAGTAATCGCTGTTTCTAATCCCTTAATTTTTCTCATAATTAGGGTGCGGTGAGCCCAAGGACAAGCCAAGGAAACATAAAGATGATAACGACCTGCTTCGGGTTTAAATTCACTGTCGCAGTTTATCTGAGAACGAAAAGTTGTTGGCTGACGTTGGAAACGCCCTTGATTATCTTGTACATATTCTTTGCGATACCATTGACCGTCAATCAGCATTCCTGTTGCCATGATTTTTTCTCCTGTTGAATTTTTAAACTTTAATAAATGAGTTGAATTAGCTTTTTTAAACTTGATAATGATTAACCTTTTTCACAAAATTGGCCAGAATTTTTAAGCCTAAATCAGCCGATTTTTCGGGGTGAAATTGAACTGCCATAAGATTATTTTTGGCGATCGCGGCGGTAATAGTTTGTTTTCCATGGGTAACAGTAGCGGCTCTCACTTGTGGATCAACGGGATCAACATAGTAGGAATGGACAAAATAAACATAAGGATTTTCGGGTAAATCTTGCCAAAGAAAATGGTTCTCTTGGGTAAATTTTAAGCCATTCCAACCCATGTGAGGAATCGTGAGTTCAGGTTCTGACTGAAAACGCCGTACTTTACCTGGAATAATTCCTAAACCTGTTTCTGTGCCTTCTTCTGATTCATCAAATAAAATTTGTAATCCTAGACAAATTCCTAAAAAAGGTTTGCCTGATGCGATCGCGTCCCGAATTGGCCCCACTAAATGGCGATCGCGTAATTGTCTAACTGCTGGATCAAAAGAACCAACACCTGGCAAAACGACACCATCGGCAGCAGCGAGATCGGCGGGAGAATGGGTCACTTTCGGGTTAGCTCCGACTTTTTCTAGCCCTTTACAAGCCGAGTGGAGATTGCCCATGTCGTAGTCAATAACGGCGATAAATCCCATTTTTTTAAATTAAAGACAAGTCAACTTTATTTTAATTGAATGTTGAATTTAGACTTAACGGAATTTTACAAAACCAAAGAATAAAATTAAAATTCCAAACCCTAAACGATACCAAATAAAAATCCAAGTATTATTTTTCTGTAAATATTTTAATAACCACGCGATCGCCAAATAAGAAAAAACTGCTGCCGAAATAATGCCAATAAGCAAAGGAAACACCGTATCCCCAGAAATTCCTGCCTTAAAAACATCTTTTAATTCCACTAAACCCGCTAAAGTGATCGCTGGAATCCCTAATAAAAAAGAATATCTTGCTGCCGTTGCCCGTTCCAAATTAATAAATAATCCCGCCGTCAAAGTCGAACCCGATCGCGAAACACCTGGAATAAGAGCCATCGCCTGAGCTAAACCCAAAATAATCCCGTCTTGCCAACGCAACTTTTCATAGGGACGACGATGAGTTCCTACTTTTTCAGCGAATGCCAATAATAACGCCATAAAAATAGAAGCGATCGCGATCGTTGTTAAACTTCGTAGCGGAGAATTATCTAAATCAGGAACCAGAATTTTTAACAACAAACCAAAAATAACAATCGGTATCGTTCCCAGCCCAATTCCCAAAGCCAATTTAAATTCAAGGGAATCATACTCTTTCGTTTTGATTGCCTTAATCATTCCCAAAGTAATTTGTGATAAATCATCCCAAAAATACCAAATAACCGCCGCAATACTTCCTAATTGAATAACCGCAGTATAAGCAACGCCTGGATCGCCCCAACCCAAAGCCAAAGGAATAACTTTTAAGTGAGCCGTGCTACTGATGGGCAAAAACTCCGTCAAGCCTTGAATAAGTCCCAAAACCAATGCCTGAAACCAGCTAATCTGAGACGATTTTTCTGTTGCAGTTTCTAGCACTGGCTGGGCATTAACCAGAGCATTATTCAGGGTAAAAGTTGTCATCCCGATTAACCCGCAGAAACCAAAAAAGCCAAATTTACGTAAAAGCATTATCTTGAGTTATCCAAAAGGGCTAAAAGATTTTAACTTGAAAATGCAGCAAAATTTTCCCATTTTTCTCCCCACTCTTTTTACAGTACACAAATACTATCAAAAACTGTTTTCATAAAAAATCATTCTCGCCACACTCAATCTTAAAAAGGCTGATAATTTACGCGTTTTTCAGTGATTTTGCGCAATAATCATGGGGAAGTGCGGAATAAAATTTGCTTTTAGGATTAATTTTTTTAATGAAAGCTCAGGTTTCTCAAGAAGAATTACGATGATTTAGTACAAAATACTTGACAGCAATAAAAATTTGTAGTTCCATTAAAGGTTAGGGGTGTAAGGACTCTTGTTCACTTACATCATTTATTTTCCAAGAGATTAAAAAAATGGCTGACACTACGATTACGGGTAAAGTTAAGTTTTTCAACGAGACAAAAGGTTTTGGTTTCATTACACCAGACAATGGCTCGTCGGATGTTTTCGTCCATGTCTCAGCTATTGCTGGAGATAGTTTAACTGAAGGGCAAGCGGTGCAATTTACTGTTGTTAATGGTAAGAAAGGCCCTCAAGCTGACAAGGTGTCATTACTCTAGATTTAGATTTCTAGGCATTAATTACTGTCTCTCACTACTTTCTCTATCTAATGATTAGTGAAAAATAGCTGAGAGTTTGTATTAAATAGACATTACCTAAAATAGCTAATTAAAAAATTCTTGGAATAGAATCATAATAAAAAATCACAATAAAATTTTAGAATTTTACGATTTTACCTAATTAGCTTTGTCACTCCAGCAACAAGCTTTAGTGGCAGAGTAAGATTCATTACCCGATTTTCAAAAATAGCGATCGCCAACGAACCCAAAATACCTATACCTTTAGTTAAGAGAAAAATTACCCAATTATCTTTTTAGCTAATGGCATTATTTACGGGAAGTTAAGTTGATGTTAAAGCTGATAAATTCTCTACTTTACTGAAGTGGGGAGTTTTTTTATGATTTCCATCAACAATTGAATTTTAGATCTCAAAATTTAACCCCTAAATTGTTAACCCTGAACAGAACAAGAGGGCTAAAACTCACGTACACTAAGATTTTCTCGTCTTATAACCCAAACTCATTAATAAATTTATGAATAACACCAGTGATTTTATCAATGAAGAAGCCGCAACCAGAGTTCGCATTCTGAGTGAAGCTCTTCCCTATATTCAGCATTTTGCTGGGCGCACTATTGTCGTGAAATATGGTGGGGCGGCCATGAAGGATAGTTCCTTAAAAGATAAGGTGATCCGAGATATTGTTTTTATGGCTTCAGTCGGAGTGCGTCCAGTTATTGTCCATGGCGGTGGCCCAGAAATTAATAGCTGGCTAGACAAATTGGGAATTGAAGCCAAGTTTCAAGATGGTTTGCGTGTCACTGATGGCCCCACAATGGATGTGGTAGAGATGGTTTTAGTTGGTCGTGTTAATAAGGAATTAGTTTCTTTAATTAATAATGCGGGAGGATTGGCCGTTGGACTCTGTGGCAAAGATGGTAATTTGGTCACGGCTCGCCCTATTGAAACCAAGGGTATCGGTTATGTGGGAGAAGTCAGCAGCGTTAATCCCAGATTGGTCGATTCTTTGGCAAAAAGTGGTTATATTCCTGTTATTTCTAGTGTTGCGGCCGATGAATTTGGACAAGCCTACAATATCAACGCAGACACATTTGCTGGAGAAATTGCAGCCGCTTTGGGGGCAGAAAAATTAATTCTCTTGACCGATACACGAGGAATTCTCCAAGATTATCAAGATCCATCTACCCTTATTACGAAGTTAGACATCCAACAAGCACGAGAATTAATCAAAGAAGGAGTTGTGGCGGGAGGAATGATTCCTAAAGTTACTTGTTGTGTGCGATCGCTGGCTCAAGGAGTGAGAGCGGCTCATATTATTGATGGTCGTTTACCCCATGCCCTCTTACTAGAGGTGTTTAGCGATATGGGGATTGGCTCTATGATTGTGGGATCAATTTCAATGTCATAAATCCTACTTGATTAGTGGATTGAAAAGGCAAAGTTAACTCAACCAACTTATTCTTGCCAATATCAACAGCAAAATCCCTAAAGCCACCAAAATGAAACCATTATCCTTGGTGTTAATTCTACTAGTATCTTCAAAACGAATAGCAGAGGAAACTGGAGTTGCTCTTGCGGAACTTTTCGTTGATTGTATAAGAGGCGATGAAGTATTAGCAGCAACTTGATTCAGGTCAGGAATTTCAGTCATCCATTCCTTAGGACGGGCTAGTTGGGGAGCTTCGAGAATATAAAGTACCTGTTTACTCTGTTTACGCAGTTCTACATCAGGATGGCGTGTCAACCTCCGACAAAGACTAATGGCTTGCGGTAATTTGCTAGCAGCTTGATAGGCCATGACGAGCCATAAATTAGCTTCTCCGCCTTCACGCGAACCAAGGGGGATGAGCTTAATCGCTTCTTCTAAATTTTCTACACTCAAACGATATTGCCCCCGCTCTAGGGCAAGTTTACCTTGTTGAAACTTTTCTGAAAACTGACTGGATGACTTAGAAACCACAATACGCGATCGCAAAAGAGATTTTCTTGGGCTAGTTTAACATTAATGCCCAGATTTTTAAACCCAAAATATAGTAACTTTTAAGCAAAATAAACTTGCAAATTTGAAAATTTTTAGTCAATCTTAAAGACTTGTAACAAGAGGTTTCCCAAAGTGACCTTGATATTGCAAAGTATTGTTAAACTGTGTTTATTTAAAGGAGTTAAGCAATTATGGCTTTATCTGATACTCAAGTCTTGGTGGCATTAGTGATTGCATTATTACCAGCCGTTCTAGCTTTCAGACTTTCGACGGAACTTTATAAATAGGTTATCGTCACAAATGGATAGTTTTTCGTGGGGCGTGTTTCTTGCGCCCTATGAATTTAAAAAATCCATCTAAAAAACTCTCTAGCTATTCAAATCCCTATGACTGCTCGTTCTTTTAGTTCTACCGACTCTGCTGTTTCTACTTCCCCTGGCAAATCTAAACGTCGTCGCAGTCGGCCTAAACAAGCTATTCAACCTGAGCATCAATGGCTATTGTCGGAGATTCTTTTAAAATTAGGTCTCAATAGTATTCTTGCTATCAGCGCGATCACCGCTTTAGTTCGCCTCCTACCTTACCAACAAGTTCAACAAGTCAAATTACACGAAGTCCAAATGCAAGTTCAAGAAACAACCAGACGAGTTAGTGAATTACGGAATAACTTCAATCGGAGTTTTGATCCGCAGCAAACTCGAAAAATTATGGCAGAACAAAGTCCCCGTCTCGACCCGAATCAACGCAATATTTTTTTGACAAAACCTTAAAAAATTGTAATTCTTAAATCTCTGTAGCATTGGGTCGTATCGCGTACGTTCCTAGAGAAGACTACCAAATCAATTATTGCAATTGAAGACTTGACAGTGATTCGGGAGGTAATCTGAAAGAAAAAAGAATTACCTGTTGCAAATTTTGAGCTGGCAGGTGAGGGTCAAGTGAGCAAATTTGTTTCTAAATTAAATTACTGAAGATTTTAAGATGCTGGGATTTGTGAATTTAAATAAACCGAAAGCTTGGACATCCCATGATTGTGTGGCTAAAGTGCGACGATTGCTACAAATTCGTAAAGTTGGTCACGCTGGAACCCTTGATCCTTTGGCGACAGGAGTATTGCCGATCGCAGTGGGAAGAGCAACTCGTTTAATTTCCTATTTGCCCCATCAAAAAGCCTATCAAGCCAAGATTCGTTTAGGAATAAAAACGGCAACCGATGATTTGGAAGGAGAAATTTTACAAACGCGCTCAGCTTCTAATTTAACGTTAGAACAAGTAAAGCCTTATTTATCGCAATTTTTAGGACAAATAAAACAGATACCGCCCATTTATAGTGCTATTCAACAGGACGGAAAACGGCTCTACGATTTGGCTCGTCAAGGAAAAGTGGTGGAAGTTCCCAGTCGTCGGGTAGAAATTTTTGAGATTCAGGTTTTGGCATGGAATCACGGTGAATTTCCTGAATTGGATTTATTAATTCGTTGCGGGGAAGGGACTTATATTCGGGCGATCGCTAGGGATTTGGGGAATTTACTGGGAGTTGGCGGAACTTTGGCGGGCTTAATTCGGACGGAAAGCGGAGGAATGAATTTAGAAAAAAGTATTACTTTGGAAGAACTGGCTTCTCAAGTTGAAAACCAAACTTTTAATTTGATTTCTCCCCAAACGGCGATCGCGGCTTTGCCTAAAATTTTGCTAGATTTTGAAACGAGCCAACGTTGGTGTCAGGGACAAAAAATTGCCTTAACTGATACAAATAATACAAACTTCAATCTGGGACAAATTTTGAGAGTGGAACAAGAAAATGAAAATTTATTGGGCATTGGAGAAATTGTGGAGATCGAAACAATTTTACGTTTAATTCCCAAGGTCGTTCTTGTTTGATAAACTGGACGATAATAACAATAGCAATAAATTTTTTATGATTATGATAATACGATTCTTTCTTAGTATTTGTTTAGCTTGTCTCTTGGTTCTTGGTGGTTTATTAATATCTCCCAACGCGATCGCTTTAACTGAAATTCCCTTATTAGATATTGATTATAAAGACTGTCCGCCCGAATTAGCAGAAGGAAGTGTTGGCAGTGGTTCTAATGAGCCAGCAAGTTGTTTTCTAGTAATCGGAAAAACTAAAAATACATCAGGTAAAACAGTTTATGATGCCGATGTTTTTGGAAGAATTTATGATGCAAATAATGAACCAACTATGCAAAATCGAAATCGTATTGGTTCTATTACGGAGATTAAGCCTGGTGTTCATGATTTTGAAATGCGTATTAGTGTGCCAACGAGTCAACCAACTCCTTTAAAATTAGAGCAATTTAAAGCTTCTGGATTTACTGGAAAAGTTCGTAAATATTAGTCAATGTTTAGAGTTTTTGTTGTTAGCTACACACTCATTTAAATGGAAATTCGTTCCAGGTTTATGTTAGATTTTTTTCTGAGAATTCCTTTAATTGGATGCTTTCTTTTGAGTTTAAATGCCTGCGAATGGATTAGTCAAAGAATTTTTCTGCCGACTCAATTTACAGCCCAAAATTTAGGAGTAATTGTCAATGAAGCTGATCCTTTAAGTGTACAAATTGCCGAGTATTATCAGCTTCAACGTCAAATTCCTCCGCAAAATATTATTAAAATTTCTTTTCCGCCCAATCGTTCTGAAATTTCATCTCAAGAATTTTTAGCGTTGCAAGCTAAGGTTAAGGCCAAAACACCAAGCCAAGTTGAAGGTTATGCGTTGACTTGGGCAGCACCTTATCGAGTTGAATGTATGTCGATTACCAGTGCTTTTGCTTTTGGTTTTGACAAAACCCATTGCGCGAATGGTTGTACTCCAACGGCTGTCAATCCTTATTTCAATCAACCGACGATTCACCCCTATCAAGATTTTAAAATGCGCCCGACGATGATGATCGCTGCCACGAATTTTGCCCAAGCGAAAAGTCTGATTGATCGAGGTGTGGCTTCAGATGCAACCAATCCATCGGGAACTGCCTATTTAATGAATACCAGTGATCAGGCGCGAAATGTGCGATCGCAGTTTTATCCAATGATTCAAAAATATTTGGCTTCCCGTTTTAATTTGGTAATAATTAAAGGAGATGCGTTGACAAATAGAACCGATGTTATGTTTTATATTACTGGACGAGAACGGGTTGAAAAAATAAAAACAAATCGCTTTCAGGCAGGTGCGATCGCCGATCATCTAACTTCTGTTGGGGGACAACTAACTGATAGTTCCCAAATGAGTAGTTTGCGTTGGTTAGAAGCAGGAGCAACAGGTAGTTATGGCGCAGTCGTTGAACCCTGTAACTTTTTACAAAAATTTCCTCATCCAGGCTTACTTATTCAATCTTATTTAGACGGAGCAACGCTTTTGGAAAGTTATTGGAGAAGTGTCGCCTGGCCTGGCCAAGGAGTTTTTATTGGGGAACCGTTGGCTCGTCCTTTTGGAAAAAAGCCTTAAAATTCAAACCTGTTTCAAATTAATTAATTATTTATTAATAATATTTACCAATTCCCTTAATACTTAAACGATAATCACTATTGACTTGATTTAAAATCCATTGAACATAGGTATTACTATTTGGGCCAGGAAAGTAACGATAACAGTCTTTATAAGGATAATTTTTGGGACTATTTTCAATAATTTCTGTAAATTGAACGGCTGATTTTCCTGTCCAAGAAATTTCTAACCAACTTGTTCCATTGCCAACACCTGCATCAAAAGGCATTAAATTTTTATGTAAATATCCCCAACTTTCTGGAGACAAATCAGGTTTTTGCCACACTTCCCAGCGAGTTGCTCGATTTTCCTGAACAACAACATACCAATAATGAATGGCAATTTGTCCGATAATAGGAATTTTAGCGGCTCTTAATTGGACAATAGTTTCCATGCTTATGATGATTTTAATATTATGAACTTTTTGATCGATGAATCGAGTCGTTATTATTTTTGGCAAGAAGCCCTGCGAAGGTTTTGTCGCGATCGCCTAGCTTTATTGGGAACGGGAATTTTACTAATTATTATTTTAGGCATTTTATTCGGCCCAGTGATCTATCAGGTTCCTATTGATAAAATTGATTTTAGTCAAACTGCCGCCCTACCGAGTTGGCAACATCCTTTAGGAACAAATGATTTAGGACAAGACCAATTAGCGCGTCTTTTAGTAGGTGGTAGAATTTCTCTAAGCGTTGGCATTAGTGCGATGTTAGTTGCCATAATTTTAGGAACAATTATTGGTCTGATCGCGGGTTTTTATGGAGGTATTATTGATATAATCTTAATGCGTTTTACCGATTTATTTTTATCTTTACCCCAGCTACCTTTATTATTATTAGTTGTTTATTTATTTCGTGATTCTATTAAAGCAATAATTGCCCAAATTCCCTTTATTAAAGCACCCGCAGAAGTTGGAATTTTTCTATTAGTAGTATTAATGATTGGAGGATTGAATTGGATGTCCTTAGCGCGATTAGTGAGAGCCGATATTTTAAAACTCAGAGAAATGGAATTTATCAGTGCTGCAACTGCCCTTGGAGCTAGACCAAGACGTATTATTTGGACACATCTTTTTCCCAATGTTTTAAATGTTATTATTGTCTCTGCAACCTTGGCAATTGGAAATGCGATTATTACCGAATCAACTTTAAGTTTTTTAGGATTAGGATTTCCGCCTGATGTGCCGACTTGGGGACAAATGCTTTATAGTGCCAAGGATTATCTAACATCTGCCCCTCAAATGGTTTTATTTCCTGGATTAGCAATTTTTTTGACAGTTTTAAGCATTAATTATATTGGTGATGGACTCAGAGATGCCTTTGATCCTAAACAGTAAGCTAAAATAAAAAGACACTATCTTCATAAATTTAAGCTAACTGCAAATATTATAAAAAGTAAAGAGAATTATTATTATTTTATGAGTGAATTATCCATTCTTCCTGCTAAAATTAACGCTGTTTTACCTGACTCTATTGCCGAAGAATTAGGCTTTGAACCTGGAGATGCGATCGCAACAGTAAATGGCATGAAACTCAGAGATCTAATTGATTATCAATTTCTTTGTGCTGATGAATATTTAACCTTAGAAGTCATTGATAGTCAAGGAAAAACCCATCACATTGAACTTGAAAAAGATTATGATGACGATTTAGGATTAAGTTTTGAAACAGCCTTATTCGATGGTTTAATTCAGTGTAATAATCATTGTCCTTTTTGTTTTATCGATCAACAGCCTCCAGGAAAACGAGAAAGTTTATACCTAAAAGATGATGATTATCGCCTAAGTTTTCTTTACGGAAGTTATTTAACCTTAACTAATTTAAACCAAAAAGAATGGCAACGTATCGAACAAATGCGCCTGTCTCCTCTTTATGTTTCCGTTCACGCAACAGAACCTGATATTAGAATTAAATTACTCAAAAATAATCGTGCAGGACAACTATTAGAACAACTAAAATGGTTCCAAGAAAGACGTTTACAAATTCATGCCCAAGTCGTTGTTTGTCCGGATATTAATGATAGTATTCATCTAGAAAAAACTCTTTTAGATTTAGCAAAATTTCATAAAGGAGATATTCCCACCGTTATTTCCGCAGCAGTCGTCCCCGTCGGTTTAACTCGTTTTCGTCCCGCCGAAGATGAATTAATTCCCGTTAGTCAAGAAAAAGCTTTAGAAGTTATTCAACAAGTACAAAGATTACAAGTTAAATTTCAGAAAAAATTTCAGAGCCATTTTGCTTGGTTAGCTGATGAATGGTTTTTAATCGCTCAAATTGAATTACCGCCCGAATCCCACTATGAAGATTATCCTCAAATTGGCAATGGAGTGGGATCAATTCGCCAATTTATTAAATATTTTTTAAATTTAACTAAAACATTATTACCCCAAAAAATAGCAGTACCAAAACGTTTAACTTGGGTTGTTGGTAACGCCGTAGAAAAAGCCTTTGAACCCTTAGTAAATGAATTAAATCAAGTTAAAAATTTAACGATCAATTTAGCACCTCTGCGCAGTTATTATTGGGGGCAAGAAATTACAGTAACAGGTTTATTAACAGGACAAGATTTAATTGATGGTTTACAAAATAAAGATTTAGGAGATGGAATTTTATTACCTTCATTAATGTTGAAACATGACGATACAAAATTTTTGGATGATCTAACTGTTGAAGATGTTTCCCTTGCTCTTAAGGTTCCTATTTTTCTTGTTAAAGATGTAGAAGAACTCATGAATTATTGTATTAAATCAATTTGATTTTCTTAGCAGATATGTTATATTAACTACTAAAATTGGATAGAAAAATGCGAGACTTAAACAATTCTAAACAAGATTGGGAAACATCCCTACTAAAAAGTTTTTGGGAAATGGTCAATGCACCCGATGGTGATTTTGGGGTTTTAGCTCAACTTTCTCAATCCAGTAGTGATCCCGTCAGCTTAAATTTAATCATAGATTTTCTTTGTCGCGATCGCCAATGTCAAAAAGCCTTTGAACAGCGTATTAGTATCGGGCCAATTGACTTAGACAAACTATTTCAGTTACCAAAAAAAACTTTGGGATATGCCTATGCCCAACATATGCTAATAAATAATCTTAAACCCTTATTAGCAGAAAAAATTCAGAATGATCATCAATTTTTAATGGCTCATATTACTGAAACCCATGATATTTGGCACGTTATTACAGGAAGTGATACGAGTATTTATGGAGAAATTAAACTAGAAGCTTTTTCCTTCGCTCAATTCTCTGCTTCACGTTTTTGGTTAGCTTTATTAGCGAAAAATTTACTCAAATCTGCTGTTTTTAATATCGAATCTGGCACAAATTATTTGGACGCTCTAACGGAAGGATGGTTAATAGCAAAACAAGCGAAACCCCTTTTTGGAATTGAATGGAATACTTTATGGGATAAATCTTTAATCGATGTTCGAGCTTCTTTGAATATTATTATTTAGTTTTAATCATGCTTAAAGAACAATAGATTTAGTTTAAATTTAATAACTTTAATAACTTTATTGTTTGCGATTATTATCATTGTCAATTTACGATATATTTAAATTTTATCTGCCCTAAAATCGAATGGTTACTATTATTTATTCTGATCAATTTTTAAGCCATGAAACAGGTGCATTTCATCCTGAATCTCCCGCCCGTTTAACTGCTATTATAAACGCCTTAAAAAGAGCAAATTGGCACGATCAACTTCATTGGCAAGTTCCAACTCCTCTTACTAAGCGCGATGTCTTACCTTTTATCCAAAAACTCCATACCCAAACCTATATTAATCGGGTCAAAACAATCGCAGATCAAGGTGGTGGCTTCTTAGATATGGACACTCCAGTTTCTGCTCAGAGTTATAATATTGCCTTATTAGCGGTTAATGGCTGGTTAGATGGAATTGACCAAGTTTTAGTTACTGATAATCCTGTTTTTGTCTTGGCACGTCCTCCTGGACACCATGCTGTTAGTAATACGGGAATGGGATTTTGTCTTTTTTCTAATGCAGCGATCGCGGCTTATTATGCCTTACAAAAACCAGAAATTAAGCGGGTTGCAATTGTCGATTGGGATGTTCATCATGGCAACGGAACAGAAGCTTTGGTCGAAAATAATCCTCATATTGCCTATTGTTCTTTGCATCAATTTCCTTGTTATCCAGGAACAGGCCGAGAAAGCGATCGCGGACAACATAATAATGTCTTAAATATTCCCATGAAAGCAGGCAGTTCACTACAAGATTATCAACTAGCTTTTATGACAAAAGTAATACCTTTTTTAAAGCATTTTCAACCCGATTTATTAATAGTAAGTGCAGGCTATGATGCTAATAAAAATGATCCTTTAGCAGAAGTTAATTTACAACCTTCAGATTATGGTATTTTTACCAACTATTTGTTAGGTATAACTCGTCGAATTATGTTTGGTTTAGAAGGAGGTTATGATTTAGAAAGTTTAGCAAATTCTGTTGTGGCAACGGTAGATGCTTGCTTAACTTTAAGAAAGTCTTAAAGAAGTGATTAATTGCTATCAAAAAAAGATTTGGAATAGAAAAAATGTTGATCAATTTAAAGTTTAGTGACAATAATTTAGATGACTTTTATATTATTCAAAAAGCAGAATGAGCCAGCACCGAATGACTAGTTAAAACTTGAACTGCCGCTTGATACTGCAAATCTACTTCCGTACCAATTTGTTGATAACTAATCGGCCCTTGGGCAACAACTTTATCAGGAGCAATCCCCAATTTATGAATATCTTTATGATTTGGCGTTTCGTATTTTGCCACTGTAACCGCCAAACCTGAACCATCAGACAGTTCAAAAAGAGATTGAATTAAACCCTTGCCAAAGGTTTTTTCTCCTACCAAAAGCGCACGTCCATTATCTTGCAAAGCTCCTGCTAAAATTTCACTGGCACTGGCCGTTCCTGGATTGACTAAAACCGCTAAAGGTGCATCAGTCAAAGCCGCCCCCATCGCCGCAAAACTGTCTTGGATTCCCTGACGATTAACCGTATAAACAACAGTTCCCTTGGGCAACCAAAGCCGCGCAATTTCAATTCCTGCTTGGAGTAAACCGCCAGGATTATTACGAAGATCGAGAATATAGGAGTTCGCGCCTTCTTTTTGCAGCTTTTTAATCGCTTGAGCCACTTCTTGGGTTGCATTAGCACTAAATTGACTTAAACGAATATAACCGATCGCAGATTTACTATTTTCTTGATCCAAATTGGCAAAAACAGGACTCAAGGAAATGCGATCGCGGATTAAGTTAACTTGACGAATATTCAACTCATTTTGGTCGTTTGCTTGAATAGTTAGCGAAACTGTTGTTCCTTTAGGGCCACGCATTCTGGCCGCCGCTTCATCTAAACTCAAACTTTTTGTATCAATTGCATCAATCTCTAAAATGCGATCGCGAGTTTTAATTCCCGCCGCCTCAGCAGGAGAACCCGCCAACGGTGCAATCACTTCTAAATTACCAGTCTCTGGATTCAGATTAATTTGTAAACCAACGCCTGAAAGTGCGCCAGAGGTACTCACTTGTAAATTTCGATACTGTTCAGGACGCAAAAAACGAGTGAAAGGTTCATCAAGAGTTGCTAACATTCCTTCAATGGCAGTATAGGCTTCTTCTCGATTATGAAACGGTTTTTCGAGCGATCGCTGACGAATTAACCACCAATTTTGATCATTAAAAGTATCGTCTAAATAGGACTGATTGACCAACCGCCAAGATTGCAAAACTAATTTTTGATCTTCCGTAAAAGCATTGGCATCGGGCATCCCGCCAAAATAGGCGATAAATAATAACAAACTCGTCAGCAATGTCACCCAAAATTTGCGTTGTTTCATATCGGTAACTAATTAATCAATAATTTTAAGATTCTTAAACATTCTTAACAGTATAACCAAGCTTGATCCCAGGCATTGGTGTCAACTTAAGGCAAAAGCCTTATTAAATAAGGATCGTAGGATGAGTTACGCGGTGCTAACCCATCACAAATTAACGGTGAATCAAGGTTTCTGGCTCTGAGTATTCACAAATAAGTCCCAGTGAGATACCTCAAAGTAGTTTCAAAGCCTTAATTGGCAAGAGTTTCGCGTTAAGTTGACACCAATGAGCTGCAATTCGCCCCTACAGAAGGTTTTTAGAGAATCGTAGGGGAGCAACGCTTGCGCCCAAAAGTAGCAAATTTAACAACCGACACCCTTGAGCCAAGAGAGCTACCTTATCGTGGACAATGATGATAATATGAAAGAATAATGAAAAAATTATGAAAAGCTTTTTATGCTTCATACTTCATCCGTCCAACCAAGTTTGCCAGAAGTTCATCGCAGTATCCCCATTCCCGAAGGAAAAAGTTTTTGGCGTAAACTCTTAGCCTATGCGGGGCCTGGTTATTTAGTCTCAGTTGGATATATTGATCCAGGCAATTGGGCAACAGGAATTGCGGCAGGCTCTAAGTTTGGCTACACATTACTTAGTATTGTTTTGCTGTCGAATTTGATGGCTGTGCTATTACAATCTCTTTGTGTGCGTTTGGGCGTTGCAACTGGTCGAGATTTGGCCCAAGCTTGCCGAGATTATTTTCCCCGTCGCGTTACTTTTATTCTGTGGATTCTCTGCGAAATTGCGATTATTGCCTGTGATTTAGCCGAACTTTTGGGAAGCGCGATCGCTCTACAACTTTTATTTGGATTACCCTTAGCAATTGGAGTAATTTTGACTGCGTTGGATGTGATGTTGTTATTATTTTTACAAGGCAAAGGATTTCGTTATATAGAGGCATTAATAATTACTTTAGTCAGTACCGTTGGAATTTGCTTTGCCGCCCAAATTTTCTTTGCTAAGCCTGATATATCGGCAATTTTGACAGGCTATCTACCCAATCGAGAAATTTTGGCAAACGGAGAAATGCTTTATTTGGCGATCGGAATTTTAGGGGCGACAGTAATGCCTCATAATCTATATTTACATTCTTCTATTGTGCAGACTCGCGCTTGGCAACCCAATCTCAAACAACGTTGGGAGGCGATTAAATTTGGCACAATTGATTCTACGATCGCTCTATCTTTTGCACTGTTTATTAATTCTGCGATTCTAATTATTGCGGCTTCGGTTTTTTATGGCAATGGTTATCATGAGATCGCTGAACTTCAGGATGCTTATCAATTGCTTTCTCCCGTTGTTGGTGTAAAAGTTGCATCTCTTCTCTTTGCGATCGCGCTTTTAGCTGCTGGACAAAGTTCAACTTTAACGGCCACTTTGGCAGGTCAAGTGGTGATGGAAGGCTTTTTAGAAATTCGTATTCCTTCTTGGTTACGCCGTTTAATAACCCGTTTATTGGCGATTATTCCTGCTTTAATTGTCATTCTGATTTTTGGCGAAGGCAGTACCAGCAGAATGCTAGTTTTCAGTCAAGTCGTCTTGAGTTTACAGTTGCCTTTTGCCGTAATTCCGTTGATTATTTTTACCAGCGATCGCAAATTAATGAGCAGTTTTGTGAATCCTTATTGGTTAAAAATTATTGCTTGGGCGATCGCGTTTACTATTGTTAGCTTAAATCTTTGGTTACTCTGTCAAATGGGGATCAGTTTTTGGCTTTGAGTTTAGAGTATTATTTTAAAGGCTAGAAATATTGTCAACACACTTTCTTAAAAGGAATTCTTAACACGAAAATAACTGTAGTTGTCGTTGTTTAATAATCAAGTTTATAATTATCTTGGTAAAAAGAAAGCTCTTGCTGTTCATTTACTTTTTGCAAGGGGGGTTAACTCAGTGGTAGAGTGGTACCTTCACACGGTATAAGTCATGGGTTCGAGTCCCATATCCCCCATCAATCACACAAATAATTAATCACCGATTACGCTCTTGAGTCCCGCTTCAATTTCTGAATTTTTTTTTAGAGTAAGGTTTTAAAATTATTAAGATAAAGCAAAATATCGTTCAATTAAAAGAATGGCAACAATATCATCTATCGGACGGGGAGGCACTCGTAATCCTTGAGGCAATAAACGAGTTAATCCTTGGGCGGGATACATTTGCCAATAGCGATCGCGTGCTTCAACAGAACTATTGCGTTCGTCAATCATTGTAATTGTAATTGTTTTGGGTAGAGCTTTTTCGAATTCAGTTTTCCATTGTTTGGCAGTAGTTTGATTACCCATTATTAACTGTTCAATGGGAAATTTTTGACACAATAATTCTAGTTTTTTCATAACTTCATCTGCTCTAATAACTTGATGATAATGTAAGTGTTGATTATTTTCCATAATGGCCACACCACATTTATCACGACCTGGATCAAATCCTAAAAAAAACATTTATTTTTTCCTAATTTTACTAAAGTTTTATTGAGATTTTAAGTACCAGAAATAACTTGACCATTTTTAAGAGCAATTAAGCGTAATTTTAACGGGCCAACTGTATAGGTATCTGTCGTTGCAACAGCTCGTATTTCATCAGGACGACTTTCGGTATTACTAACATTTTCAATAAATTTAATTAACGTTTTAATTCGTCCATCTTCTACTTGAATTCCTCCTAAAATTCCTTCTCGACGAGCGCGAAATTGGGCGGCTGATAAAATCAGATCTAATCTTTTTTGAAGATCTTCTTCACTAGAATTGGAAACATCCATTGAAATAGTAGCAATGGTTTCATCGGCGGCAAAAATGAGTTTATTCGGAGCAACATCAGCGAATACCCGAATATCAGTTTCTCCTTGCACATAATTTCCTGCTGAAATAATTCTCACCACATAATCTTCTCCACTTTGTAATTGATTGCTGAGTTGTTCAACTTGTGCTTTGGTAATTTTAACTAAAGGTGTAGCAGGAATGGGTGAATTAGGCGGTAAAATTGCTTGAATAGCTACTTTATTTGCCTGTCTTAATAATTCATCAACCGCATCATTAACCGCTTCGGGATTGACTATTCTTAAGGCCGCAAATGCGATAACTTGTCCGCGTAGAAGGGCAATTTTACGTTCTCTTAAATCTTGATAATTTTGATAATATTGCTCTAAAATTTGAACTTCTCGATTCAAATATCCCAATTGATTTTCTAGATCTTTAAGTTTACTTTCTCTAACTTTGAGATTTTGATCTTTAAGCGCGATCGCCTGATCCAAATCACCAATTTTACTATCTCTTAAATTAATTTCAGCTTGTAATTTTTGTCGTTGAGATTCAAGAGATTGAAAGCGTTTCTCTAAAAGTTGTAAACGTTCTTGACGTTGAGCCAAAATTGTATCTTGAGCAGCAATCTTTTCCTGGCGTTTATTGAGTTCTTCATCTCTAAGTTTAACTTGAGTTTGAAGTGTGGCTGTTTCCTTTGTCAAAATTAATCTTTGTTGGGTTAAATGTTCCCGTTCTTTAATGAGAATAGTGACATCAGCTTGGAGATTTTTAGACTCTTTAGAAGCTTGCTTTAATTTTGCTAAAGTTTGGTTATAGTTGGCATTAACTTGTTTACTTCTTTTTTGAATAATCTCCTGTTGCATTTTGGCAACTTTTTCTTGAGTTTTAGCCACCTTAAGTTTTTTTTCAATCTCTATTTTTTCATTAGCAACTTTTTCTAAATCAGCCTGAGCCACTCTCAATTGTTTAAGAATATCATCTAGTTTAAAAATACCTTCCCGTAAAGATTTACTAAAAGTAAATAAAACCGTTAAAGTTGAAGCCGCAATCAAAGTTCCTGTAAGTACGGTTAAAACTACTGCGGTTTGTCGGGGGCGCAAGTTGAAAATTCGGAGTTTGGCTTTTCCGACCTTACTTCCCAAGCGATCGCCTAAAGCCGCGATTAACCCGCCAAAGATTAACACGACTAGAATCAGGATATAGGCACTAGTCATATTTCAGGTTTAGTTAAATTGTTGACTAAGGGCGATGGGATTGTGAACGGTAATTTTTTTCTTATAAATAGAAATCATACCGCCTTCTCTCAAGTCTCCTAATAGCCGCGTTACCGTTACTCTAGTCGATCCAATTGCTTCGGCGATCGCTTGATGAGAAAGTTTTAAATCAACCCGAATTCCTTCTGGCGTGGGAACTCCAAAATCTCGGCAGAGAATCAACAAAAAACTGACTAAACGCGATCCCATATCTCGATGAGCTAGGGTTTCAATCATCATTTCCGTTTGCAAAATCCGCGAAGAAAGACCCTGCAACATCAACATTGCCAAATCAGGATGTTCCTTGAGAGCCTGTTCAACTTGTTCAATCGGAGCCGACAATAATTCAACAGGAGTGAAAGCCACCGCATGATAAAAACGATCAGAACGTTGTCCTGTAATCAGTGATAAGACACCAAAAACACTATTTTCTCGCAATAAAGCTACCGTTATTTCTTCACCCGCTTCATAAACACGAGAAAGTTTTACAGCTCCTTTAAGCAAAAAATAAACTCTTTCGGCTGGATCACCAGGAAAAAAAATAGTCTTACTCCGATCAAAATTTTCGACAACAGGAGGAAAAGCACTGTTTCCTAGACGGCGGAACACAGCAGTTAAGGGCTGATCTTGAGTGAGCGACTGATCCATTAAATTGTTCAATAGGAAAGAAGATTTTTTATTTCTGTATCACAATTATACACAAAGTCGATTTTGTATCCAATGTTTCTTAATCTTCTGTATTTTTATAAAACTGATTTTGGCGTTACTGAATTTCTGAGAAGTTATGAGAAAAAAGACTAGACACCAGCGCGAAAATAACGTCATTATTAAGTCTAAGTGCAAATTTAAAATAAATTTTTTCCCCAGTTATGAAGTTATGAGTGTTATTCAGCTATTAGAGATGCAAAACTCCTATTCTGATTGGGTTTCCTTTAATCTCAATGGAGTTGCTGATCCTTCAGAAAAGAGCTTTTCCCTATCGTTGATTTTGAACTGCCAAGAACAGTGGCGATCGCATTTTGGGGGTCGGGTTAAGTTGGGATTGAAAACAGGAATGTTTAAACTGAAGCTTAATTCAGGTGAATTTTTGGCCCAAGCCGCTCCAGAAAATTGCTTAACTTGTTTGAATACTCAAGAATTTTGTTGGCAAATTTTTCCCGCTCAAGGGCAAAGTCTGCTGGATTATAATAATCAAGAAATTTTTCTCGGTAAACTCACTCTCAAAAAGCAAACCTGTAATCTAAAAACCACTTTTGAAATCATTCCCGCCGATCTTTCTATTACAGATGCAGAAGGCTTGTGGCGATATGATCTCAGCCCCAATAAACACGGGATTTTAGAGCGCGTCTTGGCTCGGTTTTTTGTTCAACATTATTTTACACCTCAAGTTATGGCTGCACAATTTGCGATCGCCGATTCTATTATTGCGCCTGAACCAATTCTGGTAAAATCGCCCGAACCCAGTCTCGATCTTTTAACAAATCTTCAGAATTTAATTGAGCAAATCTATCAAGCAGATCTTCAAGACTTAACTGAGTTAGCCAAAATCGCCGACTTAAATCTCAAAATTGATTTGGCAGGCGGAAATTTTCTGGGAGCCATTTTAAATGGTGTTGAATTAAGTGGCGCGAATCTATCTCGTTCAAATTTTCGGGGCGCGATTTTGACCGATGCCGATCTTAGTGAAGCAAATCTGAGTGATGTCAATTTTCGGGGTGCCGATCTCAGTGGAGCCTATTTAGAAAGTGCCAATTTACGCAACGCAGATTTTCAGAAAAGTAGTTTAGCCTTAGCGACGCTGATTAGCACCGATTTAAGTCACGCAAACTTACAAGATACAACTGTAACTAACGCTAATTTTAGTGGTGCCAATGTTTCTCAAGCTCTATTTGGCAATAATCCTGGCATGACCAACGCGATGAAAGAAAGTTTACAAGCACGAGGTGCAAACTTTATCCGCGATCGCGACTAAAAAGTGTTATCCTAATTATTGTTTGTGGACACGTAGCTCAGTGGATAGAGCATCAGGTTCCGGTCCTGAGGGTCGGGGGTTCGAATCCCTCCGTGTTCGTTGAAATTTAGGGGTTAGTTTTGGATATTCGATTATTAGTCCTGGATGTTGATGGTACGATTGCTGGAAGTTCTAATACCGTGCGTGAACCGATCAAAATAGCAATTCAAGCGGCTCAATCCCAGGGAATTCAAATTGCCCTAGCGACAGGAAGAATGTATCATTCCGCTTTGCCTTATTATCACAGCATCGGTTCGGATCTCCCTCTTATTGCCTACAATGGAGCATTCACAAAAGATCCCCAAACCCAAAAAACCTATCAAGAATTATCAGTTTCTCCGCCCATTGCCCTGAGTCTTCTAGATTATTTTGAAACTCCCGATTTAAGAACCAGATTGGATGTTCATTGTTATCATAATGATCAACTTTATGTTAGAGAAATTACTCCAGAAACCGAGCAATATATGGCCCGTTCGGGAGCCAAACCTGTTATTGCACAAGACCTACGTTCAATTGCTCGACTTTCTAGTCATAAACTTTTAGTTATTACCCAAGAAGCTGAATTAATTGAAGAATTAAAATCTTATCTCGGCGATCACTACACAAAAGATGAAATTTATATTACCCAATCTACCGAAATTTATCTGGAATTAACTCATCCCCAAGCCAATAAAGGCTTAGCTGTTCGTTATCTAGCAGAAGAAATTTTAGGCTTAAGTTCTCATCAAGTGATGGCCATTGGTGATAATTTTAATGATCTGGAAATGTTGCGTTATGCTCAAATTGGTGTGGCAATGGGAAACGCACCTCAAGCTGTTCAAGAAATAGCAGATTGGGTAACCGTTGATGTGGAAGAAGATGGAGTTGCGATCGCGATTCAAAAGTTTTTGTTACCTTAAAAAAATATTAATAATTTCTTCAATCTCAAAAAGCTACATTATTGCCCCTTTCAGTCTTCAGACCATGATATTATCCTGTTATCTCCGCCAATTGAGCCAACTCATTCCCTATGCCAGATTCAACTAAAACGCTTTGTCCTTATTGTGGTGTGGGGTGTGGGTTAGAGGTTTCCCCAACGGTTAATCAATCTTGGAAGGTGACGGGCGATCGCGTTCATCCGTCTAGTTTGGGCATGGTGTGCGTCAAGGGTGCGACGGTGGTTGAATCTTTAGAAAAAGATCGTTTGCGCTATCCCTTATTTCGGAAAAAATTATCAGATCCCTTTGAACAAATTAGTTGGGAAGAAGCTCTTACAAAAATTGTAGAACGTATTCAAACAGTTCAACAAAACCAAGGAGTTGATGCTATTTGTATGTATGGGTCAGGGCAACTGCAAACAGAAGATTATTATATTGCTCAAAAATTACTTAAAGGTTGTTTAGGAACTAATAATTTTGATACTAATTCCCGATTATGTATGTCTTCGGCTGTTGCAGCTTATTTTCGGAATTTTGGTTCCGATGGCCCGCCTTGTTGTTATGAAGATTTAGATCTAACTGACTGCGCTTTTTTGATTGGAACCAATACAGCCGAATGTCATCCTATTGTTTTCAATCGTTTACAAAAACATCTTAAAAGTGACCCAAATAGTAAATTAATTGTCGTTGATCCCCGTCGAACTAAGACAGCAGAAGTTGCAGATTTACATCTCGCGATCGCGCCAGGAACTGATATTGATTTGCTTAATGGTTTAGCTCATTTATTATTAAGTTGGGGAAAATTAGATCAGGATTTTATTGAAAAACATACCCAAAATTTTACTAAATACAAAGAAGTTATTGCCTATTATTCTCCCGAAGTTGTCACCTCAAAATGTGGCATTTCTCTGGAAGATTTGGAAACCGCTGCGAGATATTGGGCAGAATCGAACCGAACTCTTTCGCTCTGGTCGATGGGCTTAAATCAGTCTTCGGAAGGAACTGCCAAAATTTGTTCTTTAATTAATTTGCATCTGATGACAGGACAAATTGGTAAACCAGGCATGGGCCCATTTTCCCTGACAGGTCAACCGAATGCGATGGGCGGGCGAGAAGCAGGAGGACTTTGTAATTTATTACCAGGTTATCGGCAAATCAATAATCCTCAACATCGCGCTGAAATAGAACAAGCTTGGGGCGTGCCATCGGGTCGTATTAATCCTGTTGCGGGAAAAGATGCCTGGAGTATGATTATCGGTTTGGAACAAGAAGAGGTGGGCTTATTTTGGATTGCTGCCACCAATCCCGCCGTTAGTCTACCTGATTTGGAACGGGTGAAAAAAGCTTTAGCAAAATCGCCCTTCACAATTTATCAAGATGCCTATTATCCCACGGAAACTAGCGCATTTGCCCATTTACTCTTGCCCGCAGCCCAGTGGAGTGAAAAAACGGGAACAATGACTAATTCAGAAAGACGAGTCACTCTTTGTTCTCAGTTTCGCGATCGCCCAGGAGAAGCTAGAGCCGATTGGGAAATTTTTGCAGAAGTCGGTCGTCGTTTAGGTTTTAGTGATCAATTTCTGTTTAAGAATGCCGCCGAAGTTCATCAAGAATTTGTTAAGTTAACCCGCGATCGCGTTTGTGAAATGACAGGAATTAGTCATGCTCGTTTATTAAAAGAAGGCCCGTTGCAATGGCCGAGTCCTGAAAATTTACCCGATGCAAAATCAGCAGATAATTCATCAAAACGACTTTATACTGACCTAAAATTTCCAAATCCCGACGGACGCGCCAAATTTGTTCCTTTTCACACAAAAGGACTTGCCGAACCACCCGATGCTGATTATCCTTTTATTTTGACAACAGGAAGACTTTACGGACACTGGCACACCCAAACTCGCACGGGACGTATTGAAAAAATTGTCAAAATGCACCCCCAACCTTTTATTGAAATTCATCCTAAAGATGCGGATTTTCTGCAAGTTATGGATGGGGAAAGTTTAGAAGTGCGATCGCGGAGAGGAACAGCCCGTTTTCCTGTGAAAATAACCACAGCCATTAAACACGGAACCGTTTTTGTACCCATGCATTGGGGATCGCTCTGGGCCGATAATGCCGAAGCCAATGCTCTTACCCATTCCCATGCTTGTCCTATTTCCCTTGAACCTGAATTAAAAGCTTGTGCGGTTCAATTAATCCGTGATCGCGCTTAACCCTAATCGGTTCTATTTTGTATGTATTAACCAGCAGCGAAAGCCGAACCTTCTAATGCAAAACCAGCATTATTCAAAACGGAACTGGTTTCAGAAGGGCCAGTAAATAAATATGTTCCTGGCGTACTCTTATTTTGGAATCGAGCAAAGTCAGTGGTTCCCACTCCGACTCCTGCTGAATAGGCATAAAAAGCTAATCCTTCTTCCTTAAAGTTTTTAAAGTTTGCACGAATAGAGGTCGCTTCTTGTTCTCCAGCAAACAAATACGTTCCTTCTCGGCCTTTAGCCGTATTCTTAAAACGATAGAACGGTTGCATTAATGGATCATCTTTGCTAACTGCAACTTGAAAAGCAATTCCCTCCTCTTTGAAGCCTTTGTAACTTTTGCGAATAGAGGCGGCTTCTTGTTCTCCTACAAATAAATAGGTTCCAGATTTATCCATATTTTGGAAGCGAATAATAGGAGTCGTTAATTTATCTCTTAAGTGTAAATAAGATGTTTTGATGTCGTAGCCTATATCTCCTAAAATAGCAATATCTAATGGACTTGGTAACTGACGAGTTCCAGTTAACACTGGATCCATTAAATCTTCAGCTGAACCAGATAAAGTAAATCCTTCTTTGATATGTTTTAGATCAGATTCCAAAGGAATAGGTTGGCTTTTATTAAGGCTTCGACTAATGGGCCCATTAAATCCTTGGTCTGTTATTTGGCGTTCAAAAACTGGAGCTTTTCCTATTCCTATTACGTGGCCTATTTCATGAAGAGCGATTGACAAAAAGTCGTATTGATCATTAGGAACATCATAACTCGTCTGCGGGGTTGTATCAAAGAAGAATTTTTCTCCTGATTGCCATTGACTTAGTTCTCCAGAATTGAACGCGATGGTACCCACCCAAGGTTGAAACTTATCGCCATTGTAACGATTACTTTCATCTGTCGATTGCTCGAATGATTCCCCAAATCCTAAAATATTGCTATAAGTCCACCAAGGAATATCAATACTATAAGCAAAAATCAATAGGTCATCAATAGGTTGGCTCAGGGTAACGGTTTTTAGGGGGCGTCCAAAAGAAGGAAATCCAGTTACCCCTAAGTCACCGTAAGAATCCGCGATTGGAACGCTAACAGTTGTCCCTATAGGTTTTGGTGCAAAGTCATCATTTAGATAGGATTCCCAGATTTTTGCGGCTTGTTCTAAGATATTTTTTCTGAGCGGATCACTAAAAAATCCTTGAGTATCAAAGCGGTAGTCAAATTGAATATTAAAAGTCATCGATTGATTTTTTTAAAACAAAGAGTGGAAATAGTGTCAAACCTAACTCAAAACTTGATCAACACCATTTCTATTTTAGCGTTTAACCAGCCGCAGCAAAAGCAGAACCTTCTAACGTAAAACCAGGGTTATTCGTTACCGAACTAGTCTCAGAAGGGCCAGTAAATAGATAAGTTCCTGGCAAACCCTTATTTTGGAATCGAGCAAAGTTAGTGGTTCCTCCTCCTACTCCTGCTGAATAGGCATAAAAAGCTAATCCTTCTTCCTTAAAGTTTTTAAAGTTTGCACGAATAGAAGTAGCTTCTCCTTCTCCTGCAAATAAATAAGTTCCTTCTCGACCTTGTGCGGTATTCTGAAAACGATAGAAGGGAGTCATCAAAGGATCGTTTTTACTGGCCGCAACTTGGAACGCGAGTCCCTCTTCTTTAAAGTTTTTAAAGTTTGCACGAATAGAGGTAGCTTCTCCTTCTCCTGCAAATAAATAAGTTCCAGGCTTATCCGTATTTTGGAAGCGAATAATAGGAGTTGTTAGCTTATCTTTTAGACTTGAACCAGTTGAATCGTCATTGGTAATTGTGCCAACTCCTTGGGCATCGCCAATGGTGGCACCGCCTGTGGGATTGGTCAGATTGACGAAGAAGGTTTCATTGGGTTCGACCTTGGTATCTCCGATAATAGGAACCGCGATCTGCTTGGTAGTCTCTCCTGGAGCGAAGGTTAGAGTCCCAGTGGTAGCTGTATAATCTGAATCCGCCGTAGTCGCCGTTTGATCGGCAGTGGCGAAGTTAACGTTAACGGCAGATGCACTAGCAGTCGATAGGGTGACAGTAAAGTTCAAATTAGTCGTACCACTGTTGCCTTCATTGATAGCTACGTCGTTTATGCTGAGCGTCGGTAAGACAGTTGCTGCAACTTTAAAAAGCTCAGCCCCATTTGTCCCATCATCGGCATTAAACAGGAGAGTACCATTAAGATTGGTCAGATAAAAAGGGTTCGAACCAGTCGCTCCCGGTCTCAAATTGGTAGTGAGAACAGTACCAGAGGTAGTTCCATCACTCTGCCAAAGCTCAGTCCCATTTGTCCCATCATCGGCACTAAAGTAGAGAGTACCATTGATATTGGTCAGATCAAAAGGAGTCGAACCAGTCGCTCCCGGATTAATATCTTTGACTAGGACAGTACCTGCAATCGTTCCGTCACTTTTCCAAAGCTCAGTCCCATTCGTTCCATCATTAGCAGTAAAGTAGAGAGTCCCATTGACATTGGTCAGATTAGAAGGAGCCGAGTTACCCCCTGCTGGATTAATATTTTTGACCATGACAGTACCTGCAACCGTTCCGTCACTCTTCCAAAGTTCCTGACCGTTGGTTCCATCATCGGCATTAAAATAGAGAGTCCCATTGACATTGGTTAGATAAGCAGGATTTGAATTTCCTGCTGCTGGATTAATATTGCGGACTAAGACAGTACCCGCACTCGTCCCGTCACTTTTCCAAAGCTCAGTCCCATTTGTCCCATCATTAGCACTAAAATAGAAAGTCCCATTGATATTGGTTAGAAAACTAGGATTCGAAGATCCTGCTCCGGCATTGATATCTTTAACTTGGAAAGTCCCAGCAGAAGTCCCGTTACTTGTCCAAAGCTCAGTTCCACTAGCACCATCAGTGGCACTAAAGTAGAGAGTCCCATTGACATTGATTAGCTCGGAAGGAGATGAGCTACCCGCTCCGATATTAATGTCTCGGATCAGGACGGTTCCACTAGCAGTTCCGTCACTTTTCCAAAGCTCATCCCCATTTGTTCCATCATTAGCCGAGAAGTAGAGAGTGCCATTGACATTGGTCAGATAAAAAGGAGTCGAACTACCTCCTGCTGGATTGATATTGCTGACTAGAGAAGTCCCAGCAGCCGTTCCGTCTGTTTTCCAAAGCTCATCCCCATTTGTTCCATCATTAGCTGAGAAGTAGAGAGTGCCATTGACATTGGTCTCGTTATCAGGAGACGAACTAGCTCCTGCTGGATTGATATTGCTGACTAGAGAAGTCCCAGCAGCCGTTCCGTCCGTTTTCCAAAGCTCAACCCCATTTGTTCCATCATTAGCCGAGAAGTAGAGAAAATTGCCGACAATGCCTCGCCCTTCAGGAGGGAAATAGGGAAGAGATGGAAATGAACCACTCAATCCTGGGAAAATATCTTTAACCAATACAGGAATCGCCATCAGATTTTACCTCGCATTTTTTTAATTACACTATTTTTTAACTATTTGAACAAGCTAACGTAATGCAATGTTTAACTAATCATTTAGCTTTTGATTTATGAAGCTTTCAAAAATCAGTAACTATCCTGAAAGCTCTATTCCATAAGTATAGAAAATATCCCATAAAGCAAACATCTCTCTATGGAAAGAAGCCATTTGGGATCTTTTTCGGAACGGTTACGGTGAAGGGATTGTGATAAAATCGATAATTTGGTGAAACCCCCGTCTGTTAAGGTTTACAGGATAGATACCAAATAGGCTCTATAGGCATAGACGTAAAATACATGGATACATTAACAACTCAAGAAAAAAATTACAAAACATCTAAATATTATTTAACATCTAGAATTCTTTAGATATTTTTAATAGCCTAACTTTAGTCAAAGTTTCCGAAATATAAATGCCTTAGTTACAAGGCTTGCTGTTTTGTCTGCTCAAAGAGTATACTGGGCCAGCAATTCTCATTTTAAAACATTTGTACTATAAAAAGTTGTCAGATTTACCAATACAGTTAAACAGGTCAACGATAGAATAAGGGTTTGAGGTATTGCAAGGCGATAGATTTATGAGAATTGCTGATACTAGACCTGTTGGGAAATAAAAGAGAAAATCGCCGAAACCCTTGCCAGCACTGGATCTCAAGGATCTTGAGCAGGAAACACTGAAATGCTTACTGGATAAGGGTTTCAAGGATGTTTTGGCTTATTACCCAACAAATCTACTGTCTCAAGTTAGTTCAGTCGCAGCATTGAAAAGTTGATTGTTTTGTAGCTTAAAAGCATAGTCCCTATCGAGCAAGCATCTAAAAAATAGAAATGTATTCTTATTTTTCAATAAGTGTGGTATGAAAATTTATTTCATTAGAGAGATTCACTAACGATGTCTAAGAAAATAGCATTTTTCACTATCTGCTCAAATAATTATTTGCCCTATGCCCAGATTCTTTTCAACTCACTCAAAAAAATTCATCCTGAATCTAGTTTATTTCTTTGTTTAGCCGATATCAAAACCCAAGGAAGCGACATCGACGGCGTATCTATCATCGAAGCCAGAGAGTTGAATGTTCCTAATTTTAGTGATTTTGCATTCCGATATGATGTAATGGAATTTAATACCGCTCTCAAACCCTTCATGATGAGCTGGTTGATTGAAAAATATGATTATGAGCAAGTCGTCTATCTCGATCCCGATATAGAAGTTTTTTCACCCCTCCAGTCAGTTTTTGATGCTCTAAACTCAGGTAAAAATTTTGTTATTACTCCCCATTTGACAGCTCCCGCCGAAACATCTGCCTATCCCAGTGACGTAGATATCATGAAAGCAGGCATCTATAATTTAGGTTTTATTGCGGTCAGTAATCATCCCGATGTCTATTATTTTTTGCATTGGTGGGCGCGTCGGCTGAGATTTCAGTGTATTAATCAACAAGACCAAGGAATTTTTGTAGATCAAAAATTTGTCGATTTACTTCCTGCTTTTTTCGATAATGTTGCGATCCTCCGAGACACCACGTTAAATGTTGCCTATTGGAATTTAGAGCAAAGAGAATTAACCTACGATAAAGACGAAAATATTTGGCTAGTAGATAATAGACCACTCACTTTTTTCCATTTTAGCGGTATTAGTCCTAAAAATAGGCATAGATTATCAAAACATACCTCTCGATTTAATGAAAATCTAAACCCAGCTTTACAGGCAATTATTGACCATTATATTGATCAATACGAGGCAAATATCGATGCTAACCTTTTAATCAAAGAATATAGTTATAATCACTTCGATAACGGCTTATTTATTTCTGATTTAATGAGACGTTATTATAGAGAATTGGATAATATTTGGTTAGAAGATCCCTTTAAAACGTTTTATCAGTATTTAAACGAAACTAATCTTACTATTCTAAAACTGTCTTCATGCAGTATTACTAATTTAATGTATGCTCTTTGGTCTAAAGATGAAGGATTAAGAAATTCATTTAAGCTAAATAGTTATGAAGATGTTCAATCCTATTGCCGATGGTTTATTCAATATTCGTTCCATTATAAAATTGATGAATATTTTGTTCAACCAGTCTTAGATCGCGTTACTAAAAATCTTAATCCTGCTTCTATTAAGAATCTTTCACACTTAAATAAAAACACTAAAAATCTTATTGGTGTTATCGGTTATTTAAAAACTGAAACAGGCGTTGGTCAAGCGGGTCGGTTGGTTGCTCAAAGTCTTGAAAGATCAGGGTTTTCTCTTCAAGGATTAGACGTTTCGATTAATGTACATTCGCGACAAAATGATAATAGAATTGAGCATTTATTAAAACCTAAAATTGACTCTCCGATACATATTTATAAGGTGAATGCTGACCAATTATCTATTGTCAAAAATCATATTGCTTCCCAGATCAATCGTGCAGATTATCAAATTAGTATGCCCGCATGGGAACTGAGTATTTTTCCTTCGGATTGGATTAACAACCTTTCTGAAATTAATGAAGTCTGGGTAGAATCTGAATTTGTTAGGGCATCTTTACAAGCAAAATTGAGTATCCCAATTTATTGTATGCCTCCTGCTATTACGATTGATAACTTTATTGTTCAGGATCGACAATACTTTAATTTACCTGAAAATACGTTTCTATTTCATTTTAATTTTGACTTTGCATCTTATTCAAGCCGAAAAAATCCTGAAGCGGTCATTTCTGCTTACAGAAAAGCTTTTCGGAAAAAATGTTTAAGTATTCCTACCACTTTGGTTATTAAAGTCAGAGGTTACGATCCCGACAATAAACAATTACAAATGTTAATGGATGCTACTGATAACGAACAAGATATTATTGTAATTAATAAACAACTTAACCATTCTGATAGCTTGGCATTAATGAATTGTTGCGATTGTTATGTCTCGCTACATCGTTCAGAGGGTTTTGGTTATACATTGGCAGAGTCAATGCTTTTAGGTAAACCTGTAATTGCCACTAATTTTTCAGGAAGTAAAGATTTTGTTAAGAAATCAACGGGTTTTCCGATATCCTATCAACTAATCCCTCTTAATGAGGGAAACTATCCATTTTACGAAAATCAATTGTGGGCCGATTCTGATCTTGATCATGCCGCCTGGACAATGAGAAAAATTGTGTTAGATGATGAAAATACCAAAAAAATTGCCCATAATGGTCAACAGTATATTAAAAGTTTTCATTCTCTTGATGCGGCTGGAAAGCGTTATCTAAATCGGCTAAATGAACTGGGTATTTTTTGATTTTTAATTTCATACGACTTATTTTTTTATGTTTATTTCCTACTCTCAAAACTTTGAAGATGTTATTCTTAACCGAATTTTTCAGGATAAAAAAAATGGTTTTTACATTGATGTAGGAGCTAATCATCCCATTTATGATTCGGTCACAATGGCGTTTTATGAAAGAGGTTGGCAAGGAATAAATATTGAACCAATGCCCAGTCAGTTTGAATTATTTGTTAAGGATCGTCCGCGTGATATTAACCTCAATCTTGCGATCAGTGATCAAGAAAAAGAGGTAGATTTTTTTGATCTTAAAGGAACAGGATTTTCAACCCTTGATAAAGAAATTGCAATGTCATTAGTTGAAGAAAAAAAATTAGAGTTGGATGTTTATAAAGTTGAGACACGTTCATTATTATCGGTCTGTCTGGAGTTTGTTAATATTCAAATTGACTTTTTGAAAATTGATGTTGAAGGTTGGGAAGAATATGTAATCAATAGTAATAATTGGCAACGTTTTCGCCCTACGATTGTGATTGTTGAAGCAACTTTTCCTGGGAAGCCAAAATATAAACAAACAAATATTCCTAAAGTTTTAGAGTCTCATAATTATAGGAAAGTGTATTTTGATGGTTTAAATGACTTTTATTTAGCGGAAGAATCAAATGAATTAATTGAGCATTTTGGTATCCCTCCCAATGTTTTTGACAATTTTCAGTCATATAAGTACTGCGACATGAAAAAGCACGCTGATAATTTAGTGCAGGTTGTCCGCGATCGCGAGATAGAAATAGGTAATCATATTTCCGAAAATCTTACATTAAAACAAAAAAATACAATTTTGGACAATCTTTTATTAGATGAGAAATTTGAAACTAATCGATTAATGAAGGAAATTAAAAATATTAGTTTAAAAAGTAAACAAGACCTATTAGAGACTCATATATTTGTAGAAAAAATTACCTCAGAACTCTCTTCTTCAAAAACACAATTATGCTCAGAATTTTTATCTTCACAGAATAAAATAAATGATTTGCTCGAACAAATAGCTGCCATAAAAACTAGTAAATTTTGGAAATTAAGAACACTTTGGTTCAAAATTAAAAGATTAATTGGACTTCCCTCTGACTGATTATCATGAATTTTGACACGAATTTAAACTATGGAAAAATCTTTGACTTTAGTTATTGACGGAGTATTTTTTCAGATTAACCAGACAGGTATTGCTCGTGTTTGGTCAATGCTGCTTAAATACTGGCAAAAATCAGGTTTTATAACACAGATTATTCTGATTGATCGCGCAGAAACCGCACCAAAATTAGAAGGAATTAACTATTATTCAATGTCCGCTTATGACTATCGTGAAAGAGCCTTAGACTCAGAGCGATTACAGTTCGTTTGTGATAAGTTTCAAGCAGATTTATTTATTTCAACTTATTATACCACTCCTTTAACAACTCCCTCTATTTTGATGATTCATGATATGATTCCAGAAGTTTTTGGATTCGATTTAAGTGAGCTTTGTTGGCAAGAAAAGTATTATTCTATTTTATATGCAACGCGATATATAACTGTTTCTCAAAATACTAATCGTGATTTATTAAAATTTTATCCTCATATTAATAAATCCCTTGTTAGCCTTGTCTATAATGGCGTTGATAAACTATTTGAACCAGCTTCTCATCAAGAAATTCTTCAAGTTAAAGAAAAAATAGGCATTGGTTTACCCTACTTTCTGATAGTTGGTTCTCGCATGAGTCTGCAAGGATATAAAAATGCAATTGTGTTTTTTAAAGCGTTAAGTCAGTGGCAACAAAAACGAGAATTTGAAATTGTTTGTGTGGGCGGCGAGACTGAATTAGAAATTGATTTATTTGCTCTTACTAAAGACCTAAAAATTCATCTTCTTCAAGTTAATGATTTAGAATTAAAGGCGATTTATTCGGGTGCGATCGCGCTAGTTTATCCATCTTTGTATGAGGGATTTGGTTTACCGATTGTTGAAGCGATGGCCTGTGGTTGTCCAGTTATTACTTGTCGCAATTCTTCTCTTTCTGAAGTGGCAGGAGATGCAGCTATTTATGTTGATGAATATGATGTACTAGAGATGATCCAATCTCTTGAAAAAGTCCAAGTTGCCGAAGTTCGTCAAAAACTTATTCAAGCAGGTTTAAAGCAAGCTAAGAAATTTTCTTGGGACAAAATGGCGGAAGACATCGCTAATATTTGCTTAAAAACAGTTCAAGAAGTGAAATCTAAACAATTAGAAATATCTCAATTTTCTTTACTTTGGCAAGATTTTAGACAAGAACAAATTAAATTAGAAAACTCAAGAAAAGTTCAAGCTGATCAACAATCATCTCATTTAGAAGAAATTACAAAACTTCAAAGATATTTAGAATTAGCTACAGCAGAAATTGAAGCAATGAAAACTAGCAAGTTTTGGAAAATACGATCATTATGGTTCGCAATTAAGAAGCAATTGGGATTTTCAAGCTGAATAATTTTATCCAAAATACAATAAAAATTAATCATAAAATGCCAATATTCTTCTGATTATTTAGAAAGCGATCGCGGCGAGAAACGGCTCATTGAAATCTCAATCTTTGTCTGACTTCTCCCCAATTTCCCTAGACTGCTAGAATAAAAATAATTGTTGCAATTTGTATCATTTTTTGTCAACCCTAAACTTTTATGCGTCCTGCCGTTCTTGTTGAACATCTGAAAAAGCGTTATGGGGCAGTTGAAGCCGTCAAAGATATTTCTTTCTCGGTGCAGCCTGGGGAAATTTTTGGACTATTGGGGCCGAATGGAGCGGGTAAAACGACGACTATTCGTTGCCTTTGTACTTTGGCAAAACCTGATGGTGGCAAGTTAGAAGTCGAAGGTGTTTCCGTGATTGAGCAACCAAAATTAGCTCGTCGTCTATTGGGTTATGTCGCCCAAGAAGTTGCCCTCGATAAAATTTTAACGGGACGAGAACTCTTGCAACTCCAAGCTTCCCTTTATCATTTGTCGTCTAGCCAAGCAAAAGAACGTATCCAATTATTGTTACAACTCCTAAAATTAAACGATTATGCCGAGCAAAAAACGGGAACTTATTCGGGCGGATTACGAAAACGTCTGGATTTAGCGGCGGGATTATTGCATCAACCTGCTGTTTTAGTTTTGGATGAACCTTCTGTTGGGCTAGATATTGAAAGTCGTTTTATTCTTTGGGACTTTTTACGTCAATTGCGGGATGCAGGCACGACAGTTTTAATTACCAGTCATTATCTAGAAGAAATTGATGCCCTAGCCGATCGCCTGGTAATCATTGATCAGGGAAAAGTTTTGGCCCAAGGAAGTCCATCTGAATTAAAAGATCGAGTGGGCGGCGATCGCGTTACCTTAAGAACTCAAGAATTTGCGACATTAAAAGAAGCCGAAAAAGCTAAACATTTACTGGAACCTTTGGACTTTGTAGAAAATGTGATTATCAATACAGCCCAGGGAAATTCTTTAAATTTAGTAGTAAAAGCTCAAAGTAATCCCTTAAGCACAATTGAACAAACTTTAATCACAGCTAATTTACCAATTTTTAGCTTATCCCAATCTCGTCCTAGCTTAGATGACGTTTATCTGGCGGCAACAGGCCAAACTTTAATAGATGCCGAAATTTCCGCCGCGAGTAATCGTGACCTTAAAGCAGAAAAAAAACAAGCAATGAAATAACTTTTTATCAACTAAAATCATGACTCAAACTTTACTCAATACCAATCAAAATCAAGTCTTATCTCCCAATACTCTGGTTAGTCGCGCTCTGGCTCAAGAAAATAATCTGGCAGATTTTATCCAAGAAACTTTGGCTTTAACTAAACGCCTATTTATTCAATTGCAACGTCGTCCTTCCACTTTAATCGCAGGTATTATTCAGCCGTTTATGTGGTTAGTTCTCTTTGGAGCCTTATTTTTCAACGCGCCTTCTGGATTATTTGGTAATGATCAAAATTATGCTCAATTTCTCGCTCCTGGAATTATTGTTTTTACCGCTTTTTCGGGAGCTTTAAACGCAGGTTTACCCGTCATGTTTGATCGAGAATTTGGATTTCTCAACCGTCTTTTAGTTGCACCTTTAGCTTCTCGTTATTCTATTGTCGCCGCTTCTACGATTTATATAATTGCTCTAAGTATGGTTCAAACGGCAGTTATTGTCGGAGCCAGTGCGTTATTGGGTGCAGGTTTACCTGATTTTATTGGACTTAGCGCGATCGCGTTTATTGTCTTCTTAATTGTCCTTGGTGTCACTGCTTTAAGTTTAGGATTAGCCTTTGCTTTGCCTGGACATATTGAACTTATTGCCGTCATTTTTGTCACGAACTTACCGCTTCTATTTGCTAGTACTGCTTTAGCTCCTCTTTCTTTTATGGCAGATTGGTTAAAAATTATTGCTAGTTTAAATCCTCTCACCTACGCGATCGAACCCATTCGCTATCTCTATCTGCATCAAGATTGGGCATTCAATAGCCTGGTTCTAAACACTCCTTGGGCTGCCATGAACTTTCTTCAGGTGTTAGGTATATTATTAATATTCGATGCGTCAGTATTATCATTAATTCAACCTTTGTTACGTCGTCGTTTTCTCTAATGTATTTTATCGCTATACCCCAATAAAATTATGAATCAAAAATATTTCATTAAAGTTTTCTCTCTCTCTCTAGGAATTTGTGGATTATTGATGGGCATGGAAAAAGTAACTATCGCTCAGTCCCAAAACCTTCAAGAACCTTCTACCTATCAAAGTAACGAACAAGATCCGAGTAAAGGTTCTTTTAGTGGATTTGATCCAGCATCTCTAATTCATAACGCCAATCTTAGTCGGAGTCGGAGTGGTTCTGCTTTTGCACAAGATACTCAAAATAATCTCAATAAAGCTGCCGAAGATTTTAAACGTCAACAGCAACAACAATTACAATCTCAACCTGTTAATATTACGCCCACTAACCCGACAACGCTTCCCGCTCCACAATAAATAATTGAAAAACTGTTTGTTCATCTTGTTCATCGGCGATCGCCTTAGTAATGCTAGTGACTTATTCAATAATTCCAAAATCAGCTTCCGCGATCGCTTCTTTCTCAGACTAAAATGAACAATATTCTTGTTTTAAATTAGTATGAATTGGACAAATTGGACACTCAAAGAAAAAATTGGTCAACTGATTGTCGTGAGAGCATCTGGCTTTTTGTTTGATCATCAAATTCGTTATCCCGTCTGGGAAGCGTCCAATAATCACTTAAAAAATTGGTTAGAGAAATTAAATTTAGGCGGCATTATTTTATTGGGCGGCAGTGCGGTGGAGTTGGCCGCTAGATCCCAACAACTGCAAACTTGGGCAATGAATCCCTTACTCATTTGTGCTGATATTGAAGAAGGAGTTGGGCAAAGGTTTGCGGGTGCAACTTGGTTTCCGCCACCGATGGCTTTAGGCGCGATCGCCCAAGAAAATTTGGAACTGGCCCAAAACTACGCCACAAAAATGGGAGAAATTACAGCCAAAGAAGCTCTAGCGATTGGAATTAACTGGATTCTGGCTCCGATCGCCGATGTGAATAATAATCCCGATAATCCTGTGATCAATATTCGTGCTTTTGGAGAAACGCCAGAAATCGTTAGTGCGTTGGTCAGCAGTTTTATCGAAGGAGCTAAAAAATATTCCGTCTTGACAACCGCCAAACATTTTCCTGGTCACGGCGACACTGCCACTGATTCTCATTTAAATTTACCGATTATTCCCCATAATCTACAAAGATTAGAGCAAATTGAACTTCCTCCTTTTCAATCGGCGATCGCGGCAGAAGTTGATACAATAATGACCGCCCATATTCGTATTCCCGCTTGGGATTCGGTCAATCCAGCGACCCTTTCTGCCCAAATTTTAACCAAACAATTACGCCAAAAAATGGGCTTTGAGGGTTTAATTGTCACAGATGCCCTAATTATGGGTGGAATTACCCAAGAAGCAGAGCCAGAAGAAGTTGCAGTTCGTGCCTTGATTGCAGGAGCCGATATTCTATTGATGCCTCCCGATCCTGAAAAAGCGATCGCCGCCGTTTATGAAGCAGTGCAATCAGGAAGATTAACCGAATCTAGAATTGATGAATCTGTCAAGCGAATTTGGCAAGCAAAGGAAAAATTGGGTTTATTTGTCCCAGCTTCTTCTACTTTAAAAATCGAAAATTTAAGTTCTAATAATGCTCAGCAATCAGTTGAGTTGATCATCAAAAATTCTCTCAAAAAACGAGGAAATTTACCGATTAAAGTTGAGAGTCAGCAACCTAAAAAGAATTTAATAATTGTTAATGATTTACTTAATTGTGACTTTTTAGATCGAGCCTGTCCGAGTGTCATGATTCCCAAACGTTTTAATTATGAATTAGAGTTGCGAGATCAAAGTTTATTAGATTCTAATACTTTTAAAAACCAGTTAATTTTGCTACAAATTTTCATTCGAGGAAATCCTTTTCGGGGAACGGCAGGTTTAACTGAAAAGGCAAAAGATTTTTATCAGCAATTATTTCAGAATAATTCAATACAAGCGGTGATTATCTACGGTAGTCCTTATGTTTTAGACTGTTTTTTTCCTTTATTTTCTGTTGAGCTTCCTTGGATTTTTAGCTACGGACAAATGCCCCAATCCCAAGCGATCGCGTGTGAAGAATTATTTGATTTATCAAAACTTTCTGATCAAGATTCAGATATTTTCATCTAAAAAAAAAATGCGGCTAGCTATCTTAATAACTAACCTTAGTGCTATGTTTGCACCCGCTTTTTGAATCCTGAATCTATTATTCATCGAACATTTCTTTTCAACAAGCTGATTGATCACAGTTTTCTTGTGATCTTGGTCACAAATATTAAGTTAACACTTAAGGAAATGATAAATCTTACTTATTTTCTGTTAATCTGGGTTTTTCACCTAAAATTGCTTCTGACCACCAAACATTATGCTTTTTTTGGGGATTTAATCCATATTGGGGTCTAATGCCATAAATCGTGTCTGGGTGATGTTCCAAGGCGGTGCTGATGTGAGAATAAACTTTGGTGAGATTTAGTCCCCTGGGATCACAGTGATCGCCAATAACTTTACCTAATCCTTGATCCAACCAATAATGCGTCACGATTTGGGGAAAGCGGCCAGCAAACAAAGCAGACTTAAGATATAAATTTTTCAGAGTTTCATATTGGCTGTCAGTATAAGCTTCACCATTATAGTTATCCAAATTAATTGCTCGATTTTCGGGGATTTTAACCGCCCCCTCTAGATTATTGTAGGTTCTAACTTCAATATCTGCTGTAAAGCAATCTGAACCGCGTTTTTGGATTAATTCAAAATTCACTGATGAACCAACTCTCGTCCGATTGGCTTGCAGAATAGGATTAAGTTTTTGACAGGTTTGAAGTAATTGACTGGCGTTTTTGGGAAATTGAACAAAATTAAGAGCCGTTTTTTGATCTTTTAAGATATTTTTACAAAGATTGGCGATCGCCCAAATTGCTGTTGTTTTTGCCCCGTCAAGGGATTCAAGATTCTGGGATTGCCACGCATTAAAGGCTTGATCCGATGAACTATTCAGCCAAAGAGCCGCTCGATTAGCAAAAATCACAAAATTAGGGTCTAGTTCGGCGATCGCATCACGCAGATGAGTTTGTCTTGTGGAGGGATTGAGGGTTTGCCAAATTGTTCGTAGCGATCGATTGCGCCGAGACTCAGACAAAAGATCAAACCCTTTTTCATAGGCTGTAGCGGTGGGACGATTTTTGGAAAAAAACCCTTGACGAATGACAATAGCATTTCCTTTTCTTGGCACATAAGCCGCAATTCCATCACCCAATGGGCCACGGGAAGATTGTTTTTGAGCATGAATGGTCGCATTATCAATTTCTCCTGCCGTATCATGAAGAATCACCAAGGGCAGTTCTCCGATCACCAGAGGATAAGGTTTTTTGACAGATTCTCCTAATAGCAAGGAAATTTGTGTGCGTTCTCTTTCAGTGAGCAATCGTCCAACGGGATTTTTATCTTCATCAATCCTATTTTCTAGATCCAAAGGTTCAACGAGTGAAAGTGGTCTAGAGTCTTCATCTTTCCCTGAAAACTGAGTAAAAAGCGATCGCTGAAGAAACAAGGCATCCAAACCTAAAGCCATAAAAACCGTGCCGCAAGCCACTCCAGCCACTCGACGATTTGAGGGTTTTCTCTGTTGACTGAAATAAGTCTTGATTTTAGATAAAATTTTTAAATTTAATGTCATTTTGTCTTCAACAATAATGAAAAGTCAATTTGTCGCTTCAACTTCAAAAAAAAAGATTCCACACTTCAGTTTATAAATTTGCTCTGTTTATAACATATATAGTCTTCAAAATCTACCATTTGTGTGCTTTAGCCCTGACAATTCTGTGAGATTTTCTCAAAAAAGATGTAAAACTATTCAGTCATTCCTATTGAGGTATATTTTAAACTTCAGTCTATTTACACTTGACAGAAGTAATTTCTTTCCGCGTAAAAAATAACACTGAGAATTTAATTTTTTATCGATAATTACCGTTTTTTTAAAGACGGAATTATCAATTGTGAATTTCAATCAAAATTTTAACTTTTTTGTGAATAACAGCTACTTATTTCTTGATCCCCAATAAGTTTTAAAAAGAACTTTGTTATAGTGATTACATTTTTTAAAGATAATGAGTGATTTCCTCAATTATTATTTCGCTTTGTAAAATGATTATTAAAAGAACCTAAAGGAAAAAAACAGTTGGGGATCGCTAAAACCCATTTAGAACCGAACTTTTAAGCCAAAATCCTAAAATTCAGTGAGTGTATAATAATAAGATAACAAAATACTAAATTTACAATCTTAAGATTTTCCTAATTCAATGTTTTAGACTCCATGAAAACCGCAAATTTTTCAACATCATCTTGTCGGCATTGTCGATATTATCAAACAGAAGGCAGAAGGGGTGGAATGTGCCATCAGCTAAGCGTTCCTGTGCGTAGTGAATGGGCTGCTTGTACTTTAGCCGCTCGTCCTTTTAATACTGCTTGGGAAAGTTTGGAAGGGGTTGTTCGTTTAGAGCATTTTTTGTCTTTGTCCTATCAAAACGATAATGATAAAACAGAAGTTCCTTTAGAAATATTAATCGAGGAAAATCAATCTTTATTATCCGTTTAGTTTAAATATTTTTTGGATAAAATCTGATAAAACTTCTCAATAAATCTTCCGTAAGTTAGATGCAAATTGTCTGAAATTTTTGAAACTTTTTTAGAACTTATTTACTTTAAATCTTTAAGGGAGCCAAGGATATTGACGAAAGTTGGGAGGACGTTTTTCAAGAAAAGCTTGTTTTCCTTCTGTTCCTTCTTCCGTCATATAATACAATAATGTGGCATTTCCAGCCAGTTCTTGTAGTCCAGCTTGCCCGTCACAATCGGCATTAAAAGCTGATTTTAAGCAACGGATTGCTAGGGGACTTTTCTCTAAAATTTCTCTAGCCCATTGCACACCTTCAATTTCTAATCGATCTATTGGTACAACTGTATTTACTAATCCCATTGCTAAAGCTTGTTCTGCGGAATATTGACGGCAAAGAAACCAAATTTCTCTTGCTTTTTTTTGTCCCACAATCCGCGCTAAATAACTAGACCCAAATCCGCCATCAAAACTCCCTACTTTTGGGCCTGTTTGTCCAAAAATCGCATTATCTGCCGCGATCGTTAAATCACAAACTAAATGAAGGACATGACCGCCGCCGATCGCATATCCCGCCACGAGTGCAATCACAACTTTCGGAACGGAACGAATTAAGCGTTGTAAATCGAGGACATTTAAACGGGGTACGCCATCTTCGTCAATATAACCCGCTTCTCCGCGCACTGATTGATCCCCGCCCGAACAAAAAGCATATTTGCCATCGGTATGAGGCCCCGCCCCAGTTAAAAGAATCACGCCAATACGGGGATCTTCGCGCGCATTACAAAACGCATCATAAAGTTCAAAAACGGTTTTAGGACGGAAGGCATTTCGTTTATGAGGTCGATTAATGGTGATTTTGGCGATCCCATCCCATTTATGATAAAAAATGTCTTCGTAAGCTTTGGCGATTTGCCAGTCTGTTGTCATAATCCGAACGACGAAAAGAATACGCGATTGATCATATCAGTTTAACGGAATAATTGACCTGAATTGGTCAAGGGCGATCGCCTGCTGTAGTTATAACCCTCAAAACAAACGAACTTTAACTTTTTATTAAGAAAGAAGTGATTTTGTCAAATAGTGATATGGTATTTCAGCTTATCAATAAGATTAGCTCTAATTATTAAGTAAAGCTTTAGTTAAGGATTGAAAATTGATTCTTAAGTAATAATATATAGGTGGGGATCAAGGGAAACTTAGGTAGAATCTCGTTATCCTCGTCGCCAATAAATTTTTAATATATTGTTTATCATTTTAGATTAATTAATATATTTAATTAAAATACCATCATTCGTTAAACATTTTGCAGTGTTTTCTGAAATGGTGAGTTCATAAAAAACAAATTTAATAAGGACATAAAAATGATTAATTCACAGATAATACGTTGCCCGAATTGTGGCAATCATGCTGAAAGAAAGTTTCTTGTTAAATTAAATGTGACGGAAATTTCTTGCCCTGTTTGTGATTATTTATTAGTCAGTTGTTCTCGCACGGGGAATGTTTTAGAATCTTACGCACCAGGATTAAAAGACTTGATGCAATTGTCGCGATCTTAATCTAATATTCCTTTTTAATCAACCCACTGAAAACCGTTTAGAATAACTAACTAGACGTTTTTTAGTTTAATAATAAATTTAAGAAATGATTAATAAAGATTAGCTGTTTGAAACGGAAAGATTAGGAATTCGTGATTGGCAACCAGAAACAGATAGTGATCAAAACGCAGTACAAAAATACTTATAAGAAATAGTAGATAAGTTAGGATTAACTCAAAAATATTATGGAGTTGAATTAGCTTTATTTAGTCTAATAAATCCTGATTAAAATATCTTCATTACTCCCAATATTTTGATTAACTTTGAGATAAACGTTTCAACAAACCTCCACCTAAAAGCTCATCTGTTTCCATTAGTAATTGAGGAATAATATCTCGATGAGGACTGTTTTTTAAGCATTCACTTAAATCTAATTCGCTGACATTTTTCGCTTGTTTTCCTGGGAACCAATGGCCGCCATTTCCTAATAAGTTATAACGCATTTTTCCGTAGTCAAGTAAATCATAAGCCAAGGCTAAATTACGCAACCAAAGAATAGTATGAATATTAATATTATTAGGTGTATCTTGATGATTAGGTAAGCCTATTTGCCAGGTTTCTACCCATTCTTTTCCTAAGATATTAATTAATTCTTGTTCAAGGTTTTTAATAATAGAATTTAAAATAGTAATGTCCTGATCTAAATAATCTAAAGTATTTAAATGTTCAATAAAATCTGTTGGCTTAGAAGCTCCAATACTGAGAGTATGAATTTGAGAATGGGACAAACAAAATAGATCATTAAAAACAATTGGACTCAGGGGTTGACAGAGTTTAATTAACTTTTCAGGAGGATTATATAACTGCCCACCTTTATCAGAAGGACTAATAATAAATACGCCCATATCTTGTTTTGTTGCTGCTTCAATGGCGGCCCAATTAACTTGATTTATGTAGTACCAATGCAGGTTAACATAATCAAATTCTCCGCTTTCAATCGTTTTAATAATAATATCTGTCGGCCCATGAGTCGAGAAACCAATAAAACGAACTTTACCTTCTTTTTGTAATTTTTTAGCTTCGTCTAAACAACCTCCTGAACGCAAACTATAATCTAAAATTTCAGGAGTATTGATCCCATGTAATCCTAATAAATCTACATATTCTAGATTGAGATATTGAAAAGATTGATCGAAATTTTCTCGAAATTCTTGAGAATTTTCTTTAGGAGAAACTTTGGTTTGCACAATCAATTTTTCTCGTTTAAATTTGGGTAAAATTTTCCCTAATTGCATCTCAGAGGTGCCATAACCCCTGGCAGTTTCAATATGATTAATTCCGAGTGCTAAAGCTTGTTCAATTGTTGCTTCTAAATTCTGTTGGTTGTCGAGAGGAATTTTATCTTCAGTTGTATCTTGCCATTGATGTTGATAGCGCATCCCGCCACAGGAAAAAACGGGCATCGCGAGTTCTGTTCGGCCAAAACGTCGGTATTTCATAGAGTTAATGAAACTATTTTTAATCTATTTTTTAATATGGCACTAAAAACTAAATTTAACCTTTAACGATCGCACCAAAATCGGCTAAGACCCGTGAATGATTTCGCAGTAATCCTAATAAATTAAGACGATTTGCGCGAATTTCTAGGTTTTCATCCATTACCATGACGCTATCTTCTCCATCAAAAAAGCGGGTCACAGCAGGCGTAATGTCTGCTAGACATTTTATAAGTTTTGGATAATAGTAGTACCAGGATAATATCCTTTTTATATCCTTAGGTTGGTCGTCAGTGAAGACACGGGAAAAATTGTGAGTCTCGTAAACGTTAAATAGTACAATGAGTTTTTCATACAAAATCTTTTCAGAGTTTTTAACTAATAATTCATTTTTAATTACTTGTTCAGGATCAAAAGTTCGAGTATCCAATGTCCCTTTACTTGCCAAGCGTGTAGCACGGTTGACTGTTTCATAAATTTCTTCTAGTTTTCCATTTTTACGAATTTTCCGTAAATAATCAGCGCGATCGCGGACATCAAGTAAATTTTCTAAGGCACGAATTGTATAGTCTGGATCATTGTCTCCCAAAATAGCATTCACTAAGTCATAATCAATTTTTAATTCATCTTCTAATAAAGTTTTAATGCGTTGAATAAAGAAGTTTTTCAGAATTTCTAAGGGCGAATTTTTATCGGGATGAGCAGTAATAAAATCAGCTGAAACTTGGGTTAATAATTCCTCCAAATTAATATCTAAATTAGCAGACCAGGTAATATTCACAATGGCATTAGCGGCTCGTCTGAGGGCAAAGGGATCGGAGGAACCAGTGGGCAATAATCCTAGTCCAAAAATACTGATCAAGGTATCTAGGCGATCGCTGATTCCCACAACTTGACCTGTTAAAGATTCAGGTAAATCATCCTCAACATTACGCGGTAAATAATGTTCAAAAATCCCATTGGAAACTTCCCTCGATTCTCCACTGACTAGGGCATATTTTTGTCCCATAATTCCCTGCAATTCAGGAAACTCATAGACCATTTGGGTCACTAAGTCTGCCTTACATAATAGAGCCGTACTTTCAATTTCTTGGCAATTTTTTTCGTCTAAATTGAGTTGTTCTGCAATTTGTTGAGCAATTTCTATGATGCGATCAACCTTATCTCGCATGGTTCCTAATTCTTCTTGGAAAGTCACTGTTTCGAGTTGGGGTAAATAACTTTCTAAGGATTGATCACAATCAGCTTGATAGAAGAATTGGGCATCGGCTAAACGGGCGCGAATTACCCTGGCATTTCCCTCTGCAATAAGTTCTGCTTTTTGGGGATCACTGTTAGCAATAGTAATAAATTTTGCTAATAAAGTTCCATCGGCTTTTTTGACAGGAAAATAACGCTGGTGCGTCACCATGACAATAGTAATTACTTCTGTTGGTAATGTGAGAAAATCCGTATCAAATTTACCAATAACCGCAGTCGGATATTCGACTAAATTCACGACTTCTGACAATAAATCAGGATAAATTTCAGCCGTTCCTTGCAAAGATTTAGCCGCATTTTTAACTTGTTCGGTAATAATTTGACGACGTTCTTCAGGATCAACAATAACAAATGCCGATCGCAAGTTTTCTTGATAATCTTTCGCTTGTTTAATATTAATTATTTCAGGATGTAAAACCCGATGTCCCCAGGAAAAGCGATCGCTGTTTACAGTTGTGGAACCATTAATTAATTGCAGAGGTAAAATTTCTTTATCCAGTAGAGCGACTAACCAACGAATCGGACGAGGAAAACGTAAATCCCCATCTCCCCAACGCATAAAACGCTTACCTTCCAGATTATTTATCCAATTAAGAACTAATTCGGGCAAAATTTCCTGTGCAGGACGACCAGGCGTTTTTTTCTGAACAAAAACAAAATCTCCCTTATCCGTCGCCTCAATTTCTAAAGCACTCACTTCCACACCCTGTTTCTTGGCAAATCCGAGCGCGGCGTTTGTGGGTTCACCATTTTTAAAAGCTGAAGATGCTGGTGGCCCTTTGATCGCTTCTTCTCGGTCTGGTTGTTGACTCGGTAAACCTTGAATCAAAACCGCTAAACGACGGGGCGTGCCGTAAACCTGAACCGATTCGGGCGTTAGTAAATTGTCGGTCAAACTTTTCGGGATTCGACTCTGCCATTGGGCGATCGCGTTGGCCACAAAATCTGCGGGTAGTTCTTCTGTACCGATTTCCAATAAAAAAGTCAAGTTAGACATACACAAGTCCCCAACGGCGATCGCGTCAAATGAAGGTATCTAAGGCATTTTACCAAATTTGGGTCTAGCTTTTATTTAGAATTATAATTCGCATTACCAAAGATTAGTTCTACGATATTTATAATCCGTATGGAATATTTGTGGGGCTTTGGCTTGCAAAACTATAAATTATTAATTCATTAAGTCATTGAAATTATTGACCATAAACAAAAAATATAAAAATCATGATTACTGTCAATGAAGCTCAACAACAATTACCTAATTTAATTGATTCTGTTAATCAATCCCATCAAGCTATTATTATTTCAGGACAAAATAGTAATGCCGTTTTATTATCAGAAATGGATTGGCGATCAATACAAGAAAGCTTATATTTACTGTCTATTCAAGGAATGCGAGAATCTATTCAAGAAGGTTTAAACACCTCTGTTGAAGATTGTGACGAGGAATTAGAATGGTAAGATGGCGATTGATTTATACCAAACAAGCTCAAAAAGATGCCAAAAAACTTAATGCGAGTAACCTTAGAGAAAAAGTGCAAAAAATTCTTGATCTAATCGAAATAAATCGTTTTCAAAATCCACCTCCCTACGAAAAATTAATCGGTGATTTAGAGGGAGCCTATTCTCGACGAATTAACATTCAACATCGTTTAGTTTATGAGGTTATCGAGTCTGAACATAAAATCAAAATTTTAGGAATGTGGACACATTATGAATAATCAGAAGCGATCGCGTCAAATTAAGATGATTAAGGCATTTTACCAAATTTAGGTCTAGCTTTTATGATTCGCAATGCTTGATTTTAGACTTGATGAGGGATTGAGAGATTACGAGTTCCTGTTTTGACTATCATGACGAAGATATCGACCAACCCAAAAACTCATCAATCGCCCTAAATCCGTTTCAGCAAGTCATCGTACTCATCGTGTGTGCCAATCCAGTACCAGTAAATATGATCGGACTCCAACAAACCCAAAACCCTATAGTTCAAGCTGACACGAGCGGAAAAATCGGTTGCTTTTGACTGACTCGTTTGAACTGAAGACTGGGATGATAAGGGTCTTTTTGCCAAAGTGCATAGACTTTACTCGCTTGTTCCTGAGCCGATGTAGGAAGCTCATTAAGCCTTTTGCGAAACGTTTGGGTGACACTTGATTTCATTTTTCTGCTGGAAATATTTCACTAAGTGGAACAGTTTCACCTGTTGCTATTTCCTGGCGAACCATTGCAGCCATCTCATCCCATTGATCATCTGTTGTGGAAGTGAACCGAGACTTCCATTGCTGTTCATCTTGCAACTCAGCCAAAAATCGGGACGCGATCGCATCTTGTTCTTCGGGTGAAAGTTGGTGGATTTGGGAGATCATCTCTTCAAGCAGTTTAGTCATGGGCTCATCTCAATACATACTACAATATCGCGTCAAATTAAGGTATCTAAGGCATTTTACCAAATTCGGGTCTAGCTTTGATGGAGGATTTTAATCTGGAGTTGTCCTTTTTTATTTTTTTAAAATCCTATAATTACCTTTAGCGCGAAAAATGGAGTCATGATTCGCATTACAGAAGATTTGTTCTACGATGTTTATGATTGCTGTGAAATATTCGTTTCATCGTTGATCGCTTTTAAAACTTATTGAATCAAGATCTCCAAAAACAACAAGCCCAAGAAAAATTAACCGCTCTATTACAAGAAGGCTTAGACTCTAAATGACAAATACCAAGCCAAAATTTACTCGTTCAAATTTTTTAGGAACCTATTTTATTCTGGGAATAATTGCATTAGTAATGCTTTTCCCACTTTTCTGGTTATTGAGTACCAGCTTAAAGTCTCCCACAGAAGATATTTTTGGTGCGCCGCTTCAACTTCTACCGATTAAACCGACTTTAGATAATTTTCTTACTGTTTGGCAAAATTATCCCTTTGCTCGCTATTTGTTTAATAGTACCTTTGTAGCAAGTTTAACCGTTGGTTTCAATCTACTTTTTTGCGCTTTAGCTGCCTATCCTTTAGCTCGATTAAATTTTAAAGGACGAGACACTTTTTTAGCTTTGATTGTCGCAACTTTGATGATTCCCTTTCAAATTGTGATGATTCCTCTCTATATTTTGACTGTTCAATTTGGGCTGAGAAATACCTATTTAGGCGTTATTTTTCCTGGTTTAGCCTCGGCTTTTGGTATCTTTCTGCTTCGTCAAGCGTTTCAAAGTGTTCCCAAAGAATTAGAAGAAGCCGCTCGTATTGATGGTTGTACTGAGTTGGGCATTTGGTGGCACATTATGATTCCTGCTGTGCGTCCTGCTTTAGCTACTCTTACCATTTTTGTGTTTATTGGTGCGTGGAGTGATTTTCTTTGGCCTTTGATTGTTTTGGATCAACCCGATTATTTTACCCTTCCTCTCGGCGTTGCAAAATTAGCCAGTGCTTTAGATTTTGATTGGCGTTTAATTGCGGCGGGTTCTATTATTTCTATTACACCGATCATTATCTTATTTGTGTTTTTGCAACGTTATATTATCCCTACCGAAACAGGAAGCGGTGTTAAGGGATGATTTACCGATTCCTAGTGTTGAAGCTGTTATGCTTTAAGTTCCGATAAAATTAGAATATGCAAACCGTTGACTTTACGACTCTCGCCGCTATTTGCCAAGATCTGCGAACTCATTGGTTGCCCGCTCGAATTGAACAGGTTTATCAACGCGATCGCAATACCATTTCTATTGCCCTACGAACTTTACAAAAACGAGGCTGGTTAACCATATCTTGGCATCCACAGGCCGCTAGATTAGTTATCGGAGATTCGCCGCCCCGTACTCCTGATACCTTTACTTTTAGCGATCAATTGCGTCATCAATTAAATGGCTATGCCCTGACTGCGATTGAAATGGTTGCACCCTGGGAACGAGTTGTTGATCTGCAAATTGCCCAACGTCCCGATGAAGAGCCGATCTGGCATCTTTATGTGGAAATCATGGGGAAATACAGCAATGTCGTTCTTACCGACGCAAATCAGCAAATTATCACCGTTGCTCACCAAGTTACGTCTAATCAGTCTCGTGTGCGAACTGTGGAAACTGGTCAACCCTATCAATTACCGCCAAGTTTAACAGGAATTGCTCCCAACTTGACTGAATCCCGCGATCGCTGGCAAGAAAGAATTAGTTTAATTCCAGGCCCCATTCAAAAGCAATGGATCAAACTTTATCGGGGTTTGAGTCCAATGATCGCCCGTTCTCTTTTGAAAATCGCTAATTTACAGCCTGAACAAGAGACAAGCAGTTTGAGTGAAAAAGATTGGCAAAATTTATTTCAAGCTTGGCAAAATTGGTTAAAAAGTTTAGAAAAAGGAGATTTTAATCCTAGTCGGACGGAAACGGGTTACACAGTTCTCAATACTAATCTTCAACAACCGATTGTTAATATTCAGGAACTTATTAATAACTATTATCGCGATCGCCAATCTCAAGAAAGTTTTGGGCAATTGCATCATCAATTATTACAAAAAATTCGTTCTCTCTTAGGTAAACTTAATCAAAAAGCAGAGACTTTTCAAAAACGTTTAAACCAGTCTGATCAAGCAGATTTCTATCGACAACAGGCTGATTTATTGATGGCTAATTTGCATCAATGGCAAGCGGGAATGAAAGAGATAATTTTAGCTGATTTTGAAACAGGTGAACCTATTAAAATTTCTCTGCAACCTGATAAAACTATTATTCAAAATGCCCAATGGCTTTATAAACAACAACAAAAACTCAAACGGGCGCGTCATGCTATAGAACCACTTTTAGCGGAAGTTATGACAGAAATAGGTTATTTAGAACAAGTAGAAAATAGTTTAAATCTGTTAGAAAATTACTATGTTTCTGAAGATTTGTTAGCCTTAGAAGAAATTCGAGATGAACTGATTGAACAAAATTATTTAGAAGTTAAACATTCTCGTAGTCGCCCTTCTTCAGAAACCTTTCAACCTCATATTCAACGCAGTCCTTCTGGTTTTGAAATTTGGATTGGGCGCAATAATCGGCAAAATGATCAGCTTACTTTTCGCGTTGCAGGAGATTATGATCTTTGGTTTCATAGTCAGGAAATTGCAGGAAGTCATGTTCTTTTACGATTAACTCCAGGTGCGATCGCCGAAGAAAGTGATTTACAATGTGCAGCAAATTGGGCCGCTTATTACAGTCGAGCGAGACAAAGCGAACAAGTTCCCGTCGTTTATACCAAACCCAAAAACGTTTACAAACCCAAGGGAGCGAAACCTGGCATGGTCGTTTATAAACAAGAAAAAATTATTTGGGGAAAGCCTCCTGGCGTGGCATTATACCGAGAAAATCAAAATTAGAAAGAAAAAGTTATTTTTTGTAATAAAAAATTCGTACTCTATGTTACAATTTTTATTTGAAGGAGTCTGAAAAGCTTAATGTTTTGGGAACTGACAGCCGATATTTCCTCCATAATAACAACAACAATTTTTGAACTTGCCAGCGCGCGATCGCTGGTGTTTTATTTTATCTAGCCCTTCTAATCTTTTGCAATATGACATGAATATTCTGATTGTTGAAGACGATCTCGAAATTGCTCACCTCATCCAAGAAACGCTAGAACGGGAAGCTTTTGTCTGCGCGATCGCCCATGATGGACTAGAAGCTCTTAATTATTTCCAACAAAACGAACCTGATTTGATTATTCTCGATTTAATGTTGCCCAAATTAGACGGATTAGAAGTTTGTACGCGTATTCGGCAAAAAATTAATCAAAAAGATCCTTATATTCTAATGTTGACCGCAAAAGGAGAAGAAATTGACCGTATTATTGGATTATCCACAGGAGCCGATGATTATCTCATTAAACCTTTTAGTCCGAGGGAATTAGTGGCAAGAGTGAGAGCCTTGCTGAGACGCAGTTTAAGACATGGAGAAAATAATCATCAAACCCACAAAACTCGCCATTTTCAACTTGATTTAGACCAGCATATCGCTAAACGTCAATTAATCGATCAAAATTTAGAAATTTTAGATTTAACAACTTTAGAATTTAATTTACTTCATACTTTTATTAGTTATCCAGGACGGGTTTGGAGTCGCAATCAATTAATTGACAAACTTTGGGGAAATGACTTTTTTGGGGATGATCGAGTTGTGGACACTCATATTCGTCGCCTACGCAAGAAAATTGAACTAGATCCCTCGAATCCTATTTTTATTAAGACTGTGATTGGCATGGGTTACAAATTTGAAGATGATTTTTAAAATTGACTTGTTGCAGAGGTTTATTGGAATGTAAAATTTACTCGCACACTCGAGATCGCCTTAATCAACCTAGAAAACAAATCTCAAAAGTCAATAAACCTAGATAAATAATAGGGTTACGATCGCGGATAAACCTTATAAAATAAGTGGGATTCAAATTACCTCTTCTCCAAGGGAAACCACTTATGCCACGCCGCACAGACTTAAAGAAAATTTTAGTATTAGGAGCAGGCCCCATTGTTATCGGCCAAGCTTGTGAATTTGACTACTCTGGAACCCAAGCCTGCAAAGCCTTACGGGAAGAGGGTTATGAGGTTGTGTTAGTGAACTCTAATCCTGCTTCGATTATGACGGATCCAGAAACCGCTCACCGCACCTATATCGAACCTCTTCTCCCCGACATGGTAGAAAAAGTTATCGAAAAGGAACGCCCCGATGCTTTGTTACCCACAATGGGCGGACAAACGGCTCTTAATCTGGCAGTGACCTTGGCTAAATCGGGTGTCCTAGAAAAATACGGCGTTGAGTTGATCGGGGCAAAACTAGAAGCGATCGAAATGGGAGAAGACCGAGAACTTTTCAAAGAAGCGATGGCCCGAATTGGGGTTCCCGTTTGCCCTTCAGGAGTTGTCAATGATATTGAATCTGCTCGGCGAGTAGCCAAGGAAATCGGCTCCTATCCCCTGATTATTCGTCCAGCTTTTACTCTTGCGGGAACGGGCGGAGGGATTGCCTATAACCAGGAAGAATACGAAGAAATGGCTGAATACGGACTAGAACAATCGCCTGTTTCCCAAATTCTAGTGGAAAAATCTCTCCTGGGCTGGAAAGAATACGAATTAGAGGTGATGCGAGATTTGGCGGATAATGTGGTAATTGTCTGTTCGATTGAAAATTTTGATCCGATGGGGGTACATACGGGAGATTCGATCACCGTCGCACCCGCCCAAACTTTGACGGATAAGGAATATCAACGGTTGCGCGATTATTCGATCGCAATTATCCGAGAAATTGGAGTAGAAACGGGCGGATCGAATATTCAGTTTTCGGTCAATCCTGCCAATGGGGATGTGATTGTTATTGAAATGAATCCCCGTGTTTCCCGTTCTTCGGCCTTGGCTTCTAAGGCAACAGGCTTCCCGATCGCGAAATTTGCGGCGAAATTAGCGGTAGGTTATACGCTCAACGAAATTTCCAACGATATTACCAAAAAAACGCCTGCATCCTTTGAGCCGACCATTGATTATGTGGTGACGAAAATTCCCCGTTTTGCCTTTGAAAAGTTTCCTGGCTCGGAACCGATTTTAACCACTCAAATGAAGTCCGTCGGGGAAGCGATGGCCATTGGTCGTACTTTCCAAGAATCTTTCCAAAAAGCCTTACGTTCCCTAGAAACAGGTCGTTTTGGTTTTGGTTGCGATCGCGTGGAAACTCTGCCGACCCTTTCCCAGGTGCGTTCCCAGTTGCGAACACCCAATCCTGATCGGGTTTACTCGATTTATCACGCCTTCAGTCTGGGCATGACCGTCGAAGAAATCCATGAATTAACCGCGATCGACATCTGGTTTTTGGATAAATTAGCCGATCTAGTCGAAACCGAAAAAATTCTCAAAAAAACGCCCCTCAAATCGATTACGGCGGCAAAAATGCGATCGGTTAAACAACAGGGATTCAGCGATCGCCAAATTGCCTTTGCGACCAAATCGACTGAAGACGAGGTGCGAACCTACCGTAAAAGTTTAGATATTATTCCTGTTTATAAAATGGTGGATACTTGCGCGGCAGAATTTGAAGCCCTTACGCCCTATTATTATTCCACCTACGAACCCTCGGATTCAGAGGTTTTACCCTGTGATAAGGAAAAAGTCATGATTTTAGGCGGTGGCCCGAACCGTATTGGTCAGGGCATCGAATTTGACTATTGTTGTTGTCATGCCGCCTTCTCTCTCAGTGATGCGGGCTATGAAACCATCATGGTCAATTCCAACCCCGAAACCGTTTCTACTGACTATGACACCAGCGATCGCCTTTATTTTGAACCGCTTACTAAGGAAGATGTGTTAAATATCATCGAAGCAGAGCAACCTGCGGGGATTATCGTGCAGTTTGGTGGTCAAACCCCGTTAAAACTAGCAATTCCGTTGCAAAAATACCTGAATAGCCCTGATTGTCCCGTCCAAACTAAAATCTGGGGAACTTCACCCGATTCCATTGATGCCGCCGAAGATCGGGAAAAGTTCGAGAAAATTCTTCGTGAATTGGATATTAAGCAACCTGCTAACGGGATTGCCCGTAATTACGAAGAATCTCGCGTGGTCGCTAATCGTATTGGGTATCCCGTTGTGGTGCGTCCTTCCTACGTTTTGGGCGGTCGAGCGATGGAAATCGTCTTTGGAGATGAAGAATTAGAACGCTACATGGTTTATGCGGTGCAGATCGAACCCGATCACCCCATTTTGATCGATAAATTTCTCGAAAACGCGATCGAGGTTGACGTGGATTCCCTGACTGATTCGACGGGTTTTGTCGTCATGGGGGGCATCATGGAACATATCGAAGAAGCAGGGATTCATTCAGGGGATTCTGCCTGTTCACTGCCTTATACGAGCTTAACGGATGAAGTAGTGACTACCATTCGCCAATGGACGGAGCAGTTAGCCAAGTCTTTAAAAGTCATTGGTTTGATGAATATTCAGTACGCGGTGCAAGGCGATCAGGTTTATATCCTAGAAGCCAATCCCCGTGCATCTCGGACGGTTCCCTTTGTTTCTAAGGCAACGGGGCGGCCTTTAGCGAAAATTGCCTCTTTGGTGATGTCGGGTAAAACCTTGACGGAACTGGGCATTACGGAAGAATTAATTCCCAATCATATTGCGGTTAAAGAAGCGGTTCTACCCTTTGCGAAATTTCCTGGTACTGATACCTTGCTTGGCCCTGAGATGCGTTCTACGGGTGAGGTAATGGGGATTGATGACAGTTTCGGAAAAGCGTTTGCTAAGGCGGAATTAGGAGCCAGCGTTAATCTATCGACGACGGGAACGGTGTTTGTTTCCATGAGCGATCGCACTAAAGAAGCAACTGTCCCTGTGGTTCGGGATTTACTTGCTTTAGGCTTTAAAGTGGTGGCGACATCGGGAACTCAACAAGTGTTGAAAGAGAACGGCATCGAAGGGATTGAAGTTGTTCTCAAACTCCATGAAGGTCGTCCCCATGTGATTGATTGGATTAAGAATAATCAGATCCAATTTATTATTAATACGCCTAGCGGTGAGGAGTCCCAGGTTGACGGGCGATCGATTCGTCGGGCGGCTTTGGATTATAAGTTACCGATTATCACGACCTTAGCAGGGGCGCGGGCAACTGTCGCGGCGATTCGGAGTTTGCAGGATCATCCTTTGGAGGTTAAGGCTTTACAGGATTATTTTTAGTTAGTTCTGTTAACAAATGTGCGAGATGGGTTGAAATATTTGAATTTCGCCTGTCTCGCAAGATGGTTTATAAGGTAGAGTAAGAATTATGGCCAACAGGAGGTTAATAACGTTTAACTTAAAACTTTGTTATGTTCCAACTAGTGTCTGAATGTAAAGCTTATGAATACGACGTTTATCTCTGACGAAAATCAAGTCATCGGCATTGAAGAAGATGAGGATGGGATTGAGAAGGAAATTGAAGATGACAATAAGGAAAATGATGAACCTCCTTTTGAACCTACAAAAATTAGAATTCAGACGAAAATTTTAACGATTAATTCAATTTTATTTAGAATAAAAGAAGGAGCATTAAATTTAGAGTCAGATTTTCAGCGTCCTCCTTTAATTTGGAGTAAAGTGGCTCAGAGCAGATTGATTGAATCAATTTTAGTTCGTATTCCCTTACCCTCATTTTATGTTGATGCTTCTGATGAGGAGGAATGGTTGATCGTCGATGGATTACAACGTTTAAGTACGCTAAAGGCTTTTGTATTGGATGAAAGTTTCAAGTTAACAGGTCTGGAATATTTACAGGAATTTAATAATAAAAATTTTGATGAGCTTCCTCGCAATTACCAACGTAGAATTGGAGAAACAGAAATTATTATTCATTCACTTGAGCAACATACTCCTGAAAATGTCAAGTTTCATATATTTAAGCGAATTAATACAGGAGGGTTGCCACTTTCTTCACAAGAAATTCGTCATGTTATTTATCAAGGTAAAGCAACTCAATTATTAAGAAAACTATCAATTTCCACAGACTTTCAAGAAATAATTGGAATTGGCAAAAATAATAGGCTTGCAACTAGAATGGGTGATAAAGAATTTATTCTTCGTTTTTTAGCGTTTTATATTACTCCATATACAGAATATAAGAAAAATTCATTGGAGGATTTTTTGAATAACACAATGGATATTCTGAATAAGTCTTCTGAGGAAATTCTTAAAATCTATGAACAAAATTTTTATTTTTCCATAGAATTAGCCAAAAAAATATTTGGAGAATTTGCTTTTCGTAAACTGATTAAAGATCAAAAACGCAAATACCCACCAAACAAAGCTCTCTTTGAGGTTTGGTTAGTTAATTTGGCTAAGTTAGATGATAATAATCGAAGAAAATTAGAATCTAACAAGCAAAATGTCTATGATAAATTTCTTGATTTAATTAATTATTCAGGAAGCAATTTAGAAATGCAGGAAAAATGTACAAAATTCAATAAGTCTATCACCTATGGAACAAGTCAGGTTCAACAAGTCCGTTTTCGTTTTCAATGTATTGAAGGATTAATACAAGAGATTATTGAATGATTACTAAGTTATTACTAAAAAATTTTAAACCTTTTTCTGAACAATCCCTTGAACTCAGAAATTTAACAGTTTTGTCAGGTTTAAATAGCACGGGGAAATCATCCGTTCTTCAGTCATTGTTGCTACTTCGACAATCTTTTGAACAAAAATTATTAAATGAAGTAGGATTAGCATTAAATGGCGACTTAGTTTCTATCGGGACAGGAAAAGACGCTTTATATGAATCAGCACCAGAAGATATACTAAAACTGAAAATTTCTGATAGTAACAATATAACAGCAGAATGGTGTTTTAATTATAATCGTAATTCCGATGTAATGGAGTTAGATCGAGAGTTGACTAATGTTGACCCTGCAATTTATCAATCTAGCCTTTTTCTCGACAACTTTCATTATATTCAGGCGGAACGATTAGGGCCAAGAAGATACTTTGAAATGTCAGATTTTCAAGTAAGACAACATCGACAAATAGGAAGTAAAGGTGAATATGCAGCTTATTTTATAGATATTTATCAACACGAAAAAATTATCAATCCTGAGCTTGGTCATCCATTTGCTAATTCTTTAACTTTGAAAGATCAGGTAGAAGCGTGGATGAGTGAAATAAGTCCAGGAACAAAGCTAAATATTACAGCAAATTCAGCTATGGATGTTGTTAGTTTGCAGTACTCTTATGGATTGAGTAATGACTATCGTTCAACTAATGTTGGTTTTGGAATAACCTATATATTACCAATATTGGTCGCTATTCTTTCAGCACAACTGGACACCTTGATTTTATTAGAAAATCCCGAAGCTCATCTTCATCCCAAAGGACAATCTAAGATGGGAAGATTGTTAGCACTTGCTGCGAATTGTGGCATACAAATTATTGTTGAAACTCATAGTGATCACCTTCTTAATGGTATTCGTGTTGCAGTTCGTGAAAAGTTAGCTAAAGCTGATGATGTTCAACTTTATTATTTTAAGCGATATTTTGAAGATGAAAAAAATATCATTACCGAAGTTGTATCTCCTCGCTTATATCAGGATGGAGGTATTGACCTCTGGCCAGAGGGATTTTTTGATCAATCAGAACACGATTTAATGGATTTATTATAAAATGTACTTTTTCATTAATGAACTCTCATTTATTGGACAGGCTAAAGATGTTTACGAAGCTAAACAATTTATCACCGAATTGTATTCAGTCATTAAAGAAATTGAACCTCTTCAAATTCAAAAGGATAAGCCAGTTCAAACTCATAGTAATATAGCAAACGAAAAAATTTGCTCTAATTTAACACTTAATCAATGGTTAAATAAAAATTTAAACTCAACAGATAGGCATGGTCGGACAGTTGCTAGTTTCTTCTTAAACATCATTAGCAAAGGCCCCTTTATTGATCAGCAAGGAATTCTCAATTCTTGTCAATGCTATTTTGAAGATCAAGATGTTCACCTCAATTCTTTGTCAGGAGCAGCATATTATCGAGGTATTCTTATTAGCTTACAAAATTCATCATGTTTTTCTGATGATACTGTTAAAGTTAAATTTGGTTATGAGCAACAAGAACTTCAAAATATAGACATTACTAATCTAACCAAAATCAGTCAAGTCAAAGGAATACGCCG
>JANNLO010000293.1:0-2164 GCA_031396835.1 Snowella sp. SOY_38_metabat_116
AGGAGCAGGAATTATTTTGAGCCTACGGGCTTTGGTGTTGACAAAGAAAAGATGGAGTCAATTTTGGGCAAAACTTGATCAGTATGGATTCTCTGTAGGAAACTGATTATACCTTCTTTTATCAAATAGAGGTCGCACCCGTTGTTTCTGAGTTCCGATCGCCACGACCATTTAACCTGCCATTAGGAAAGCTGTAACTAATTTTTTCATGGCGATTTTTCCTGAAATTAGAATAGTTCTTGAGGGTTAAGCTGTGATAATTTACTGTATCTACATAAATCGTCATTAAATTACTAAATCATTAAAAATGGAAAGTGGCGGCGATGAACGGCCCGTTGAAGCTTTGTTCAAAACCAAAGGCATTGTTTCCAGTCCCGTTTTTGTAATTAATTTCATAGAAACGGTAAGCAAGCTGAAGAGAAGTTGTACGATTAACCCACCAATCCATCCCTGCTAAAAGATTCCAGCTTAGATCCGTATCTCCTGCCATGCCAAAACCTGAAGCATCTCCCCGTATCCAAAAGGTGATCGGATCGGAGATTTGTAGTCCTAATTTTCCACCTAACATTGGTTCGATCCAAGTACGTCCTTGGGTTGTATCAATTCTTTGTAGCGATGGGGAAAAAGATCGGGAACCCAGATTAAAATTAACGTCTTCAATGGCCGTATTAATCGCATTCAGACGAATCCCTGCGATCGGTTCAAACCAGAGAAGCGGGAACGGTTTATTGGAAGTTTCTTTCGGCAAACTGTAGGGAGCGGCATCTCCAAAATGGTAGCTAAGGGCAAAATCATAGATCCCTTGGTTAAAGCTCAGGGTTGATTCCACATTAGCGTTGGGGAAACGATTCGCCGATTTAATGCCCGTTCCTTTCAAACTGACATAATAGGCATCAATAATGAAACCAAGATTGCCATTCCAAGCTTCTAGGCGGCCACTACCCGCAAATTGAAGAATATCTAATACGGAGTTAAGATTTAGGTGATAATCAATGGTTCGTCCTTTTATGGTTGCATTGCCATAGGTTGAAATAGGAATAGTTGCATAGGGTTGAAATTTAAAGTGCCAGCGATCGCCTTCCTCTTCATCAATGGTTTGCGTTTCTGGGATTAAATTTTCGTTGTTATCAGGAGAAACTTCGGGAGCCATTTCTGAGGGTTGATTAATCTCTTGAGAAATTATATCTTCCGTTGCAGGAATTGACTCTTGGCTAATAGGAGCTTTTTCAGTTTCTATCGTTTCTTGGATAACACAAGATTCAGTTGGTTGAACTAGATTTTCGGAATTGACCTTTTCGTTCGGTAATTGCTTTAGAGTCGGAACATCACAAAGGCGATCGCTGACGATGAGATCTTTTGCCGAATTTAATGAGCTTGTGGGATTGGCTAAGACATGGGGAGCGATTAACGTGAATAAGATTCCCTGAAGGACGAGAGTAAAGAATAAACTAGCTTTTCCTAGTACAGAATAATGGAACAGATTCATAGAGTAAAATAACTTTCGAGTTTTATTTTGAATATTGAATACTTGATTGAGTATCTACTAAAGTCGTCAATTAGCGCAAAAGATTTTTGTAACTTTCCCATCTTTAACGATCACCTTGAAATTATTGGCATAGTCCTCTTTTGAAAACTTCTAAATTAATGAGGATCAGGCAAATCAAAGAGTTCATCGCCAATTAAATCGGGTAAATTTTCGGTGTGGAAAATGCGATCGCCAATCTTTTTTCAATAAGTTAATAAAATGTTAATAAAAACGTTCGGGCAAATAACTGGTCGCTTATTCCTATTCTAGAGTCGGGGATTAGTCTGCGATCGCCCAGTTTAAGGAAAATCACTAAGAAAACAGAAACTATTTCATAGAGTCAAAGGTCAATTACCTATCAGTAATTCAAAATAAGGATAATCAAAAATGTCTAACTCTAGCAAAAAATTCTCGTTTTTATCAGGCAAGGAACCTTGGTTAGCAACTAATCTATCTTATTTATTACCAGGATTGGGACAATTTTATAGCAAAAACTTTAGGCTCAATAGGTGTTTCGGGGAGTTAAGCAAGTAGATTTTGTAACAAAGAACTCAACAAGGCTTTGCCACGCTTTTTTGAATTATGGACAAACTCAAAGAAACCCAGATATAAAGGCAGTTTTTCCTGAGAAATTCCCCG
>JANNLO010000007.1:0-24090 GCA_031396835.1 Snowella sp. SOY_38_metabat_116
TTCAACGTTCCTATCTCCTTTTAACTGATTCAGGCGGATTGCAAGAAGAAGCTCCCAGTTTAGGAAAACCTGTTTTGGTATTACGAGAAAACACGGAAAGACCAGAGGCGATCGCGGCAGGAACAGGAAAATTAGTCGGTACAAACCCTGAAGTAATTTTCAACGCTGCCAGTGAATTATTAAGTAATTCCGTTGCCTATCAACAAATGGCCAATGCGATTAATCCTTTTGGAGATGGTAAAGCCAGTGAACGAATTGTTGAAATTGTTAGAAAATATTTAAGCTAATTTAACTAATTTAACCTAATTTGTAGATAGCCAGTAAAAACGAAAGGGAGCTAAAACAAGGTGATTTTTAAACAAACTAGGAGACTCGTTTGAATATAAATCTTTGATCTTTTCATTATTATTTAATCGGAGCATTGGTGTCTCAATTTCCGATAAATTTAACGATTGATAAGTCGCATCAAAATTACCAATAACGAGAATATGATCTTGATTTTTTGGGTCAATTCGCAGAAACGCAAATAAATGAGAATTACTCAAATTAATTAATTCACGATTATTAAAATCTCCAAAGGCCGCAATGTTTTTTCTGACTCTAATCATCTTTTGTAAAGCAGAAAAGATCGTGTGTTCAATCGTGCCAAAAGTTTTGCGTAATTGTGCTTTTTGCCAGTCAATTTTAGGACGATGAGCCCAACGATTATCATTAGCTTTACTTAAATTTCCCACATAAGAATAATCATTAAGAGTCCCGATTTCATCCCCATAATAAATAAGCGGAATTCCCCCAAAGGAAAAAATCATACTGTGCAATAAAATAATATGTTGAATAGCTAGATTTATTTTTTCTGGATTGCCTTCTTCCAAAGCGGTTTCTAAGCCAATTAAAGAAGTTAAAGTTCCCGAAATACGAGCATCATTATTTTTAGGATTTTGCCCAAATAATAAACCTCGTGCCGCAGTATTTTCAAATTTTCCTGAGAAATAATTCAAGAGAAACTGACGATGAAGTTTAGGATCATAACCCGCTTGAGCAATATCTTCATCGGTAAAACCTAAGCCAATATCATCATGACAACGGATATAATTTAACCAAGTTGCACGCTCTAATTTATCAGGTAAATTTCTAATTCCTTGCTTAAGTAATTTAGCATTTTTAGTTGCAACAGCATCCCAAAGTAGAGCCATAAAAGTTGCATTATAAGCAATTTCACACTCCTTTGCATTAATAGCATCTTCGCCAAAATATTTAACAATTTCGACAGGTGCAACAATGGCTTCAGCAATAAATAAAACGCCTGGAGCGGTGACTTGACAACAATCTTTAAATAGTTGCAAAAGAATATGGGCTTCTGGTTCATTTTGGCTACTACCACCAATCTTTTTCCACAAAAAAGCGACTGCATCTAAACGTAAAATATCGACTCCTTGATTTGCCCAAAAAAGTATAATATCTAACATTTCAGTAAAAACAGAGGGATTTTGATAATTTAAATCCCATTGATAATTATTAAATACTGTCATTACCCATTTCCCCATATTTTCGTCCCAAGTAAAGTTACCTGGAGCCGTTTGGGGAAAAACATCAGGCAAAGTTTTTTCAAACATATCAGGAATATCTCGATTTTTAAAAGTATAGTAATACTCCTGATAGGCTTTATTTCCTTGACGAGCTTTTTCTGCCCATTCATGTTCATTGGAAGTATGATTAACCACAACATCTAAAACTAATAAAATATCTTTCTTTTTCATTTCCTGAGCAATATTTTTAATCTCTTCTAGATTACCCACTCGCTCATCAATTTTTCGATAATTACTAACTGCATATCCTCCATCACTAGCATTTTTAGGACATTCTAAAATGGGCATAATATGAATTAAATTAATCCCTAATTCTTGAAAGTAATTGATTTTTGATTGCAAATCTTTTAACTCTTCCGCAAAACCATCTGCATAAAGCGTCATTCCTACCCATTTGGGACTGAGAAACCAGTTAAAATCTTTTTCTCTTGCAAGATCAGTTTTTTTTAGTTCTGGCGATCGCAGAATATATTGACGAGCCATTACTTCCACTAATTTTAATAATTGTCCTTTGAAATCTCGACGGTTTCCATAAAGTTTTTGAAACAATGAAAAAAGGCTATAAAAATTTGCACCTAATCTTGTATAAAAGTGATTAAGTTCTTGTTCTCTAATTTCTGGTTTGAGTTGATCTAGAATTTCATTTAAAATCGAATGGGATATTTGTTCATACATAAATTATATTTTGGAGTGAAGATAATAATCGGGATAATTTTTTAAAGATTGACAACTAAATTTTTAATAATAATTCAGAATCAACTATTTTATTATAGTGTCAAATTATATAAATCAAACAAGTTAACGCCATTGTTTTAAAAAGTATTCATAAAAAGATTTATCCTGACTGATTGCTCCCCGCACTCCCACAATTGCACTAGCAAATTCCTGCGCTCGAACTAGAGTTTTTGTTATATCCCAATCTTTAATAATCCCCAAAATCAAAACACTACTAAAAGCATCACCTGCTCCAACTGTATCAATAATTTGGGCTATTTTAGAAGGAAAAACTGATTGATTATTGCCATTAGCTTGAAAAGATATTGCGCCTGCTTTGCCCTGAGTTAAGGTTATCTGATTTAAGGAAAAAGTAGAAAATAAATATTTAATTCTCTTTTCGGTATTCTGTTCTTGAGTAACGATTAGGGATAATTCTTCTTCATTCAATTTTAACCAAGAAATCTCTCTTAAGAGTGATTCAATCATTTTTAAATTCCACCAAGGTGTTCTTAAATTAACATCTAAAAAAGTCGAGGGAGAAATATTTTTCTTGATTTTTTGCAGTGTTTCAAAACAAGTTTGACTTCTTAATATTAGCGTTCCATGATAAAGAATACTATCTTTTTTTAACGAAGGAAGATGAGACGATTCAATAAAATCATAGGCACTATTTTCTACAATTTCATAACGAGGTTCATTATTAATAAACTGTATTTTAACCAAGCCTGTTTGATGTTCTAAATCTATTTGTAGTCCGCTTAAATCCATCCCCCAATTTGTCATTGATTCTCTAATAATTGCTCCAGAAGAATCATCCCCAACACGAGAAATAAATAGGGGTGAAAGACCAAAAGCTTGTAAGTGCCAAGCCACATTAAAAGGCGCACCACCTAAAATCATCTTGCCATCAGAAAAACAATCAAATAAAACTTCACCAAAGATAATAACTGATTGATTCATGCTTGATTTTGCAGCTAAGTTCTACTTTTTGACTAAAATTATCTGTTTAGATTTTTTCCATTTTATCTAACTTAATGATGAACTACATCGTTTTTTCTTCCTAGACACCAGACTGCAAAGTATTTATACTTATTTTCTATTTACACAATTAAGGTTATCATTTTGGATGATGGCTTTGTTAAGTTTTGTTTCTACCGATTGACTTTTGCGAGCTTTGCCCATTCTGATTTCTATTTTTTGAGTTGGGTTAATCAATAGTCGAGATCAGGGTGGTATCTATTTTCATTCGCTTTCTTCTTTTCAAAATTTTGGATCTAATGAATTTGTAGCAAAAACTACCTATTTAAAAACTACCATCAAAGATGTTAAAGTCAGGATAGTAGCCCATATACTTAAAATCGTTCTTTTTTGGCAAAGTACAGTTTATTTTTCATCTAAGGATTGTTGATTTTTTATTTACTTATTTTCGTTTCTTTGAAAAATTCCATCAATTCAAATCAAGTCAAAATTATGAATTCTACCGCCTTTAGCCCCGATTTTTCTGGACAAGCCATTCCCTCAACTTTCCTTAATAGCCTTGTCTCCCAACAAGCAACGGGTAAACTGACTGTGAAAAATCCTTTCGATGAATTTGTGGTCTGGCAAATTTATTTGGGGAACGGTAAAATCAATTTTGCAAATAGCATTTCGGGTTCTGTAGAAAGAATAAAATACTTAGTTGGGACTCCTCTCAACCAACGTCAAGTCACCTTACCGCTTCAGATTAATAATGATTATGATTACCTCTGCGAACTGCGAAAAAAAGAACTTTTCTCTTTTCAAGAAATCCGCACTATTCTCGCTCAACTTACCCAAGAAGCTCTAGTACAAATCCTCTCTTTACCCAAAGCTTATTGTACTTTTAATAAAAACGATAATCTGCATGAACTTTTTCTTAATTTAGACTTTCAAAAATCGATTACGCCATTAAAAAATAAGATTCGTTACTGGTGGGAACTCCGTGCAGAAGTTAACTCTCCTTTCCAACGTCCTCTCGTAGATAATTGGAATAAATTAGATCAGGCTTTAGTAAAAAATCAAGCCCATGACAAACAGTGGCTTAAGAGATTTCATCAATGTATAGAAAATTTAGATTGCCTATATAGTATTGCTAATAAAACTCAATTAAGCACCCTACAACTGGCTTTGCTATTGCGCCCTTTAATTAAAAGTGGAGAAATTAAAATGTTGCCCTATCAAGAAATTGAGATTGATAATCGTCCTTTAGTAGTTTATGTTAATGATCGTCCAGCCATGCAACGAGTTTTTGAACACACTCTTGAAGCTGGTGGTTTCCGAACCAATTGTTTAGAAAATCCCTTCAAAGCATTATCAATATTGTTGGGACAAAAACCGACAGCAATTATTTTAGATGCAGAAATGCACGACATTAATGGTTATCATTTGTGTTCACTTTGTCGTAAATCTGGTGCTTTAAAAAATGTACCTATTCTAATAGTAGGAGAAAAAAACAGTATTGCAGGACGAATTCGCGCCAAACTGTCGGGAGCATCTGGTTACATTAATAAGTCATTGTTGCCAAAAGAATTACTAAAGTCGATTAATAAATGTCTTATTTCTTCTGTTGCCACTTAAATGATTTAATAGAATTTACGTAAATTTACCCTGTTTGCGATCATCTAATCAGCAAAAGACCGAGAAAAAAGAGTGCTAAAATTAGCCTATTCTTAAATAACGATGGAGAAAATAAAAATCTCCAATAATTATTAGAAATTTAATTTTAGGAATAAAGCTTATCTCCTTGATTTTATTTCAGCCATAAAAATGTTCTTCGATTCATTATTTTTAATTTAAAACCATGAGCCTTTATCGTCTAATTTATAGCAGCGAAGCCAGTCCCGAATTGAGTTCTCAAGACTTAAAAGATATTGCAGAAATCTCACAGAAAAATAATCAGATTGATGGAATTACAGGTTCACTTTGCTATGGGAATTTGATGTTTCTACAAATTCTTGAAGGGGAACATGAGCAAGTTAGCAAAACCTATCATCGAATTGTGGCGGACAAACGTCATCAAAACCCTATTTTAATAGAGTGCTTACCCACTAAAACACGGCTTTTTGAAGTGTGGTCAATGCAGGCAATTAGTCTAACTGAATTAGCAAGTTTCCAAGTTAATACATTAATCTTAAAATATTCTGGCTTTCCCAAATTTAGACCTAATTCAATGACTCCCGAACAATGTTTGGCATTCGTGCAGGAACTGTCCAATATTCACGAACTATCCGACAATCTTTCACTAGATTTTTAATTTATGAGTTAATAAAATTTGCATTTTCTTTTCTCTTAAGGTTAATTTTTAAAAATAAAGATGATATATTTTCTTGGGCATTTACTTAATCAGTAAGTAGTGCAACAATTTCAAAAAGATAGTTAGCGAAACACGAAAAGTTTACTGCAATATATTCGACAAAAAAAAGCCATCAAAGCAAGTCTGATGAACTACTATTTTTGTGATACTTTTTTGGCCATTACTTAATTTTTAAGACATTAACATTCAATAATAATCGCCACTTTTTTTAATTAACCTCTAGAGTAATCATCTTGAAGACGAACAATATCGTCCTCGCCTAAATATTCTCCATTTTGAACTTCAATAATAATCAAATTAATAACACCTGGATTTTCTAAGCGGTGAGAACTACATTGAGGCACATAAGTAGATTGATTTGCTTCCAAAATTTCTATTTTGTCCCCACAAGTTACTTTTGCTGTTCCCGAAAGCACGATCCAATGTTCGCTACGATGATGGTGCATTTGCAAACTGAGACGATGCCCTGGATTGACTTCAATGCGTTTAATTTTGTAACCTGGGCCTTCTTCTAAGGTGGTAAAGGAACCCCAAGGACGAGTTTCAGTTTCGGTCGGGCCGATGATTGCAAAAGGGAGTATTGCCGAGGAAGAAATAGTTTGAGCTAAAACCATGAGTGATATGTCCTTTTATTAAAATATTAATGTTTTGCAATTATTCTAGCTTTTAAAAAAATTAGGGTTTATTTTTTTGATTTTAGGAAATATTATTGAAAATTTGCCTAAGAATTGCGTTTTTTACCCAACTCCAAAAAAGACATTAAGAAGAGTTAACTTTGCCGAATTATTATAACGGTAAAAATATTAAATTGGCTAGTCAATTCTTGATTGTTCTAGATTATTAAGGTGCGACAAAAACACCCAATCCATTATGAACTCTTGCGGCGGTGACGGCTGAGCGATCAATCAATTGTCCACCTAAAGATAATGCTGTAGAACTGCCACCATCTAGATTTAGAGCATCTTTTACCCCTAATTGCTTGAGTAAACTCGCCATTTCGGTTAATGTTGGGCCTTTTCCACCGACTCGATTATGAACTGTAATCATCATTAATTTTTCGTTTTGATGCACTGCGATCGCGCTTCGGGAGGCATTTTGTTGTTGAAATCCTTTATTAAATTGTTCTGAAGCTGAATCTAGAGTAATTCGACCATTTTGGAGCATCAAAGGGCCAGCCCCTAAAATATTCGCATATTGATTAAAATCGGCAGGAATAGTCGTACTTTCGAGGCTGACTTGAGTTCCCGCAGATAAACCACTAGAAGAAATACTATTACCCCGAAAAGCTAAAATATAGCCATCTGTCGGAATATTAAAGGGAATTTGACCAGACTTTCCGCCCGATTGTTGGGAAATTATTTGATTATTTTGTACGATCGCAATTATTTCATTATCAGTTGACGGTGTATAATTTTTGCCCCAAGCAGGTGTATAGCGAGCCAGACCTTTTTGGACATAACCACTATTTAGGTGAGAAATAGCTAATTTTTGTCCCATTACGGTGGTTAAAGTTTCCTGTAAACTCAGTCGCCCAAATTTAAACTTGTCCTGATTATTCCAGGCGATCGCGCCCCGATTAAGAATTGGCCCAGACAACCAACGTCCTTCTTGTCGAATTGCGCCCAAAGGTTGTTGAGTATTGCGATTAAAAAATCCGCCATTAATAGCAGCAGATGTTTGCCAAAGATTCGCCATCGTTGTCACCGAGCCAGTTCCCTGTAAACTATTTAAGTTTGTCGTAATCGGCTTTAAGAAAATTTTGGGAGATTTTGCATCAATTTCTAACCAGGTAACTGGAAAAATATCTTTCCCCAAACGAATAAATTGTTGTTTCCAAATAATACCATCAGCCCAAACAATTTCTTTTATTTCTGTTGCATCTGTTCGCACATCAATTATTAAACGAGGAGGATTATTTAAACTAGAAATTTGTAACTTATTGCTAGTTGGTAAACTTAAAAAAAGCTTAGTTTTAGAATCATTATTTTCTAGATAAAAAGAAGTATTTCCTGTTCCGCTTCCTAAATCATCTTCATCTTTTTGATCAGCAATATTTTTTCCCGTTGTCATCGTAGAAAATTGTTTTAGCAAAGAAACTTGTATCTTGCTATTAAGCATTACTACTCCTTGATTCGGAGCTTGACTTACTTGCCAAAAAGTCGGACGAGATAACTCTAAAACTACTCTTTTTCCCCAAGCTTGTTTTCCTTCTCTGATACTAATTATTTCTGAAATCGGCGAATTAATAGAGAGTATATCACCATTAATTTGTAAATTTTTGCCTGAATTTTCCAAAAATTTTGTTAAATCTAAATAACGGTAAGGCGGGATAAATTGGGCTGTTAATAAGATAGATTTATCCGAAAACCAGGCAACTTCTTGACTATTTGGTCGATCATTATTTAATAGTTTCAAACCGAAAATTTGCATTGCGCCCGTATCACTTATTCCTGTATGAAGAATATTATTTTCTGTCCATTGAATCCAAGAAACAGGAAATTTTTGATTATTAAGAGAAATGATATTTCCTTGTTTTAACATTGGCAATGTTGTTTGAACGGGTAATGTTTTTTGGAGTGGAAATGATTGAGCTTTAACTGCAAAAGGATTTAAAAATAAACCATAAATTAATACTAAAAAAATACCAATTAAAAAAGCAATACTAAAAGGAGTCACAAGCTTATTTTTTAAATCTTTTTTTATTAGTAATTGGGAAAATTTTTGCTTTAGTTTCCAGAACATAAGAGAGAATAAGAATTTAATTTATATTTTAGTTATTTCTGATATTTAATTATAGAGATAAATTGTTTTTTGTACTAAAGATTTTCTCCTGATATTGGTAACTTATTTGATTCTGCTAATATTAATAAATTGTCACTGTAATCTGCAATAAATAATTATAAAGAATATCGGCAGTGAAAGATCAAGAGTTATTTATCAAAAATTATTAAGATGATTTAATTGTATTTTTACCGAATAAATTGTACGGGTTCAATTAATAATTTGATTGCCAATATTGATAGGCAGAATAAGCCAGTGTCACCACTCCCGTTGCGATCGCCGCTTCATTTGCTTCAAATTGGGGATGATGCAAAGGATAATTTTGCCGATCCTGAAAACCAACTCCCAAGCGAAACATTGTTCCTGGCGCGTGTTCTAAATAAAGAGAAAAATCTTCAGCCCCCAAAGACGCTTCGGTAATTAGTTGCACTTTCTCATTTCCTAAGGCCGCTCGACAGCAATCTTCAACTAATTTTGTTAAATTCAAATCATTTTGTACTGACGGCACTCCTCGACGATAATTCATCTCATATTTAGCCCCGTAAGTTTGACAAATCTTAGCAACAATTCCCTCGATCCAATCGGGTAAATTAGCATGAGTTTCAGGATGCAGCGATCGCACTGTTCCCGTCATCCGCACCTGATCGGCAATCACATTTGGCGCACGCCCCCCACTAATTTGTCCAATCGATAAAACAAGAGGACGAAGGGGATTTTGAGTTCGACTAATCGCCTGTTGCAGACTGGTAATCACTTGAGCCGCAATCCAAATCGCGTCGATCGCCTCGTGAGGTCTAGCACCATGTCCCGATTCGCCCTGAATAAAAATCTCTAAATCATCTGCCGCCGCCGTTAAGGCTCCATAGCGAATTCCAACTGTTTGAGCGGGAATAGAAGGAAAAACGTGCAACCCCAAAATAGCACTGACATCCTGCATCACCCCATCTTGCACCATCCAACTTGCACCCTGGGCAATTTCTTCGGCGGGCTGAAACAAAAAACGCATATTCCCAGGCAATTTTTGGGATAACTGAGACAAAACCATTGCCGTTCCCAATCCTACCGTCGTATGAATATCATGACCGCAAGCGTGCATCACTCCATGAGAATGGGACGCAAAAGCTAAATCAGTGCGTTCTTGCATGGGCAAAGCATCCATATCCGTCCTAATTGCCAACAAACGAGAATCTTGTCCTGTTCCCGTCAACTCTCCCACAATTCCTGTTTTTCCGACTGCTTCTTGGACGTGTAAACCAGAAGAAGATAAAACTCCCGCCACATAAGCCGCCGTTTGATATTCTTGTCCACTTAATTCAGGATAAGCATGAAGATGACGACGAATTTCAATCAGTCGAGGGGCAAGATTTTCTGCAAGAGATTTAATTTCAGATAGCATTAAAATTTTAGACTTTTTAGTTTAATTATGAATGCTAATTCAAATATTGGGGATAAATCTTTTAATTTGTCAATGAAAATAGATATTAATTGGGCAGATCTTAAAATTCTATTTTTTCAGTCTTGAGATTATTTTTAAAACTCGATTTAGCACGTCGTTGGTCTAACCATCCTTGCAAAATAATTTGAGCCGCTTGCCGATCAATTAGACCTTTATTATAAGTTGAAAAACGTTTTTGTTCTTTTAACTGAATTTCGGCTTCTACAGAAGACAATCTTTCATCCATAAACTCAATCGGCAATTGTAAAATCTTTTCAATACGACTACTAAATTTTTGAACCTGTTTGGCCTGAAAACCAATTGTTCCATCCATTGAATAGGGAAAGCCAATTACTAAAATTTCAACTTGTCGTTCTGCAATAATCTCTTTTAATTGTTGAATATCAGCTTCAAAAAAACTTCGTTCAATCGTCGTAATTCCCGTCGCAATCAAACCTGTACCATCACAGCCAGCAACACCAATTCGTTTTTTTCCCACATCCAAACCCAACGCGGCAACTCGCTCCATAAAAATTTATTAGCTAGTTAAATTAATAGTTTCTAATCAAAAAAATATGATTAAAAATTCAAGTTTGTTGTCCTTTTTTAGGTAAATCGGAAGATGAATCTGAGTTACTATTTCCGTTATTATTTGTCTGCTGAATGTCTCCTGATTCTGATAATTTTAACCAGGAAATTCGGCTAGAAATAGGACTGCCTGGAACAGGTTGCAGACTTTGTAACATTTCTGATAATTGCAATCTTTCTAGTTTTGTTTCTTTCAATTTATGCCAGACAGAACGAGACATCAATAGCGTATGTTCAGCCCGTTGCGCGCCCAATTGATCTAAATATTCTTCTCGTTCATGTTGATAATCTGCTGAAACTAATTCTAGAGACTGAACAGGCAATCCTTGTACTAAGCGTGCCATTTGAAATAACAATTTGGGATAAAGCCAAGTATAAGCAGGGTGAACGGTTAACTCAGCTTGATGGGGACGAGAACCATCCTTGGACAAAATTAATTTGAAATAGGCGATCGCCGCTTTGCGTTGGGGTTCAAAAACATAACCACTGACAACACTGCGTTGCAAACACCAATGCTGAATTTTATTAACGAGGGAAGCCAAAAAGCGAGATTTAAAATCCTGGGTATGACGGTCAAAAACTTGACGCATCAAAGGCGGCATCGAAACACAATCGAGTTGATAGAGGAGTTGGGCATCGGCAGAACTAACAGGCAGAAGGTTCGGTAAATCAGGTTCATTTTCAGCTAACTGCACCAATAATTCTGGCGAAAGCGACCAGTAAGTCATTTGGGCCAAAGGTTGAAATCCATTTTGCCGATAGAGAGCAAGTAAATTCTTTTCATGAATATTAATTTCTAATAACCAGGTACGAGCTTCCCAAATTCTTTCAAAACAAAAACGTAGTAACTGAGAGCCAACTCCTTTGGGATCAGTCACTAAATCGGGTTGAATTCCTGATTCTTCAACTAAAATTCGTTCGACTCTCCAGGTGCTACGACTGCTATTAAAAGGAGAAACTTGCACAAAACCGTCAATTTTACCCGATTCTTGCACCTCTGCTACATAACCTGCAAAAAGATGCTGAAAGGGATTGGGAAAATAACTTAAAAATTTGAGCAACCCATACCAAGAGCGAGCCTGTCGCAATTGTTCAGCTAGACTAAATTCAGTGTTTCCTGGTTCAGCTTTTGAAGAATTTGATGTTAAGCTGTCAATACTTTCTAAGTCCCGATACTGTACTGGACGAATAAGAATGTCAGAATTGTCTGTTGCCGAAGTCATAATCTGCTTGGAGGTGGGCTTACTGCAATCATTTTAGCGGTTATTTTTGCCCATCGGGAATTTTTTCCCTGAGATCGAGTTTTTTTACTTTGCTATTTTTCTTCATAAAGATTTGTAAACTATAAATTAGTCCAAAAAAATTTTCCTTCTACCCAAAACTTAATGAATAAACTCATATCTATTGAACGTTCACTGCTGATTGGCCATATTGCTTCGATGGCTTTTGGTTTAGCGGGGTTGCTCTTGGTGCTTCCTAACACTGATTTTATTGCAAATTTACCCGAATTCGGCAAGACTGCTTTTGCTTGGTCAATGGTTGGCGGTGGCGTGGTTTATATGCTCTTAGGCACGGCTACAGTCGCTCTCTATGCTTTTCGTACCTTAGGAATCTGGCATTGGTTGGGTTTCATGATTCCTGCGATCGCCATTTCCCTTTCTAGTGAATTATTGGGAACCAGCACAGGTTTTCCCTTTGGACATTACCGTTATCTCTCAGGATTAGGTTATAAAATCTCAGGATTGGTTCCTTTTACCATTCCTCTATCTTGGTTTTATTTAGGATTCAGTGCCTATCTAATTGCTCGCATGGGATTAGCAAAAAAAGCTTTACCAACTTGGGGCAAAGAATTGGGCGCGATCGCCGTTGGTTCATTAATTTTAATGTCCTGGGATTTTGTGCTTGATCCTGCCATGAGTCAAACAACAATGCCTTTTTGGGTTTGGGAACAATCGGGGGACTTTTTTGGAATGCCCTATGAAAATTTTGTAGGTTGGTTTGGCACAGGAGCCGTATTTATGACGGTTGCTAGCTTAATTTGGAGATTGAAACCCCTCAACTTACCTGAAGAACAACCAGGCGTTCCCTTTGCGATTTATCTCAGTAATTTTGGTTTTGCGACCATTATGAGTTTAGGAGCTGGAATTTATCCTCCCATTTTCTTAGGATTAATTTTAGGAGTGGCTCCCGCCTATATTTTCTATCGCATGGCTTTTCCCGAATCTCGCTCCATTGCTGTTGAACGGCTCAAAGGCGTTATTGAACGGGATAAAACAGATTTAGCGACGGTTAAATAAAAAATTTTGAGAGAATTAACTGCATTAATTGGCTGCTTTCCTTTACTGATCTTAATATTTCAAGGCACTGCAACTCTAATATTGCTATCTCGTTTATTGAAAGGGGCCGTTCGTCGGCCTCCACTTTTGCCCGAAAAAGCAACTCCTGAAATGATCGGTAAGGTCAGTGTCATCGTTCCCACTCTTAATGAAGTTGAAAGAATTGCGCCCTGTTTAGCGGGATTACGTCAACAAACCTCGGAAGTCCGAGAAATCTTAATCATTGATAGTCAGTCTCAAGATGGCACCAGGGAATTGGTTAACGCGATCGCCGAAAAAGACGCTCGTTTTCAATTACTGACAGATGATCCTTTACCAAAAGGATGGGTAGGACGACCCTGGGCTTTAAATTATGGTTTTTATCAGAGTTCAGCCAAAAGTGAGTGGATTTTAGGAATTGATGCCGATACCCAACCCCAACTTGGATTAGTTTCCAGCTTGATTAAAGCGGCTCAAACAGAAGGTTATGACTTATTATCTCTCGCTCCCCAATTTATTCTGGAATCTGCGGGAGAATGGTGGCTACAACCTGCTTTATTAATGACTTTGTTATATCGTTTTGATTCAGCAGGAGTTCGTCATCAATCACCTGAAAGAGTCATGGCTAATGGACAATGTTTTCTTTGTCGTCGTGCTGTTTTAGAAAAATTAGAGGGTTATAAAATTGCAGCCAGTTCTTTTTGTGATGATGTCACCCTAGCGCGTTATGCAGCCCAACAAGGTTATAAAGTCGGCTTTTTTGACGGTTCCAAAGTCATTCGAGTCAGAATGTATGAAGGGCTGAAAGAAACTTGGCAAGAATGGGGGCGATCGCTCGATTTAAAAGATGCAACTACTACGGCTCAACTCTGGGGAGATTTAGCTTTATTAACTCTAGTTCAAGGTTTACCCTTATTTTTGCTGATGATTTTGAGTATAATCTGGATTTTAGGCTCTAATTTCCTGACCTTAAAACTGGCGATCGCCTTAAATTTATTCTTGCTAATCATTCGTTTTGCTTTGTTATTGGCAATTTATCCCTCTTATTATCGAGAAAAAAGTTCTGTAAAATCCTTATTTTTTTTCCTGTCACCTTTTGCAGATCCTTTAGCTGTCTTGAGAATTTTTCTATCCGCAAGCCAAAAACCTAAGCAGTGGAGAGGCAGAACTTACTAACTGGCTAGTTTTGAATATTTTCCCAAAAATAAAGACGAAAAGCTTGTCTAAAAATCAAGTTTAAGGTATTTTAGGAATATATAATAATCAGCAATTGTTTAACAAAAACTTTTTTAATCATGAAAATTTTAGTCACAGGCGGTGCGGGCTTTGTTGGTTCTCACCTGATTGATCGCCTTATGAATCAAGGCCACGAAGTCCTTTGTTTAGATAATTTTTATACGGGTAGCAAAAAGAATGTCCTCAAATGGTTAGATAATCCTGCCTTTGAGCTAGTTCGTCATGATGTTACCGAACCAATTCGATTAGAAGTTGACCAAATTTATCATCTGGCTTGTCCTGCATCTCCCATTCATTATCAATTTAATCCCGTTAAAACTATTAAAACAAACGTAATGGGAACAATGAATATGTTAGGACTTGCTAAACGAGTAAAAGCCAGATTTTTATTAGCTTCAACCTCGGAAGTTTATGGTGATCCTGATGTTCATCCCCAAAGTGAAGAATACAGAGGGAATGTGAATTGTATTGGCATACGTTCTTGTTATGACGAAGGTAAGCGAGTTGCAGAAACTTTGGCATTTGAATATTATCGTGAACATAAAGTTGATATTCGAGTAGCTCGTATTTTTAATACTTATGGGCCAAGAATGCAGGAACAAGATGGTCGAGTTGTCAGCAATTTTATCGTTCAATCCATCAAAGGCACATCATTAACAATTTATGGAGATGGCTCTCAAACTCGAAGTTTTTGTTATGTTTCAGATTTGGTAGAAGGGTTAATGCGATTGATGAATGGGGATTTTATTGGGCCAGTCAATTTGGGGAATCCAGGAGAATACACCATTCTAGAATTAGCTCAAATTATTCAGGGCATGATTAATCCAGACACAGAACTAATTTATCAACCATTGCCTGAAGATGATCCCAAACAGCGTCAGCCAGATATTACTCGCGCTCAGACTTATCTAGATTGGGAACCAACAATTCCTTTAAAAGAAGGACTAGAATTAACCATTCAAGATTTTAAATCGCGTGTTAATCAGAATTAAGACTCAGGCAGTTTTTCGATCTTTAATAAATCATTAGCTATAGCTATAAACAAAAGATTTTTTAGGATATTTTTTTCAATAAAGGAGAAATTAAGATGCGAGTTTGTGTTATTGGAACAGGTTATGTGGGTTTGGTCACGGGTGTGTGTCTAGCTCACATCGGGCATCAGGTTATTTGTGTTGATAATAATGAAGAAAAAGTCAAGCTGATGAAGTCTGGTCAATCTCCTATTTATGAGCCTGGGCTATCGGAATTAATGCAGTCTTCTACTGAAACGGGAAGATTGGAATTTACGACGGATTTGGCTGCTGGAGTCAAGCACGGAGAAATTTTATTTGTCGCAGTGGGAACACCGCCTTTGCCAACGGGAGAAAGTGATACTCGTTATGTGGAAGCGGTCGCTCGTGGCATTGGAGCTCATTTGGACAGTGGTTTTCGGGTGATTGTTAATAAGTCAACGGTTCCCATTGGTTCGGGAGATTGGGTCAGAAGGATCGTTTTGGATGGTCTGGCTGAACGTCAAAAGTCCGATGATGGAACCTTTATTGCGAATGCTGTCATCGCTAATTTTGAGGTCATCAGTAACCCCGAATTTCTCCGAGAAGGATCGGCGGTTTATGATACTTTTAATCCTGATCGCATTGTTTTGGGCGGCAATAACGAAAAGGCGATCGCCATGATGCAAGAACTTTATCGACCAATTGTGGATCGTAAATTCTCAGAAAATCCCAATCTGCCCAATGTGCCAGTGGTGGTGACAGATTTAAGTTCTGCTGAAATGATCAAATACGCGGCTAATGCTTTTCTAGCAACCAAAATTAGTTTTATTAATGAAGTCGCCAATATTTGCGATCGCGTCGGGGCAGATGTGAGTCAGGTTGCCAAAGGGATTGGCTTAGATTCGCGCATTGGCAATAAATTTTTAAATGCAGGTATTGGTTGGGGAGGTTCCTGTTTTCCCAAGGATGTGTCTGCCCTAATTCATACCGCAGCCGATTATGGTTACACCACTGAATTACTAAATGCGGCTGTTAATGTTAACACTCGTCAACGGGTAATTGTTATTGAAAAACTGCAACAAGAACTCAAAATTCTCAAGGGTAAAGTCATTGGTTTATTGGGCTTAACTTTTAAACCTGATACTGATGATATGAGAGATGCACCTGCCTTAAATATTATTGAACAACTCAATCGTTTAGGCGCGAAAGTTAAAGCTTATGATCCAATTGTTTCAGCTTCGGGTTTGAGTCATGGATTATCAGGCGTTTTAATTGAAACTGATCCCCAACGTTTAGCAGATTCTTGCGATGCCTTGGTGGTTATTACCGAATGGCAAGAATTTCTTAAATTAGATTACGCTTTGATGAGCAAATTAATGGAAAATCCCGTTATTATTGATGGGCGTAATTTTCTAAATAAAGATACTTTAGAAAAGGCTGGATTTCGTTATATCGGCATTGGACATAGATAATTTCTTTTGTTGTTTTGTTGATTGATTTAATCTCTAATTAACTAGAAAATCTAATTATTAAAGGAGGAGATAAGCAACTATCTTTCTCCTTTTTTAAAGGCAATAATTTCATCAATAAAGCAAAAATAAATAATCGAGAGAATAAGTAAATTACAAATAATTCAGCAAAAAAAGATCTGAGAATAATGAAATTTAAATTCCAGTTCGATCACTTAAAACAAGATTATTTATTAAATTGATAAATTAGAAAACCACTAATTCCTAAACCGATTAAGTTTGGTAACCAAGCCGCCATTGTTGGGGTTAAAATCTCGATCATACCTAAACTTCCCATGAAGAAAGCTAATAAATAATAAATAAAAATAATCGCTATACTTAAGCCAAAACTGGTGGCACGACTGACTTGATGGGGACGAGAACCCAAGGCAGAACCCACTAATCCAAAAACAATACAGACAAAAGGAAAAGCAATTTTTTGTTCTGTTCTGACTGAGAAAAAAGTTAGTTTTTTAGTATCACCAACTAACCGTAAAATTTTCATATATTGTTTGGCTTCTGTAATATTCATTTCATAGGGATCTCTTCCTTGCAAGGCAAAATCAAAAGCGGCTTTAGGTAAAGCAATTTTTTCATGTTTAAAGGAAGAGGAATTACCAAAAGAAGCATTGGACTCTAATTTATAAATTGTACCGTTAAAAAAATCCCATTTTTTCGTCTGACTATTCCAACTAGCATTGTCTGATAAAACGATTTGATCTAAACCTTTTTTTGTCCATTTCAAGACTGTTAAATCTTGCATTTTTTTCCCATCAAAATGTTCAGCATAAACTAAACTTTTTAAACGTCTTTCTTTGCTTCCATCGGATAATTGTACTTCTTCAAATTCAGGATAAAATATATCTTTGTTTTGCCAAAAAGGATGTTCTTCTTGGATAGAATTTACTAAAATGGAAGTTGCTTGATAGTTGGCTGCTGGAACAACAAATTCACTAATTAAAAAAGTCATTCCTGTTACCAAGATGCTTAAAATTAGGGCAGGTGTAATAATACGATAAAGACTAATTCCACATCCTCGCAAAGCAATTAATTCACTATCACTACTCAAACGACCGTAGGTTATTAAAGTCGCTAACATGATGGCAACGGGTAAAGAATAGGCAACAAATTCAGGGATTTTTAAAAGTAAAATTTCTACGGCTTCTATTAACGGTAAATGTTTATCAACAATTTTATTAGCCAAATCGGATAAATAGGCGATCGCTACTCCCAACGTGGCAACTAATCCAACACTAAATAAAAAAGGTGGAATTAATTGACCAATTAGATAACGATCCATAATCGATAAAAAGTCGCCGTCTAGCCACATTTGCAATCGATAAGTGATGGGTTTGGGAAGAAGCATGGCCTAAATTTAAGTGATGTCGCTATTCTACCGATGATTAGAATGAAACAGAAATTAGTAATCAAAATTTGCTTAAATTGAGACACTGAGAGAGAATAAAACCGACTGCCTTTTTCAATAAAACAGCCGGTCTTCAGTAATCGCAGAAAATTATTTTTAGTTTTGACGACCGAGAACGTCTTGAACCTGGCGCAGGGCCGCAGCACCAATATTAAATAACGCCCATGCTGCCGCGATCATTAAAGGACTCAGAACAATTACAATACGCCAATCCATAATTTACCTCTAGGAATTTATTAAGAAATGTAAGAATTTTTCAGTTTCTATTATTTATATATAACTTAATCGGGTTTGCTTGTGAATCCAAGATCGTTTCCTTTGCCTGCATGAACCAACGCTAATTTGGCATAACGCTGGGCGTGATCGATTAATTCTTGAGCTTCTTCTTCAGAAACATCTCTTACTTTTTTGGCAGGAATCCCCATCACCAGCGATCGCGGCAGAACATCTTTAGTCACGACCGATCCCGCCCCAATAATGCTACCTTGACCAATGCGAACTCCGTTTAAAATAATTGCCCCAATACCAATTAAACAACCTGTTTCAATGTGCGCTCCATGAATCACCGCCCGATGTCCAACAGTGACATAATCTTCTAAAACGGTTGCTTGATCAGGATCTCCATGTAAGATGGCTCCGTCTTGAATGTTGCTGAAGGCTCCGATTTCGATTTTTTCCACATCTCCTCGCACCACTGCACCGTACCAAATACTAACCCCTTTCGCGATCGCAACTTGTCCCATCACCGAAGCATTCGGCGCAATAAAAGCTGCTTGAGAAAAATCGGGCAAACTAACACAGGAATTTAGATTCATGGCTTCTGGGATTCTCTCTCTAAAATTAACAGATATAATATAGCCACAAGACGCGGTCGAGACGAAACTTGTCGATAAAATCATGAATCTTGGTTTACAGTACCCTATTTTTGGCCCAGAAATTCAGTGTCCCCATTGTCGTCAAATTATCCCAGGGCTAACTCTTACAGATACCTATCTTTGCCCTCGTCACGGTGCTTTTGAAGTCAATCCTGAGACAAAAGACTTGGTTCATCTCCAATCTGGTAGAAATTGGCGTTGTTGGAAGGGAGAATGGTATCGTCAACACACCCATCCCGATGGTATTCGTTTTGAAATTCATGAAGCCTTAGACCGCCTTTATACCGAAGGTTATCGAGCGACTAAAGTGGTAATTGCTATTCGTTATCAAGACTTGGTTGGTACTTATCTAGAACGAAATTCTTCCTGGCGAGCCACTGGAGAAAATCAAATCCCTCGACTCTATGGATTGCCCGTAGAATTTAGTCCAGAAGCGAAAGATGAACCTTGTTGGGATGTGATTAATTTCGATTTTGAGAAAGAGCAGGGAATTCCGAAGCCTTATCCTTATTTCCGTTTGTTTGAATAGTTTGATTTGGCGATCGCCCGATATTTTTAACAAAAAAATGGATTGAAGTAGAAGTCGAGATTAGTGATGACCAAGTTCATAAACACTAAAATTTATTTGCGATTCGTCCCTGATCACGATAGGCTTTGAGATTAAGAGAAAATGTTAAGACAGGAAGAAAAGTCATTATGAATCAGCGAGGAGTCACCCTTTGGTTTACTGGGCTAAGCGGGGCGGGGAAAACCACCATCACTCAAGCACTAGAAAATAAATTGAGGGAAGAGGGCTATGACCTTGAGGTATTAGACGGGGATGTAGTTCGTACCAATCTAACTAAAGGCTTGGGCTTCAGTAAACCAGACCGAGATGAAAATATTCGTCGTATCGGCTTTGTTGCCAACTTATTAACTCGTCATGGTGTGATGGTTTTAGTTTCTGCAATTTCGCCCTATCGTGAAATTCGAGAAGAAGTCAGAGAGAAAATCGGCAATTTTGCGGAAATTTTTGTCAATGCGCCTCTTGCGGTTTGTGAAGAACGAGACGTAAAAGGTCTTTATCTCAAGGCTAGAAAAGGAGAAATTAAAGGCTTTACGGGTATAGATGACCCTTATGAACCTCCTTTAAATCCTGAAGTTGAATGTCGCACAGATCTAGAAAGTTTGGAAGAAAGCCTGGAGAAAGTCTGGAAAAAATTGACAGAATTGGGCTATGTTTCTGGCTAAAATTTTGATAATTTTTCAAATAATCGCTAGAAATTTTAAGGAGAGATTATCTCTCTTTTTTTATAACTTTTCTTGTCAATGACTTGAGTAGGGAAATCTTGTGTTGCTGAAATTCACTGCCAATTGTTTAGTGATTGAATGTGCTCTTAATCGCTTGACGTGCAGCGTCCAAATCATAGGGAAAAGGATGGCGACGGGGTTGATAATCTTTAGGGTGGGGAACACCATGACGCAAAACAGCATTGACAACTAAACAGGGTGTGTCACTCAAATTAATGGCTGCGTGGGGAACATTTGGCGGAATTTTCACTACCGCAGGACGATATTCACTGAGGGGAATGTATTGATATTGGCGATCGCTCAGCACGACGAGAACAAAGTTACCGCGAACAACTAATAGTTGATCGGTCTGGAAATGATGAACAAACAAATCATCCATCGCCCCTGCTGCCACTTGTACCAAAATAGTTTCATGACTTGTCTGAGGTGTAAAAAATTCTGCCATTCCATTTTTCACGGATGTGAGATAGCGAACTTCGATTTTTTGCTTAGCAGGCATTAAAACCTCCACAAGATATTTCAATACTTTTAGCTTAGTCGATCAATTTTTAATTTTTGTTACTAAAAAAACAAATATGCTTTATCTGTGTATGTAAAAATCTAGATTTCTGAATGGATAGATTGAAAAAGCTCAAAAATAGGAATAAAAAAGATAAAATTGTCGAAAAAATGAAAAGAATTAAGCCTGATCAAGAAAGACCAAACATAACACCCCTTAAGCGCGCGAAGATGAGATATCTGCAAAATCTTTTTTTGATGCACCAAAGATTATCTTTGAAAAACAAATTTTTTTTAAGCTTAAACTAGTAACTATAAAATTAAATAGATCTGACTTTCTTGAATATTCTCTTCTTCATTTCCCCAAAAGCTAATGGCAAACCCTGTAACCCCTAAATATCGTTGGTTTGAGCAGATTCAACAGCGAATAGATGCAATGCCTCTTTCTAAAACTGAAGAATCCGTTATTTTTCGGGTGTTGGTACAACTTTTAGTCATTGTTGGAATGATTGCCAATGATGTTGCCACTGAAAATACTTGGAGTCTCTGGGCGATTCCCCTGAGTTTTGTGGGTGCGGTTTTTAGTTGGTATCGTCGGAGCTATCGCAATATTACCTTAAAGTTTTTGTTGGCGATCGCCATGTTGGGAGTTCTCTTTGTTTTTCTTGGCAATCTGGTTGTTAACTTGAATGATAGTCGGACAACTTTAGCAGGATTATTGGTACAGTTGCAGGTTCTCCACAGTTTTGACTTGCCGCGCCGTAAGGATTTGGGCTATTCAATGGTGATTGGTTTAATTTTATTAGGGGTTGCAGGAACTGTTTCTCAAACAATGGCTTTTGCGCCGTTTTTATTGCTATTTTTGGCGATCGCATTACCTGTTTTAGTATTAGATTATCGTTCTCGTCTGGGATTAGAAAAAATCGAATTAGGAATAGCTTGGTTTAATCAGAAAACACCAAAAAACAAAGCAAACATCGGTAAAAAAAACGATTATTCGGCTCTTTATCCCAAAAAATTAATTGCCATTTTAGGAATTACTTTAGCTTTGGGACTGACAATTTTTGCCATCATGCCCCGCTTTCCCAGCTATCAACTCCAGAGCTTTCCCGTTGGCGGCCCGACTAATATTAAAAATAAAGGATTTAATGATCAAAACAAAGAGTTGATCAACCCTGGCTATGTCAAAGAAGGTCAGGGCGGGCTAAGCGGCGGCGGAAATAGTTCCACTAAGGGTGCGGGTTTGATGGATGATACTTTCTACTACGGCTTTAACAGCAAAATGAATCAAAATTTGCGGGGAGAAATGAAACCCCAAATAGTTTTGCGAATTCGTTCCCAAGCTCCTGGTTTTTGGCAAGCTTTATCGTTTGATCGTTATACAGGGCAAGGTTGGGAAATTAGCGGGGATCAAAATATTAGCAAAGTCAGCAGATCGCCCTGGTCATATCGGTTCGATCTTTTTCCTAATTCTAGTTTTGGAGAAAGCAAGCGAATTATTCAGACTTATACGGCAGTGAAAGAGTTGCCCAATGTTATTCCCAATTTAGCTGTTCCTAAATCTATTTATTTTCCGACAAAAGAAATTGGTTTGGATGCCAATAATAGTTTGCGATCGCCAGTGGGATTGGTGGAAGGTTTAACTTATACCGTCATTTCTGAAGTTCCTTACCGCGATCGCACCCGATTACGTCAAGCAAGGACAGAATATAGTGCGGCCATTAAAAAACGTTTTTTACAAATTCCTCCTGAAATTAATGATCAAGTCCGCCAAAAAGCGATCGAATTACTATCTAAATCACCTCAGCCCATCACCTCAGTTTATGAAGCCGCCTTATTTTTAGCCCAATCTTTAAAACAAAATTATCAAATTCGGACAGATCTGCCCTATCTTGACAAAAATGATGATTTAGTCGAAGCCTTTTTATTTAAATTTAAAGGTGGTTATCCCGATCACTTTTCAACTGTATTAACCGTCATGTTGCGATCGCTTGGCATTCCTTCTCGTTTAACGGTGGGTTTTTCTGCTGGTCAATTTAATCCTTTTACAGGATATTATTTAGCGCGAAATACCGATGCTTACGCTTTAACTGAGGTTTATTTCCCAGATTTTGGTTGGTTTGCCTTTGATCCCATTCCAGGACATGAATTATTTCCCCCTTCCTTTGAAGATGAAGGAAATTTTGGAGTTCTAAAACAAATTTGGAATTGGGTGGCGGGATGGTTACCTTCGCCTGTGACTAATTTTTTCAGTTTATTTTGGACAAATATTATTCAAACTTTCTTTGGCTTTTTAGGTTGGCTCTGGAGTTTTGTTTCAGGCAGTTTATTGGGTGCTTTATTGGGTTTAATTGGCGCGATCACAACGGGTTTTTTCGGTTGGATTAGTTGGCAACAAGTAAAACATTGGTTTGAGCGTCGTCGTCTCGCTAAATTACCGCCCATGGCCAGAATTTATCAACAATTATTAAAAGTACTTAAAAGTCAGAATTATCCTAAAAACTTTGCCCAAACTCCGATAGAATATCTGGAATCTTTACGAGAAAAATTACCAACAGAAAGATTAGAAATTATTGAAGAAATCTCTTTGGCTTATGTGAGTTGGCGATATGGAGAACAGACGAAGAATATTGAGTATTTACAACAACAATTAAACGCGTTAATTCGGAGTATGGAACGCGAAAAATCTCCCCTTGTAAAATTATTAAAAAGGGAGAAATAAAAAGCTAGATTAACATCAAATAACTACAGCACTTTGCTTGATCACTCAGTACAGACAAAAAGCGGAAAAACTTACTCAGTAAGGCTTGTAGAAAATAACTGTACGTTAAGCTCATGGTAAGTGCTGTAAATAATAAGTAAAGAGAAAAGGTGAGTTTCAACTTCACAAATCCTGACCCACAATTACAAGTTCAAATTCTAGGCTGGAATTATTCCAAAATATGCTTTGTAGCTGGCTCCAAGTCCAGACATGAGAGGCGTTTCAAATTTGAATCCGATCCCATTAAATCCTGAATTATTAGTTCTTGCCGCCAAAAGAACCATTTGTTTGGCAGAAAGAGTTACAGTTGTTCCGTCGATACGATCATCTCCAAAGTCAAATAGATTATTGATTGCTCCTGCGATCAAGGGCATGAGTGATCCGAGTGCGGGGCCTGCGATCGCCGCGATAACTGGGCCAACAACTGGAATGAATTTCAATGCAACTGTTCCTGCATTATGAACCTCCATAACAACCCTTTCGACATCAGCACGATAAACATTGGGATCGCCGAAATCACTCTCCATTAAAACAACACCCAAATTAATACCATAGGGCTTCCCACGATATAGCTCCATCAGGTCGGGACGAGCTTCACCAGCGTCAACATCTTGATAAATTTGGCTCAAAAGAGTTGCAGAACGTTCAGGAGTCGAAATACTGAGGATCAAGTAAGGTTCATCAGAGTTTGATGCTTGATCCCAATCAGTCTCGCCGAAGCAATGAAGACCTGTGTAATGCACAATTACAT
>JANNLO010000107.1:0-7443 GCA_031396835.1 Snowella sp. SOY_38_metabat_116
TGCTGGAGGAGCTATGCCTGCGGTTTTGAATGCGGCCAATGAACAAGCTGTTGCCTTATTTTTAGATGAAAAGATTAGCTTTTTGGATATTCCTCGTTTGATTGAAACAACCTGCGATCGCTTCACAACTCCAAATATTTCTAATCTCAGTTTACAGGATATTTTGTTCGCGGATGAATGGGCGCGCAAAACACTGCTTAATGTCAGTCAATCTCTCCAAAACGGCGATCGGCTGATTGCCATTAGTTAAAATAAATATTATAAAATCAGATAAATCTAAAGCTATGCAAATTGTTCTTTTAATTGGGGCGGCGATCGTTGCTTGGTTGGTCTTTGGTTGGTTATTAAATGTTATTAAAGTTAGCTTAAAAACAGCTATTAGCATTGCCTTAATTGTCTTGGTTTTACAATTTGCTTTTGGCATTAGTCCCGAAAAACTTTGGGCAGAAATTTTAAATCTTCCGACTATGGTTCAACAATTATTTAAACAAAAATAAGAAAACCTTTATTTAAACTAACTTTTTAAGCTTGAAATTTTATCTCCAATTGCTATCATCTTGATAAAAATATAATGCTAATCTTATATCTCTTGTAGCCTAAATAAAAATGATCAATTACTTGATACTTAAGTTTGAATGAACGCTAAAATAAATAAGCTAAAACTATTATATAAAGATTGTTATGAACGATTTATTGCAGAACTTAAATATCTATTTTATCGGCATGATGGGAACAGGAAAAACAACGGTGGGTAAAGTGTTGTCTCAACAATTAAACTATCGTTTTTTTGACACTGATATTTTGATTGAAAGAGTAGCTCAAAAAAGTATTAATAACTTGTTTGCAGAAGATGGAGAAGTGTTTTTTCGAGGTCTAGAAAGTCAGGTTCTAGGAGAATTATCAGCTTATACTCGAAGTGTGATTGCGACAGGTGGCGGAATTGTGCTGCGTCCCGTAAATTGGAGCTATTTAAGGCATGGAATAATCATTTGGTTAGATGCACCGATTCCTCTTTTGCTAGAACGACTTGCCGAAGATGACACTCGTCCTTTGTTAAAAACGAATGAACTTCTTAGTAAATTAGAAACCTTATTAATAGAAAGAAAATTTTTATATCAAGAGGCTGATTTACGGATTTCTATAGAACTTGACGAAACTCCAGAAGCGATCGCCGCTAAAATTTTAGAACGTATTCCCAGCGTTATTAAATATTCTGAAAAACCAGTATAAAATAATACAAATATTTCTGAAAATTTAACTAAATTTAACTAACATAAAATTAATTATTCCTTTTAAATACTATTATGAAAACTCAACTTCCCTGTCTGGCTCACGGAACCCTAAGAAAAATTCATCATATTGCTTTTAATGTTAAAAACATGGATCTTTCTAAATATTTTTATGGTCAAATTTTAGGTTTAAAAGAATTAACTGGTGATTCAGTTCCCTTAACCTTAAAAACTCTTGTTGAGCAAGGAAAAGTCGCAAATTTTATGACTCCTGATGGAGCTATTATTGATCTTTTTTGGGAACCTGATTTATCCGCGCCCCACCCCGATCCAACTCAAGTTTTTACTCGTGCCAATCATCTTGCCTTTGATATTTTTCCAGAAGATTTTGAGGCGGCGATCGCGGTTCTGGAATCCCATCAAGTTGTCATTGATCACGGCCCTGTCACCCGACCAACAGGCAGAGGCATCTATTTTTATGATCCCGATGGTTTTATGATCGAAATTCGTTGTGACAAGAAAATCTAATCTTTAAACTAGAATTTATTTTGATGAATGACTGAAACCTAGTTTTTTATTGATGATAAGTAATCTTAATTGTTCAAGCATTGATTTATTTAAGATACTTTTAGTCTGGCTGTGGAAAACTTTTTGTAAATCCATTAATTAAAAATTGATAACTAATTCAAGAAAAAGTTCTGTATATTTAACCTTTCCTAGTCTATTATTGTTTTCTAAGCAATTAAAAATAAACATTGTTAAGCCGATTTTCCACAGTTTTTCCACAACCTGATCTTAACAAGCAAATTTAATCCACAACCAAGCAACCCCAATAAGAGCGTACAATCGATCTGCGCCAATAATATTCCGTTAACGAGTCATGAAATTTATTTGTAGTCAAAGTGATTTCAACACCAATCTATCCCTTGTCAGTCGTGCTGTTTCGTCTCGTCCAACTCATCCTGTTTTAGGGAATGTTCTTTTGGTGGCAGATGAAAAAGGTCGAGTTAGTTTAACTGCCTTTGATCTGAGTTTAGGCATTCACACCAGTTTTGTGGCAGATGTTCCTGAAAGCGGAAAAGTTACCTTACCCGCAAAATTATTAGGAGATATTGTTTCCAAATTACCCGAAGGAGAATTAACGCTTTCCATTGATGAAGACAAAGAAGCAGGAGAAAGCATCTTAGCAACATTAACTTCTGTCTCTGGAAGATTCCAAATTCGCGGATTAACTGCCGATGAATTTCCTGAATTACCTACAGTTAATGAAGATTCACCACTCATGTTACCCGTTGGTGCTTTAAATGAAGGTTTGAGAGGCACTTTATTTGCGGCAAGTACGGATGAAACTAAACAAGTTTTAACAGGGATTCATTTAAAAGGATCGGCTGATAGTTTAGAATTTGCGGCAACGGATGGTCATCGTTTGGCTGTCGTGGAAACCCCAACTCAAGTGGAAACCGAAGAAGGAGAAGAAAAAGTTCAAGCCAGTAATTTAGAAGATTTCTCTGTAACTATTCCCGCTAGAGCTTTACGAGAACTAGAACGAATGTTATCAATACGCGCCGATAGTGATTTGGTTTCCCTTTGTGTGGATGAAACCCAGGTAATTTTTGAATTGGGTGATCAACGTCTCACCAGTCGTAAATTAGAAGGAGCTTATCCCGCTTATCATCAGTTAATTCCCCGTCAGTTTAGTCGCACAATTAGCATGGAGCGCAAACGTTTGCTGAGTGGTTTGGAACGGGTTTCTGTTTTAGCTGACCAAAAAAATAATTTGGTGAAATTTTCCCTGAATACTCCCGATAGCCAATTGACCTTATCCGTAGAAGCTCAGGATTTGGGCAATGCACGGGAATCTCTGCCTGCTGAAATTAGCGGCGAAAGTGGAGATATTGCCTTCAATGTGAAATATCTGATGGACGGATTAAGAGCCTTACCCAGTGGTGAGATCCAAATGAAGTTGAATGAAGGTAATCAGCCCGTAATTTTTACGCCTTTGGGTGGATTAAAGATGACTTATTTGGTGATGCCTGTGCAGATTGTTAAATAATTTTTATCTGAATTTTAGGGGAGGATATAAAATTTTATTGATTAAGTTTTTCCTCCCTAATTTTTTAGAGATTCGTTTTTACAAATGTTTTAAAGTAACTTTAATTTTGTTGAAGAAACTTTAAACTCAAACTATTTTTTAGCAGGAATTAACTTCATAGAAATTAATTTGGCGATCGCCGATTCAAGATTCAAGTTGCTGAATTTACGCAAAAAATTAACGAAGTTCTCGACCAAAAGGAAACAAAGCTAAAGGAATCAATTTGATATGCTGTAGTGCAAAAGGAATCCCAATAATCGTGACGGCGAGGATTGCGGCTGAAGTTAAATGAGTGACTGCAATTCCCCAACCAATCACTAAAATCCAAACAATATTTAAAATCATATTCAGAGTATCACCAGCTTCGGGAGTCGGCACAATTTCGCGGCCAAAGGGAGTCATTGTTGCTACCCCTAATTTAATCGCCTGTTGCCCAAAAGGAATACCAATAATAGTTAAACAGGCTAAAATTCCACCTAAAATGTAACCAATTCCTGCTAAGAAACCACCAAAAATCAACCAAATAATATTTCCTAATAAGCTCATAATTTTAAGTGTTTTGTTATTTTCAGTATTCTAAAAACATTTTAACGCAATTAGTCAGTCAGTCAATTTGTAAAGATTAATTAAAAGATGATTTTTTTTAAACAAATTCAAATTTTAAACCCATCAAATCCCTTAATTTTTGACAATATTTACTTAAAAGATTTGACCGTATTACGGCTAGGATCATTGGCTGGGGTGGGTTGTTCTCCTGATTTTTCATTTAACATTCCCAAACGATCAAACGGCCAAAAACGAAAAAGAGCGCGACCAATTAATTTCTCTTTTGGCACAAATCCCCAGTAATGGGAATCATAACTATTATTGCGATTATCTCCTAAAACTAAATATTGACCGCCAGGAACTGTCACTGGGCCGAACTCATAATCAGGTTTTTGAGCAATATAATCTTCTGATAACTTGCCACCGTTGACATAAACAATTCCTTTCGAGACTTTGACAGTATCGCGAGGCAAACCAATAATTCTTTTAATAAACGCATCTTTAAAGTTTCTTTCTTGCAAAGCTTTGGTGGGATTAAAAACAACTACATCACCGCGTTTTGGTTCATGCAAATGATAACTAATCTTTTCAATAATCAGGCGATCGTTAATCAAAAGGGTGGGTTCCATTGAAGATGAAGGAATATAACGAGCCTCAGCCACAAATGTGCGAATCCCAAGAGCCAAAATACCTGCTGTAACGATGGTTTTAAAGGCTTCTAACCAAGGATTTTCGGGATCGGGTCTGGTCGTTTTTACTGGCTTTTGATCCAAGCTTCGCGTCATGATTGGGCTACTACAAAAAAATAAAGGTGGGTACAAATTAACTGTGGCACAGAAGATCTTATGTTTTCTAAGTTTAACTAAATAAAAGATAATGGAATGATAAGAATATTTTTAGATTAAGGAAAAAATTATGATTTGTCCATCACAATTGTTGGTTCGCCAAGCACGAATTCTCTTGCCTAATGGTGAGTTTTTGCAGGGGGATGTTCTCATTGATGGGGGAAAGATTCAACAAATATCTCCCAGTATAACGGATGTTCAAGTTAGTACAACCATAGATGCAACGGGATTAACTTTGTTGCCTGGTGTGATTGATCCCCAAGTTCATTTCCGTGAACCGGGACTGGAGCATAAGGAAAATTTGTCCACTGCTAGTCGAGCTTGTGCTAGAGGAGGTGTGACCAGTTTTCTAGAAATGCCCAATACTAATCCTTTGACAATTAACCAGGAACGGTTAAATGATAAGCTACAACGGGCTGAGTCGAAATCCTTGGTAAATTACGGTTTTTTTATTGGGGCAACACCAGAAAATTTACCTGATTTACGTGAGGCTAAACCGAGTTGCGGGATTAAAATTTTTATGGGTTCGGCTCATGGTGCTTTATTGGTGAGTGAGGAAGAAATATTAGAACCGATTTTTGCAGAGGGAGAACGTCTGATTGCAGTTCATGCTGAAGATCAAGCGCGAATTTTGGAAAGACGAAAATTATTTTTAGGTAATACTGACCCAGCAATTCATTCCCAAATTCAAGATGAAGAAACGGCTTTGAATGCTACAAAATTAGCCCTTAAACTTTCAAAAAAATATCAACGTCGGCTGCATATTCTCCACCTTTCAACAGGTATTGAAGCGGAATATTTACGGAATAATAAACCAGACTGGGTAACGGCAGAAGTTACACCTCAACATTTGGTTTTAAACACTGATGCTTATGCTCAAATTGGAACCCTTGCTCAAATGAATCCTCCCCTGCGATCGCCCCAAAATAATGATATTCTTTGGCAAGCTTTGCGCGATGGCGTAATTGATTTTATTGCAACTGATCATGCGCCACACACTTTAGAAGAAAAAGCTAAACCTTATCCCCAATCACCTTCAGGAATGCCTGGTGTTGAAACAGCTTTACCGATAATGTTGACCCAAGCAATGCAAGGAAAATGTACTGTTGCTCAAGTAGCAAATTGGATGTCAACTGCTGTTGCTAAAGCTTATAAAATCCCTAATAAAGGTGCGATCGCAGTGGGTTATGATGCCGATTTAGTTCTAGTTGATTTAAATCAATATCATCCTGTTTTGCGAGAGGAATTACAAACAAAATGTGGTTGGAGTCCGTTTGAAGGCTGGAGTTTAACGGGTTGGCCAGTTTTTACTATTGTTAATGGGCAGATAGTTTTTGAGCGCAATAAGTTTTTTGATCAAGTAAAAGGTAAAGCTTTGATATTTCAATAACTGTCAATATTCCCATATTATGAATTAAATGAAAAACGACAAGAAATAACAACAACTCTCGGACTCTATTTTTACTTGTTGATTAGATTATTTTGGAATAGTAAAATGAATCAATAATATTAATTTAAATCTATAAATTGTGAACAGAATCCAAAAGAAAAATTTGCATCGAAAAAACTTGATCTAGATTATTAATCTTAGTGCGGTTCGTTCAGTGCGAAATAGGCTTTAAACCCTTATAAACATTGGCTTCTAGAGAACACCCTAGATGATAACTGTCTTTTTGATGAGGGTGTAAATCCCCCCCAAGATTCGGGGTGACTCAAAACCTGTCCATGCTTGGGATAATACCCAACATCGACTCTAACCAATAATGAATTGACTGGATTCCCTGGGTTTGGAGGTGATAAAGATATAGACGTATTTGCTTTTCGATGTCTAGAATTTTGGAGAGGTGCGTATGTTGAACCTAATATTGTCAATATTGGTAACCAAAAATGTGCAATTAAAATGTTTGATGTTGATATGGTTTGGCCGTCAATAGAGGAACACATTATTTCCAATCAAAGCTTTAAAAAATATCAAGCGATTGCTATGGTATGCAATGATCCAGCCTATGATTTCATCATCAAAAATGGAATTAAGCAAGGCGTTTCTTTTATGAGGTGTCGTCTACAAGGTGATCAAGATCAAATGACAGCTCCTATTAATTGGCAAAATATCATTTATCCCATAGGTCGTAGTTGGAGTCTTGAACATTATCAACTTTAAGCTTTATCAGGTTAGGTGGAATCTCTGCACACAAGGGTGAATTAACTAAAAATATTTTGTGCGATTCTAAAAAATCTAGTATCAATATATAGTTGTAGGGTTTGTCCCACGCAACAAAATATTGTTCTCCTAACTTCAATTTTTCTCTGATAAAGTCGTGTAACTCCAATGAAAAACAACTTTGAGCAATGAAAAAAGCTGATTTAATAATCTACATTTTAAAACACCATGAGGATGACGAGGTTTTAACAATGAAATTTTCTCAAGTTCAACTAACCCCAAATATTCCCTAATTTAATCTTAAAAAAGAAAGTACTAGCACAATTATTGAATATTACCTTGATTAAACCGAAAAAATTTATTCTTTTTTGACTGCTAAATTATCAATAAAGCTAACATCAATTGCTAAGATTTCTCCTAATTTTAATAACTGAGATAAATAAGTTTGTGTCCAAGAAAAATTGTGGCTTGTGTAACTTTTAAAATCATTAGGGATTAATTTTTGATGTAGAAAATAATAATAAAGTTCTTGAGCTGGTGCAAGGGAAATTCCTAAATATAAATGTTCAC
>JANNLO010000057.1:0-4425 GCA_031396835.1 Snowella sp. SOY_38_metabat_116
GGAATATAAGGCGGATTAGAAACCATTCCCTGAACTTGTTTTTGCAAATGCGTTAAAGGTTGCCACCAAGAACCATGATAAAACTGAATATGATCTATTAATTGATAATTTAAAGCATTTTCCTTGGCGATCGCCAAAGCATCTAAACTATGATCCACTGCAAAAATTTTCACTTTATTTACTTTATTTAAAAGACGAGCCATTCCTAACGCGATCGCGCCACTTCCTGTTCCTAGATCAACCCAATTTCCCTCGGCAAGTTGAGGATTTATCAAGATTTCTTGAGCAATCCAATCAATAATTAATTCCGTTTCAGGACGAGGAATCAACACAGAAGGAGAGACTTTTAAGACAAAATCACGCCAAGGAGCAACTTCCGCCAAATACTGAATCGGGCAGTTTTCTTCCAGACGTTTTTGCCACAACTGATTGAGAACAGCCAATGGTTGAACCAAAAAAATCGGCGATCGCGTCTGAAAAGATCCTAAACGAAGGGAAAGTTTGTCAAGATCCGTCCAAATCTGGAGGAGCCAATCCACTTCCTCAGGAGCAATTTCCTTGGCGATCGCATTTTGTTGGGCTTGATCTCGCCAGATCGCTAATTCTTGACCAGAAATCTCAAAAACCACTTTCACCCATCTTGCTAATTATTTTTTATTGGGCGTTTTAGTATTATCAGGAGCTTGCTTTGGCTGACTCTGAATAGTCGTTTGGATAAACTTTAACGATTCTTCCGAAGGCACAATACGGATATTTTTGAGCATTTTATCATCACTTTTTTGTAATGTTCCCATCACATTTTCGAGAGCAACAACATCAATTTTGATCGTCGAAGCCAGATCTGGTTTTTCTTTTTTAAAACGAGCGACCATTTCTTGAATTTGCTTTTCTTCAAAGAAAAAAGGAATCACCTGTTCATTATTTTGTTGAATAGTTAGATAACCCTGCTCCTTGCCACCACGAGCCACATAAAGCGGAACGCCTCCCTCATATTTTTGTCCAGCCGCCGTCAATAACTTTGTCGCAATAATCACTTCAGCAGGCACAGGAACATAGGCAAAGTTTAACGAATCAGGTTTATTCGCGTTAGCAAGTGCCAGTTTATAGACCTCACCCAAAGAAACAGGCTGAACCGTAACTTTACTCGCAATATCGGGTTTATCTTTCTTTAATTGCTGAAAAAACTTTTGTGCTTCTTGCTGACTCACAAAAATTCCAGTTACTTTTTTATTATTATCAACTGCAACCAGAGGAGCACCCTGACCATCGGCAAGAGTAAAAACAGGAACGCCCTGTAGGATCTTGACAACTTCATCAGCAGGAAGAGCTAAAACTTTTAAGGTTTGCCCCACCATAGTGGTCAATACCACGCTACTAACCAATCCCAGTGTCGTACCCCAACGGATTAATGAATTCATGCTTTCAAAACCTCGGACAAGTGTATAGATATTGTGAATAAAGACTCAAGACCAAAAACTCCTCACCGTCAATGCGAGTAAACGCGATTAATAGTGTATCTTAATCAACTCATTTTTTAATATTATTTAGTTTAGATTAGGAAAACTTAGCTCATTTGTTCGAGCAGGCTGTCCTAATGAAAAACGAAACTTTTAAGATTTACTTTCCCAGATGAATTGATCAAACAAATTAGACTGAGTGTTTCTAAAAAGGTTCCTCACGCATTTTATCCTAACATCAATTATTCACGAGTCACGGGTCTAGTTAGTAAGTTGAAAAACTGTCACTATCCAAGTAAACAGTTAAAAATTATAGCTAATCAAGACTTTAATGTAACCAGTCCAGATCCTATAGAAATTCTTAGCTTTATTGTCGTTATTAAGATGCTTTTAAAATAAATTATTAATCTTAAAAAATAAAAACCGGTCTCAAACTAAGACAACTCACCAAGACGAATTGAATTAAAATTAAAGTGTTGCAAATTGAATTAAGTTTTGTTTGAGAATCTTAAACTTTAGCAGCGCGGTTAGGGCCAGGTTCGTTTTCACGGACTTTTTTGCCCCGCCATAATAGTCGAATCGGTGTTCCCTTAAATCCAAGTTGTTTACGAAATTGACTCTCGATATAGCGTTTGTAATTTTCGTTAAAACGTTTAGGATCATTGACAAATAAGGCGATCGTTGGCGGTTGGGTTGTGACCTGAGTTCCGTAATAAATTTTGCCCTGTTTGCCCTGACGAGTTGTGGGAGGAGAATGCCAACTCACAGCTTCTTCTAGAACATCATTAATAACTGCCGTACTGACTCGACGACTATATTCCGTATTGGCTTTTTCCACTGCATCCAGAATACTTTGCACCCGTTGACCAGTCATGGCACTGACAAACATCATTTCTGCCCATTCCATAAAATAAAGACGAGCCATTAAATCTTTTTGATATTCATAAATCGTGAAAGCATCTTTTTCAACAGCATCCCATTTATTGACAATCAAAATAACAGCGCGACCTTCTTCTGTAATTCTTCCCGCTAATTTAAGGTCTTGTTCCGTCACACCATCCAAAACATCTAAAACAAAGAGAATAATATCGGCTCGACGAATGGCTTTAAAAGCACGGTTAATACTAAAAAATTCGGCTCCATATTCCACATTCTTTTTACGACGAATTCCCGCAGTATCAATCAAACGATAGCGAGTTTCTCCCCGCTCAATAATCATGTCAATTGTGTCTCTGGTGGTTCCTGCAATCGGGCTAACAATCGCGCGTTGTTCTCCTGTTAAGGCATTGAGTAAACTAGATTTACCCACATTAGGACGACCAATAATCGCCACTTTAATTTCATCAGGTTCGGAATCGGGATCAACAATCGGTAAAAAAGTAATCAATTCATCTAATAATTCACCAGTACCGTTTCCATGAATTGAAGAAATCGCGTAGGGTTCACCCAGTCCTAATTCCCAAAATTGTGCGGCTTGAATCATTCCTTGATCTGGAGATTCGCATTTATTGACAGCTAAAAGAACAGGAACTTTTTGTTGACGCAACCACTGGGCAATTTCTTGATCACTAGGAGTTGGCCCTTCTTGTCCATCTACCACAAAAATAGCAGCACTCGCTTCTGAAAGAGCTAACATTGCCTGTTCACGAATCATGGGCAAAAATTCACTATCATCGTCAAAGACTAAGCCGCCCGTATCAACCACTTGAAATTCTCGGTCTTGCCAATAGGAGGGTTGGTAAGTGCGATCGCGGGTAATCCCAGGTTCATCGTGGACAATTGCCTGTTGATTTCCAGCAAGACGATTAACAAGGGTAGATTTACCGACATTCGGTCGGCCAACAATAGCAACAATGGGCAGGGGCATAATTTAGGATCGGCGAAAAGACTAGCTTTACCATCTTAGCCGAAAGCACTTGAAACCGTTGAGAAATGTTTCTAGAAGAGAAGCGATCGCGTAAATGTTAAAATTTATCCATGTTTGATAATATCTGCAAATTTCTCGCCGAAAACTTCTCTGGAGATTATGCGACTTGGTTACTGGGTCGTCCCGTTACCTTAACGAAACTGAGTCCAACAGAATTATCTTTAGAACCCATTCGCGCAGATTCCCTAATTTTGGAGCAATCAGAAGATTTAGTTTTACATCTCGAATTTCAAACCGAACCTGACGAAAAAATGGGTTTTCGGATGTTGGATTATCGAGTGCGGGTTTATCGTCGTTTTCCGAATAAAACCATGCACCAAGTAGTGATTTATCTAAAACCAACGAAATCACCCTTTGTTTATCAGGACAGTTTTCAACTCGGAGAAACAATTCATCGTTATCGAGTAATTCGTCTTTGGGAACAATCTTCAGAGGTATTTTTAAAAAAAGGAGGGTTATTACCGTTGGCAATATTAAGCAAAAGTGAGGAGAAACTAATACGGTTACGGGAGGTTGCCAAGGAATTAGATAAAATAGAAGACCAACGGGTGAGGGCTAATCTTATGGCTGCAACGGCAGTATTCGCAGGATTAGTGATGAAACCTGAAATGATTACAACAATTTTAAGGAATGACATCATGAAAGAATCAGCTTTCTATCAGGAAATTTTACAAGAAGGTCGTCAAGAGGGCCGTCAAGAGGGTCGTCAAGAGGGTGAGCGAGAAGGTAAACTCAAGGTTGGGCAACAGCTTTTTCAGTTGGGTATGTCTTTGGCTCAAATTGCTCAGGTGACAGGTTTATCTGAGCAGGAGTTACAGCAGAGTTTGTCGCTCTAAATTTTGGTCACCACTTTTTAAACTTCAATAAAATGCGATCGCGTTTTTCTATTTGCAGGAAGGTGCGATCGCTTTTTCGTGACTGATTTTTCTACACATTAAGTAGTTGCAAAAGTCAAGCTTTTTTGAAAAGATGTGACCTTTTTCGCTGAAAGCCTTATTCTCTCGTTAACTTTAGTTAAAAAGATGTGACCTTTTTATATTG
>JANNLO010000078.1:0-14296 GCA_031396835.1 Snowella sp. SOY_38_metabat_116
AATGGTGACAGCAAACCGTTTTTGGTCACAAATCTTTGGAATTGCTTTCTCTAACAAACGTTGGTTACACTTTTTCATGTTGTTCGTCCCTGTAACGGGCTTGTGGATGAGTTCTATTGGTATCGTTGGTTTAGCTTTAAATCTGCGTGCCTATGACTTTGTTTCCCAAGAATTACGTGCTGCTGAAGATCCCGAATTTGAAACCTTCTATACCAAAAACATTTTGTTAAATGAAGGAATGCGAGCTTGGATGTCTCCGCAAGATCAACCCCACGAAAACTTTATTTTCCCTGAAGAAGTTTTACCTCGTGGTAATGCTCTCTAAGTTAATAAATTTGTTCTAGATTTGAAGGGTGGTTAACAACTGCCCTTTTTTTATTTTCTGAATTAGCAATAGGCGATCGCTGTTTATTTTTGTAAATAGGCAAAGGGGCGATCGCTGTTTATCTTTGTAAGTTGGAAAAAGGGCGATCGCAGTGAATAAATGATAAGAGGGCGATCGCCATGTCTAAGGAGTCTGGTCAGAGGTTGCCGATGTCTTTGTACCTCACCCAAAATGCTTCGGAAAATCACCGCACTAGGGTTCTGATGCAGTATCAGCTACCATTACCCGATTGACCTGCACTACTAGATCCATTCCCATCTGAAGTCGCTGAGGAATTTGCTGGACTAGGAGTTGTCTGAGAATCCCTTGGGGGTTGAGGACGTAGCTTGGCAACTCCATTCAGACTACGCTCCTCAGCCGTTACGGACTGACGTTGAGTATCAGACGATTTTCCTTGGCTCATACTTGTTCCTTTTTCACTTAAGTTAATTACGGCCGAATGTATACCGATTATAACAATCAATACCATACCTAAAATAAAACTAATCCCAGCCGCTTTATCTAGGCGAGTCAAAGTTTTACTTTCGGTTTCAGAATTCTCTAGCACCTTTTCAATATGTGTAGAGTTCTCACCTAAAATATAAATGACTGATATGACAGTAATCAGAAAAGCCGAAAGTGCAAGACAAAAAAAGACTACCTGTAAATAGTTTGAAACGCCAACGGTTCTTAGCAAAGTAACCAACAATCCAATGGCTGTAACTGATAAACCCAACAACTGCTTATCACGTTCAAGCCTCGTATTAAGCCATGCACTTATCATCGCATTGTAAAAGGCCTTTTCCTTTGCTTCATAATCTTCCTTGTCTGAACTCTCCATACCAGTAGCCTGAAATCTTTGCACCACATCTTGGGACAGTTGAAGCGTTAGACTTTCCTTGATTGGTACTTGTTGAGCATCAAGAGCCGCCAGCTTGTTTTTTAGTGTTTCTGGCAAAGTAGAAAACGGCACAGCAGAAATAAAATCTTCTTCCGTCAATTCTTGAACTTCACCTTCTATGTTAGTCAATAATTTTTGATTTTTCATACTTTTTTGCCTCTCTTGCGTTTGCTTTACGAAAGCTGATAACACGGATGCCAGTTGGAGTTTCTGTAAAACAAAGGATGTGTAATCGTCTTTCCAGATAACCGACTGAAATATAGCGAATTTCTTCATAATTGTAACGGCTATCTACAAGAAAGATTGCTCCTTGAAAATCAAACTCTACTGCTCGCTCAAACGAAAGACCACGCTCATGGATATTCTTCTCATTTTTAGCAGGATCGAAGCTGATTTCCATAGCTTTATTTTCTCCACAATAGCAAAATCTTTTCTTACATCCGAAGTAGAAATATGGCGCATCGCATTGGCATTTTGTGAATTTGCCTAATTATCGTAACATAGGCGATTTATATTCTGAGGCGATCGCAGTTTATTTTTGTAAATTGGAAAGAGGATTATTTATTTATTTATTTATTTATTTATTCTTTCACTTCTTGAGGGTATAAGTTGGATCAACTCTCTGAACAATTGCATGATGATTAGGGCATGAAGAAATTAAATCTTTTGGCTCACTTCAATTATATTTAGACTGTTTCAAGCAAAATTAAGATTTTAATTGAATTAAATATCCACAACTATTTTCACCATTGTTAATCCAGTGGGTTCTTTTGATCGTGCAATCAGGGAGAACTGCTTCAAACATTTCTAGTTCATGACCGCAAACTGTTGGATAAGATTCTGCAACTTCTGCGATCGCACAGTGATGTTCCGCTAAAATAAATTTTTCTGTGGTTTTTAATTCTGGGGCATTCTGATCAAAATCATGTACTTCTGCCATATAACCCTCTTCTCGTCGTAATTCCATCAATTTTTCAACCCTTGTTTGCAAACTTCCTGCTCCAATGCGTTGGCGATATTCATCAGCTTTGCGTTCCCACTGTTTTTTTAAAACTTCTCCGACTTGCTTTTCCCCGACAGTTTCCATCAAAGTATCCAAAAACGAAACCGCAAATTCGCCATAACGATTGGGAAAGCGATCGCGTCCTTGTTTATTGAGATGATAAAAATATTGAGGTCTTCCCATTCCTTCTTGAATAGATCGATGCTCAATTACGCCTTCAGTTTCTAGATCTTTAAGATGACGACGAATCGCTTGGGGACTAATTTCTAACAAATTAGCCAATTCTTGAGCCGTTGTTTGCTCCACCTTAAGCAAATAATTGAGGATATCCTCTTTTGTGGAAAGGGATTGAGTAATATTCATAGCGATCGCCCAAAAAGAGAGAAAATAGAAAAATAACAAAGTCAATTTACTAATTAGAGTCAATGGAAGCGGGGCATCTGTTTAGTGAAATTTAATAAAATTTGAATCAGCTTAGCCCACTTGTTAGCCAATTAAAATATTTTACCAACTTTGACAACTAACCCATTGTTAATCTATTGTAGAATATAGTTAAACAATAAAAACGTTGTTTAAGTACCGCTATCCTTGAAAAACTATTATTTTAAATTTTATCTCTCATCATCAAACCTATAAGGGGAAATGTTTTGAGGTGAATACAGCCATACGGGAGAACACCGATCTAATGAGCGCGACAACAGTTAAAACCCTCGTCAACCAACCCTACAAATACGGTTTCATCACAGACATTGAATCGGACACTATTCCCAAAGGTCTGAGTGAAGATGTTGTTCGTCTCATTTCCAGTAAAAAAAACGAACCCGAATTTATGTTGGAGTTTCGTCTGAAAGCTTACCGACACTGGTTAAAAATGACCGAACCAACCTGGTCTCATGTTCATTATCCCGCGATCGATTACCAAAATATTATTTATTATTCTGCGCCGAAACAACAAAAAGAAAAGTTAGGAAGTTTAGATGAAGTCGATCCCACGCTGTTAGAAACCTTTGAAAAATTAGGCATTCCTTTATCAGAACAAAAGCGATTAAGTAATGTGGCCGTAGATGCGATTTTTGATAGTGTTTCTATTGGTACAACGTTTAAGAAAAAATTAGCTGAAGACGGCGTAATCTTCTGTTCAATTTCTGAAGCCTTACAAGAACATCCTGAATTAGTCAAAAAATATTTAGGAAGTGTTGTTCCGACGGCTGACAATTATTTTGCGGCTTTAAATGCGGCAGTTTTTAGTGATGGATCATTCGTTTTTATTCCCAAAGGTGTTAAATGTCCGATGGAATTATCCACTTATTTCCGCATTAATAATGGAGATACAGGACAGTTTGAAAGAACCTTAATTATCGCCGAAGATGGAGCTTCCGTTAGTTATTTAGAAGGTTGTACAGCCCCCATGTATGATAGTAATCAACTTCATGCCGCCGTTGTTGAATTAGTCGCTTTAGATAATGCCGATATTAAATATTCAACGGTACAAAATTGGTACGCTGGCGATGAAAATGGCAAGGGTGGAATTTACAATTTCGTCACCAAACGTGGGTTATGTAAAGGTGTTAATTCCAAAATTTCTTGGACTCAAGTGGAAACAGGTTCTGCTATTACTTGGAAATATCCCAGTTGCGTCTTAGTTGGTGATAATTCCGTCGGAGAATTTTATTCGATCGCACTTACCAATAATAAACAACAAGCAGATACGGGAACCAAGATGATTCACATCGGCAAAAATACCAGAAGTACCATTATTTCTAAAGGTATTTCTGCTGGGAATTCCCAAAATAGTTATCGCGGTTTAGTGAAAATGGGGCCGAATGCTAAGGGAGCCAGAAATTATTCTCAATGCGATTCTATGCTCATTGGTGATAACGCCGAAGCTAATACTTTTCCCTATATTCAAGTCGATAACAATACGGCGAAAGTAGAACATGAAGCTTCCACTTCTAAAATTGGTGAAGATCAATTATTTTACTTTGCTCAACGGGGAATTTCAGAAGAAAATGCAGTTTCCCTTTTAGTCAGTGGCTTCTGTAAAGATGTTCTCAATGAATTACCAATGGAATTTGCCTCGGAAGCCGATAAATTACTCAGCCTAAAACTCGAAGGAGCCGTAGGTTAACTCCTATTGGGCGTACACAATACGCCCCTACCAAATAAATGTTCATTATCAATTATTAATTATCAATTAACTCATGAGCGATACTATCTTATCTGTCAAAAATCTAACCGCCAATGTCGAAGGAACTCCCATTTTAAAAGGATTAAACCTGGAGGTAAAAGCAGGAGAAATCCATGCCATTATGGGACGTAATGGTTCAGGAAAAAGTACATTTTCTAAAGTCTTAACTGGTCATCCTGACTATGAAATTACAGGTGGAGAAATTCTCTATAAAAATGAAAATTTATTAGATAAAGAACCCGAACAAAGGGCTTTAGCGGGAATCTTTTTAGCGTTTCAATATCCTTTAGAAATTCCTGGAGTTAGTAACTTAGATTTTTTACGAATTGCCTATAATGCCAAACAGAAACATTTAGGATTAGAAGAATTAGATAACTTTGATTTTGAAGATTTAGTTAACGAAAAACTAGACATTGTACAGATGAATCCCAGTTTTTTAGACCGTAGTTTGAATGAAGGTTTTTCGGGCGGTGAAAAGAAACGCAACGAAATTCTCCAAATGGCAATCTTAGAACCGACTTTATCAATTTTAGATGAGATTGATTCGGGATTGGATATTGATGCTTTGAGAATTGTTTCCAGTGGCGTTAATCAATTAAAAAGTAATGACAATGCTTGTATTATTATTACCCATTATCAACGATTATTGGAATATATTGAACCTGACTTTGTTCATGTTATGTATGACGGTCGCATTGTTCTCAGTGGAGATAAGGAATTAGCCCATAAACTAGAAGCAAAAGGTTATGATTTCTTGGATGAAAAAGCTTTAGCCGCAGTTTAAATTGTCATTAACTAATTTATTTTTAGTATTAGGAATTAACCAAAATGACCACAACAGTTGTGTTAAAAAATGAACCAGTAAGATCTCTAGAAGACAAATTTTTAGGCGAATTAGTAAGGCAATCTGAGAGTAAAAGATCAGTAATTCAGTCAGATTTTTTAACAGATTTAAAACAAACGGCAATGTCTGTTTTAGCTCAGTCTAAATTCCCTAATAAACGAGATGAAGAATGGCAATTTACAGATATTTCAGAGTTACTTAAAATTGATTTTCAAGTTGCTCAAAAAGCCAACTTAACAACCGATATTATAAATCAGTTTATTTTAGAAGAAGCACAACAAAGTCGTATCGTTTTTATTAATGGAATTTATTCCCCAGAATTCTCTAATACAAAGGCTTTAACAGCTTTAGATGATCGCGTTTATCTGGGTAATTTGAGTGATTTGCCTGATGCTCAAAAAGTAAAACTTACTCATTATTTAGGACAACAAGAAGGTTCAAACGAATTTTTTACTGCTTTAAATACGGCAGGATTCAGTGATTTGGCGATCGCCTGGATTGGTTCGGATGTAACTCTTGAAACTCCCATTCATCTCTTATTTTTATCTGTTGTTGACTCAATTCCTAGCTTAATCCAATCAAGAGTTTTAGTAATTGCTGAACCCAATTCTAATTTTTCTATTGTTGAATCCTACGGAGCAGTGACAACAAATTGCACCGATCGCCCCCAACAAAAACCCTATCTTAGTAATGTCGTTACGGAAATTTATTTAGCAGAAAATTCCCAAATTAATCACATCCGCAATCAACGGGAATCTGGAGATAGTTTTCATATTGCAAAAACCGCGATCGCGCAATCCAAAAATAGTTCTTACACCAATTATGACTTTAACTTAGGTGCGAAATTTTATCGTCATAATCTGGATATTTTTCAACAAGGAGAACAAACAGAAACTAATCTTAATGGACTAACTATTATTGCTGGAAGACAGGTTTCTGATACCCACAGTGCGATTTATTTACGTCATCCTCATGGTAAAACTAATCAACTTCATAAGTGTATTGTGGATGAATATTCCCACGCTATTTTTAGTGGCAAAGTCTTCGTTCCTAAAGCCGCTCAAATGACGAATGCTATCCAATTAAATCGTAATTTAGTGTTATCTTCAAAAGCCAGAGTTAATACCAAACCAGAATTACAAATCACGGCTGATAATGTTAAATGTTCTCATGGCGCAACCGTTAGTCAATTAGAAGCTGATGAAGTCTTTTACCTCCGTAGTCGGGGATTAAATGATTATGATGCCCGTCATTTATTAATTGATGCCTTTGCAGGAGAAATTCTAGATAAAATCTCTTTAAATTCTTTACAAAAACGTTTACGTCAGTGTATTTCTTGTCGAACAATTTAGTTTTTATTAAGGGGAATTTTACAAACACTAATTATTCACTATAGCGATATTCGTACCAGTGAGTTATAGCTAAAACTTGATTAACAACGGGCTTAAACCTCTTGCCCATAGCTTATAAACACCCCTATATCAATTATTAACTATCAATTATCAACTAATCCTATGATTATCACTCAACAAAGAACGATTGCTGATAAAGTTCGTGCAGATTTTCCGATTTTGAATCAACAAATAAATGGAAATCCTTTAATTTATTTTGATAACGCCGCAACTTCCCAAAAGCCATTAGCCGTTCTTAATAGTTTACTCAATTACTATCAGAATGATAACGCTAATGTTCATCGAGGAGCGCATACTTTAAGTACTAGAGCGACAGACGCTTATGAAGGAGCCAGGGATAAAGTTGCTCAATTTATTAATGCGCGATCGCGTCAAGAAATTATTTATACTCGTAATGCAACGGAAGCGATTAATTTAGTTGCTTATAGTTGGGGTTTGAATTTTCTTAAAACAGGTGATGAAATTATTACTTCCGTAATGGAACACCATAGTAATTTAGTTCCTTGGCGAATGATTGCTGATAAAACGGGAGCAATTATTAAATATGTGGAATTAGATGAAAATGAAGAATTTAATTTAGCACAATTTAAAACCCTTTTATCCGAGAAAACCAAGTTAGTTACGGTTGTTCATATTTCTAATACTCTGGGTTGTATTAATCCTGTTGAAGAAATCACGAAACTAGCCCATAAAGTTGGTGCGAAAGTATTAATTGATGCCTGTCAAAGTGCGCCCCATTATCCCCTTGATGTTCAGGCAATTGATTGTGATTGGTTAGTTGCTAGTGGTCATAAAATGTGTGCGCCCACTGGTATTGGTTTTCTCTATGGCAAACAAGCTTTATTAACAGAAATGCCGCCCTTTTTTGGAGGAGGAGAAATGATTTCTGAAGTCTATTTTGATCATTTTACCGTTGGAGAATTACCCCATAAGTTTGAAGCAGGAACTCCTGCCATTGGAGAAGCGATCGCGCTTGGTGCGGCAGTGGATTATTTAACCAATTTAGGAATGGATAATATTCACACCTACGAAATGGAATTAACTGCTTATTTATTTGAGCAATTAATAGAGATTCCCCAATTAAAAATCTATGGGCCAAAACCTAATAAAAAAGGTCAAGGACGGGCGGCGTTAGCTTCTTTTAATGTGGAAGATATTCATGCAAGTGATTTATCGACTCTCTTAGATCATGATGGTATTGCCATTCGTTCAGGGCATCATTGCACCCAACCTTTACACCGTCTTTTTAATGCGTCAGGCAGTGCCAGAGCTAGTTTATCTTTTTATAATACTTATGAAGAAATTGATCGTTTTATTCAGGTTTTAAAACAAACAATTGATTTTTTTAATAGCATGATGGAGTAAGTTTTATTGTTAGGATTTACAGAAAATATTAATAGCAAAAAATCAGAAAACTAAACGATTAATTTCCTTGCCAACGATTGATAGGAACACAATCAATATCTAATTGATCTAATGTGCGAGCGATAACAAAATCGACTAAATCTTCAATAGTTTGGGGATTATGATACCAAGCGGGAATAGCAGGAACAATTCTGACATTAGCTTCGGCAAGCGTCGTTAAATTGCGTAAATGAATCAGACTAAACGGAGTTTCACGCGGCACAATTACCAAAGGACGACCTTCTTTTAATTGAACATCTGCTGCCCGTTCCAATAAATCTGAGCTTAGACCTGCTGCTAATTTTGCTACCGTACTCATGCTACAGGGAATAATCACCATGCCCATTGTCCGAAACGAACCACTCGCGATCGCGGCTCCCACATCTCCCCAACGGTGACAACGAAGCTTTCCTAAACTATCTACTCCTGCTTGCGATCGCCAAAAAAGTTCTTGTTGATCGGGTTCAGAGGGCATTCGGATCGATTGTTCGGCTTGCCAAACTTGATAGGTTGCTTTTGATGCCACCAACTCCACTGAGTAATCTGCTGCTAACAAAAATTTGAGTGCGCGGACTGCATAAATCAATCCCGAAGCTCCACTAATCCCGACAATAAGCGGTTTATTCATGAAAATTAAAATTATGGTTTGGGGAAAAAGCCGAATAATTTGACAATACCAGCAAAAAGAGCCAAGGTGATACCTACTAAAATTCCGCTCCCAAAACACGAATATTTGCGAGCAAAAGGATTTTATGTGCGTCAACCAGAATTATCTACATTTATACTATTTTCTGATCTCTATGAGAAGACTCTATTGCAATTAAGAACAAGGCGATCGCATCTAACCTCCATTCCGCAGGTTAACTCAAGGGACGGCATAATATATTTGTACTATGTGGGTTGGGGAAGCAAAAAAAGGTAAAATTATGAGATGATAGCTTTGCTGATTTGGGCTATGAACACTTTTTTATTTCATTTGAAAAATCCAATCTCAAACTGTTCTTTGGATATGTGCAAAATTATCATTCATATCTTGATTCAACAACACCCACCTAGTAACACGAACCGAACCCTATATTTAAGCTGAGTATTAGGTGTTAGATGGGGGACGTTCCCAGCGAAACTTCCGTTCAGATTCAAGAATAGGAACATCATTAATACTGGCAAATCGACGCATCATCAACCCATTTTCTGCAAATTCCCAGTTTTCATTGCCACAGGCTCGATACCAGCAACCTGATTGATCGTGCCACTCATATTCAAATCTCACTGCAATGCGATTCTCCATAAAGCACCAGAGTTCTTTTTTCAGCCGATAATCGAGTTCTTTTTCCCATTTGCGTTGGAGAAATTCCTTAATCATTACCCGTCCGCTAAAAAATTCGGAGCGATTACGCCATTCTGAGTTTTCTGTATAAGCCAAGGCAACGCGCTCTGGATCGCGGGTATTCCAAGCATTTTCTGCCGCTTGTACTTTGGCTTTGGCGGTTTCTAGGGTAAAAGGTGGGAGCGGTGGTTTAGTTTCCATTTTTTTGATTTTTTAATAAGGGTGAATAGAAAGAGTTTCGGTAAATTAACTGAAATCAGCGATCGCGTCCAAAGCATTAAACTCGTAGCATTGACGGGGCATAAAATTAGCTCCTCATATCACATCTTAAAAAGATAGTTGATCAAAAGTCTTAGGGATGTGGAAATAATTACTATAAAAGTCAAAGACATTCCAATAATTCGATATATCAATTTTTCATCTACTTGACTGACTCCATAGCCATGAATCATTCGTCCTAAAAGGAGGGCAATACAAGATGAATGAATCCAGGTACTAGCCAAACCCTGATTTTCTAAAAAATAAATTAAAATTAGGGAAATAGGGACGTATTCAGCAAAATTTGAATGAACTCGACTGGCTCTTGCTAGAACGGCCTGATTTCCGTAACCGATCGCGATTCCAAATTTCCGCCTCAGTAAAAGTATCCGAATACTCAGCCCAACAAACATTAAGCCGAAAATCGCTGCATATAGTGGCGTTATGAGCATTGCTTTCCCAAGGTTTTGATTGATCATACCTTGAACCATTGCTAGGCGGCTGAATAGGTTCAACAATTATTTGAAACTTGGATATCGGCGATCGCGGCGGTTTTAATCGCAGAGGGAATGGAGGCAAATGTGGCGAAACAGCAAGCTGAAAAAGCAGTTATTTTGGTGCAAGGTTCTTTGATTTTGTCTCAGGGTTTAAATAATGCTGAGGTATTTAAACGGATTATTGGCGATCTTGCCAGAGAATTACTTCTGAGTTAAAATTATTATCAACAATAGGGCGATCATCCAATGTCATCTTTATCTGAGTATCTGTATGTTGACGAAAAGCGTCTTAATACCTACATTGAGCAGATTCGCTCACCAATAACCTTTGATAAAATTCCACAGTGGTCTGTAGAGCTTTCTATTACAGGTCCAAAGGCTGGGGGAGCACAGGCAAAGCATATCAGACCTTTAACTACACATGAGAAATTAGACATACTCGTAGATTATCTCAGAACAAAACATGAATTATCAGAACAAAGACCTAAATGGAGAGGTGACTCAGTATTTTATTTAGAAACTTGTGAAGCTGTAAGAGTTGTCATTCCTTTTTCTGCGCTATTGCCAAGTGATAACAGTTCAGATGTCGCTCTATGGATTTCTCCTGCAAATTGGTTGGAAACCCAATCTCGCTATGCCCCTCATGGATCCTTAGTGCTGATTGAGGATTATAACCAGAATAACGATACGCCTTGGAATAAATGGTCTGGCTATTCTGCTTTGATGTTATTTGCAGCCGATCTTCAATCTCGGTCTAGGATAATAAGTGATAAATTTGGCTCTCAATTTGACTTTCCCTATAAGGAGCCTTTGGAACTCGTTGAAGAGCTAGAGGTTCAGCAAGGGGCTAGACGCAGCATTACAGTCTTATACCGAATACGCGCTACAGGAACACCTTATAGTGATGTGTTACTTGATGAGTTGCCTGATGTTAAGCTGTCTAATCGAGTGGAAACCTATGCCTATCCGATCTTTATCGCTTAAGCTTAATGCAATATGTAAATTAGTTGCCAGTGCGATCGCATATCGCTGTAGGCTGGGTTGACAATAAGAAACCCAGAATCACGTTTCTCTGTTAGCACTAACCAGAAGCCAGATTGCACTTTAAGCTGAACCGTAGATGCGATCGCTACTTTCCAAGCTAAAATAAATGGGTCAAGTCGCAACGAGGTCAAATCTATGGCAGTTCGCCAACGACGTTATAGCAAAGAAGAGTTAGCTCGACGCGGGCAAGCACTCTACGAATCCAGCATTCAGCAGCAAGTAGAATCTGGCAATACAGGTAAGATCGTAGCGATCGATATTGAAACTGGAGCTTTTGAAGTCGCCGACCACATTTTGCCAGCAACTAACCAATTGTTCAAGCGATATCCTGATGCTCAACCTTGGGTCATCCGCATTGGACATCGCGCTGTTTATCACTTTGGCTCACGGAGTTTGGTGAAACCCAAATGATGCAAGGAGTTGTGAATCGGCGATGTGAAGCAACACTTCCGTTGATTGTGGGTAATACGAATGGACAAAGGCAGGTTATTGATGCTGTGATTGATACAGGATTCAACGGTTTTCTCACTTTGCCGTCCTCAATCATTACCGCTCTTGATTTGTCATGGAACGCTTCTGATATTGTGACCTTGGGTGACGGTAGCGAAACTCTGTTTGATCTGTACTCAGTAACAATTATCTGGGATGGACAGTTTCGGGAAATTGATGTTGCTGAATCAGAGACTGACCCTTTGATTGGAATGTCACTACTCTATAGTTATGGATTGCGGATAGATGCGATCGAGGGCGGTCTTGTTAGAGTTGAAGCATTGTGACGCAGTAGAAAGTTATCAGTGAGGATGGTCTAACTACACCGTTATACCAAAACCAAGAATCGGCGATCGCAGGGCTAAAATGAGAATGCGATCCGTGTATCGGTTTTGAGTTAGAAGCGATCGCCAGTATCATTATTAAAGCCATCTAGAAAATGAGATAGGATCAAGACATCCCTGTAAACTATCAACAATCTATGAAATCCATTAAAATCGTTGTAGAAAAGCATCCTGATGGCTATATTGCCTATCCATTGGGAATTCAAGGCGTAGTAGTCGGCGAAGGTGATACCTATGAAGATGCGCTTAATGATGTGCGATCGGCGATCGCTTTTCACCTTGAAACCTTTGGAGAATCAGTTCTCGAAGCTGACTCATCTGTCTTAGAAGCTTTCGTCGCAGAGGCAATGGTCTAATGGCAAAATTTCCCGTTGATGCCCCTAAAGCCAAAGTTATCAAAGTCCTTGAACAATTTGGATTTTCAATCGTTAGGGAAAAAGAGCATATTTCTATGATTAGAAAAAATTTGGATGGAACAACAACACCTTTAACGCTACCGAATCACAAGCAAATTAAAAGCTCTACATTAAGGAGTATTTGCACTCAAGCTGGTATCTCACGAGATGATTTTACTACTGCATATGAAAAGGCTTAAGACAAAATTTTTTAAACAGATTGCACTTTAAGCTGTAACCGTGAATGCGATGGCTAAAATGAGAGGGATATCCTTGTTTACTTGCTAATACAGCAAAATAGAAACGCGATCGCCTAAATTTGACTGCGATCGCTGATAAACTATCTATATATAGAAACAAAAATATAAAAATTTTAAGGAGATAAATATGACCTTTAGTGAAGTAGTAGAAGCGATTAAAACCTTATCATTGGGCGAAAAGGAAGAAATACAATCTCTTTTGGAACAATTTTTCAGAGAAGAGCAACGTGACGAAATTTATCAAAACTATTTATTAGCCAAACAGAACGAGAAAGAAGGAAAACTAAAATTTTCCTCAGATATTGATCAACTAATGCAGTTTTTAGAATAATGATAGAAATTAGTTTTGATGACTCTTTTAAGCGAGCCTTCAAAAAACGTTTTCAAGGCAACCATGAATTAGAAAGCAAATTTCGGACAAAGCTAGAAAGATTCAAAGAAAATCCGTTTGATCCATCTCTCAAAACTCATAAATTATCAGGTAAACTTAAAGAACTTTGGAGTTTTAGTATTGAGTATAATCAAAGAGTGATCTTTTATTTTACAGACGAAGAAAAAGCCGTTTTTGTTGATATTGGTAATCACGATCAAGTCTATTAATTGAAAGTGCAATCGCTTTTCTCTGTTAGTACTAACCAGAGCCTAGATTGCAATTTAAGCTATGACCGTAGATGGGATCACTAAAATGAGAAAGCGATAAGGGTATGGATTTTAAGTGCGATCGCCCTTAGCCCCACCATAAATAACAAAACCGCGATCGCCTTTCAAAACAAAACCGTCCACTTTTCGTCTTTTTAAGTCTATCGTTCCGACAAATGAAGAGAACGATTTAAAATAGCCTCAATGCTATACGGACAAATGGGCGGAAACTCTAATCCTGTTTCTCTAAAGGCATCGGAACAAGCAACAGCATAGAGTTTAAATATACTTTCATCTGTTAAATATCGCTTTAAACTGGGGCTATCGTCCAAATACAGCCTAATATTAGCCCGTTCCCTTTGAATCGTTCCCAGCCAACTGCGCGATCGCCGTTTAGGTTGATAGTCCCACTTTAATAAATGATGCAAAATTAATCTTAGACTACTGAGTAAACGATCGCGCTCCCGTTTAGACAAATCCCGTACCTCTTCGACTAAATTCTTAATGTCTAACTCAGAAAACCGACCAGCAGCCAATAGATTTGCCATTTGCTCCGCCCAAAGTCCATAGTCTTGCTCATAGGATGCCGTCATGGGTTTGTCTCCCTCTAAGTTCAATTAATATTATATTAATAATCGGCTAACAGCGATCACCCTTCCCTGATAACAAATGATTGCCTTGTTTGATTTCATTTCTGTTTAAGAATATCCAGCCGCTCCTGTAGGATTGGTTTGTGCGATCGCCGCTTCGTAGGCTGAGTTGACAACAGGAAACCCAGAATCACTTTTCCCTGATAATGCTAACCAGAAGCCAGATTGCACTTTAAGCTGTAACCGTAAATGCGATCACTAAAACGAGAGAGATATCCGTGTTTACTTGCTACTACAGCCAAATAGAAACGCGATCGCCTAAATTTGAGTGTGATCG
>JANNLO010000086.1:0-5743 GCA_031396835.1 Snowella sp. SOY_38_metabat_116
AAAAATTCTACAATTGTGTCGAACGAGCCTAGTTTTTTCAAATCTACTGCCCTGAGTAAATTATAATCATCCTGATTTCATTAACAATATCCCTCTATCAACCATTTTACCAGCTTGTTTTCATAATGAGAATTGCTGCCAAGCTACCAATTTTTAGGTTGAAAATCCAGATTATTTGAAATTGAAACTGTTTCCCCTGCTTGAGCTAAGACAAACAAGCCTTGACGGTAGGCATATTTATCAGCCCCTTCTTCAATTTCAATGCCTGCTACGGCTCCATAGAGTTGCTTTTGATTATACTCAGGAAAAAATTGCCGAAAGTTTCCTAAGTCTTCAATTAGTTCCTTGACATCATTAACTCCCAAACTACTCTTAACTTCTACCACTAAAACATGATTTTCATTGGTTACTAAGACATCAATTTCTAGGGTTTGTCCATTCAAGCGTTTTTTAACCCGTTGACTGACTTGATGAACAGGAATACCTCGTTTTAAGAATATTGTTTCACAAGCGGGTGCTACCATATTTTCTACAAAACGTCCCCATTTACCACCCAAATTACCAATTTCTTTGCTTAACTGACGGATTTCTCCGTTAATTTGTTGAATTTGTCGGTCTGTTTCTTTTTGGGTAGTCGCTAATTCAGCTAATAATTGCCACACATCATCGGCTGTTGTTGGCATGATCTATTTTCTATTGATTTAGTTATTTTGGCTACTTATCATTTTATCGATTTTTTGACTGATTTTTTTTAATTTTTACTGCATTCCTTAAAATTCAGTGTTATTTTAAATAAGGTACTGATTCAGCAGAATGTTGCTATTTAAGGGAATTTTCTGTTAATCTGTTGGAAAAATATTGTCTTTATTTGGAAATTTGGACTGATGCCGTCAAAAATTGTTAAACATCCTTCAAAAGTTGTTTACCAATTGTCCATACTCAGTATCGCGCCGACTCAAGTTCTGCGGGGTAGCCTAGCCTCTTCAGGAAACGCGATCGCCCATATTCAAGAATATAATTCTTCTGGAATAAAGTAATTCTATTTTCATTCCTAATTTTAAGGTCTTCGGAAAAAAATCATTACCAATTATGTAAAAAATTTGATAATCTAAGCAAAATAGCCTTGGGATAAAAATCATAAAAACGTGAATATTACTATTGGACGGGGTAAAACGGCCCGCCGAGCTTATGGCATCGACGAAATTGCACTAGTCCCCGGAGTGCGTACCTTAGATCCGAGTTTAGCTGATACACGTTGGACAATCGGTGGCATTGAAAGAGAAATTCCTATCATTGCCAGTGCGATGGATGGGGTAATAGATAGCAAAATGGCAGCATTGCTATCAGAATTAGGGGCATTAGGAGTTCTGAATTTAGAAGGAATCCAAACCCGTTACGAAGACCCGAATCCTATTTTGGACAGGATTACTTCAGTTGGTAAAGGGGAATTTGTTGGCTTAATGCAAGAACTTTATGCTGAACCCGTTAAACCTGCACTTATTCAAAAACGGATTGCTGAAATCAAAGCCCAAGGTGGCATTGCTGCGGTCAGTTTAACCCCTGCTGGAGCCGCTAAATTTGGACAAATTGTTGCTGAAGCGAAAGCTGATTTGGTATTTATCCAAGCTACCGTTGTTTCGACTGATCATCTTTCACCTGAATTGATGGTTAAGTTAGATTTGGGTAAATTTTGTCAAGAAATGCCCATGCCCGTTATTTTGGGAAATTGCGTCACCTATGAAGTGGCTTTAAGCTTAATGAAAACAGGCGCGGCGGCTGTTCTGGTTGGCATTGGGCCAGGTGCTGCTTGTACTTCGCGGGGTGTTTTAGGAGTTGGTGTTCCTCAAGCTACTGCGATCGCCGATTGTGCCTCTGCTAGGGATGATTATTATGCAGAAACAGGGCGTTATGTGCCAGTTATTGCTGATGGTGGCATTATTACGGGGGGTGATATTTGTAAATGTATCGCTTGCGGTGCGGATGCGGTGATGATTGGTTCCCCGATCGCTCGTTCTGCAGAAGCTCCTGGTCGTGGGTATCATTGGGGTATGGCAACTCCTAGTCCTGTTTTACCCAGAGGCACTCGCATTAGTGTGGGAACAACTGGAACTATTAAAGAAATTCTCACTGGCCCTGCCAAGCTAGATGATGGAACGCATAACCTGTTGGGAGCATTAAAAACCAGCATGGGAACTTTGGGTGCTAAAACCATCAAAGAAATGCAGCAAGTAGAAGTTGTCATTGCGCCATCTTTGTTAACTGAAGGAAAGGTCTATCAAAAGGCTCAACAGTTAGGAATGGGTAAATAATTCCGATTCTTTTAAATTATTAAAATCATTCCCTCTTGATCTTTTTAGGCTTGGGGGATTTTAATAAAGGTCATAAAATTACAGTTTTGTTATGTCACTTGGTTTTCTGGCAAAATATAGAAGAGCAGTATTTGATGAGTAGCTAGTCAAGTACCAAAAGATGTGTGTCTAGAAATTGAGAAACGATCTGAAATCAAGTTTCTATAAATCAGATTTAATCAGAAATAAGAGCAAAAGTTAGTAAAAACAGACAAATTAATCTTTATGCAATGGCAAGAAATTTCTGGTAGTTGGGTACTAATTCCGCGACAACCGATCGCAATCATTCATTTTTTGGGCGGAGCATTTGTCGGAACGGCTCCTAGTCTGACTTATCGCTGGTTATTAGGAGAACTCGGCAATCAAGGTTATGCCGTTATTGCAACACCTTTTGTAAATACACTTGACCATTCTGCGATCGCGCGTAGTGTTTTAAACCGTTTTGAAAATATTGTAGAACGGTTACAAATTAGAAATATTTTATCCAGAGGCTACCTTCCAATCTATGGAATTGGTCATAGTATGGGCTGTAAATTACATTTATTAATTGGCAGTTTATATGATGTTGAAAGGGCTGGAAATATTTTGATTTCTTTTAATAATTATCCCGTTAGTCGAGCCATTCCTCTAGTAGAACAGCTTGCCCAATTTGAGTTTGATAAACTGTTTAATGCTGTCAAAAAACAATTTGATCTCAAGACCAATCTTAATTTAGAATTTAATCCTTCACCAGCAGAAACCATAAAATTGATTACTGATCATTACGAAATTCGTCGTAATCTTTTGATTAAATTTAAGAATGATGAGATTGATCAAACACTAATTCTTAATCCCATTTTATGCGATCGCTTTAATAATATGATCGCTTTTTGTACCCTATCTGGAAACCATTTAACTCCCTTAGGACAAGAAATTGACTGGAAAGCGGGAGAAATTTTTACGCCTTGGGATGCAGTAGGACAATGGATGAAAGAATCATTTTCTCAAGATTTACTTAGATTAAAACAAGAAATTTTATACTGGTTAAATCCTGGAGTAACATAATTTAAAAAGCTTAAATAAAAACACTCAATGACCTAAATTAATTTGGTTTAAAAAAATCTAACAATTCCTGAAAACGACTCTTTAATTGCTCAATAGAATGGAGTTTCTGATAACTCTCAAAGTTTGGTTTAATAGAAAGTTCACCTATCAGAAATTCTTTATTAACAGACTCTAGTAAATCAACACATTGATTAATGTTTCCTGTTTCTATTCTGTATCCTAAATTAAAATCTTTAACACGTTCTCCAATACAATGATCATTTCCTGAAATTACAGGTTTCTTAAAAATAGCAGCCTTAGTTAAAGTATTAGAACTATGTAGAAAATTCTCTTGAACACAATAGAGAATATCACAGGATTTAATGATTGCATTATATTGGGATTCAGTCGGAATTCGCGTTAAGTTAAACAAGCAATTTTCAGGATTTTTCTGAATAATACTTTTGATTTCTAAAAGCTCTTTTTTATCAAAAGTGCTTTCAATAAATTCTCCAATAAATATAAAAAACCAAGAACTATTAGCTTTTTGAGAAATTCTTAATAAGGTAAGAAATCCCTTGCGTTTGTCTTGACCACCTACCAAGCCAATGATTTTTCTTCCATCTGCTTTAATAAGAATTTGTTTAACTAAACTACAATCCATTTCTGGTGAAGAATTATCAGTAAAATCGGGAAAAGTAATTATTGGTTTATTGATTTTTTGTGTTAATTTTTTAACTACTCCTTCATCAAGCAAAGCAATAGCGGGACAATAAATAGAATTAAATAAAGAAAGAGGATTTAAAAAACCAAGACGCATCGATTCATACTTTAGTTTTAATCGTAGAAAATTGGGATGAAAATATAAGCCTGACCAAGGGTGTGGAAAAATACGATCTATGATCAAAGGACTCATATAAGTACCAACATAAGCATCAAGAAAAGCTAAAAAAGTAAGGTCGATTGATTTACCTAAATTAGAAGAAATTTTCCTTAGATTCTGAGCAAGTTGTTGCCAGCGAGACAGTTTCATTGCCGCAATTTGTAAACTCTCTGATGGTAAATTAACTAATCTAGGTTCATTTAGCTTAAAAGAGTGGAAATAGTTTTGTTTATCTGGACAGTTAACAGCTATCCATTGGTTTATTTCTATAGGGGCAGGACAAAGAACGATAACTTCATGGCCCAATTCTAATAAAGTTTGGGCAAATAATTTTAAATAAATTGCATGATGTCCATTCCACAAAGTATCAACTAGCGCGATTGTTTTTTTTTTTTTAGACATTCTTTGAATAGATAGGAAAATTTTTTTAAATAATATTTATTCTTTAATTTTTATGCTTTAAATTCTTGTATTTTTTTGATATAGCTACAAACATATGACCATCTTCAGGACTACCAATATCATTTTCCAATAAAGGCTCAAGCCGACCAAATGGACGTAATCTGAACCAGTCATAACCACACTCTTTAAGCATAGAAAGAATATCTTTTGGATGATAACCAAAAGCCTGTGAAGTCTCGTAAACAATCTCTATTAAAAGTAAAGCAATTTTCTGTTCCTGAAACATTTCCAGCATTCCCTTAAGAACATTATATTCTCCTCCTTCAACATCTAATTTCATTAGATGAATATAATCAACATGATTGTTTTTTAGCCACGCAGTTCCTTCAAAAAGTTGAATTAAAATTTTATTAAATTTATTGGGATCGGCGGCTGCATGAACAATATTTCCTAATGAATTATATACTTCCATTCCAGGAGAACCTGAATTAAATTCTGTAATCTCATTTTTTTCTCCAAAACCAGCTTGATAAATATCTATATTATCAAAGTTGTTTAGCTTCTTATTTTTTGCCAATAAATTAAAGGCAAAATCTCCAGGTTCAAAAGCAATAACACGACCATTTGAGCCTACTATTTTAGAACAAAATAGCGAAAAATAGCCTATATTAGCACCAACATCCAAAAAGGTATTCCCAGTTTTTAGATGATCGTGGACAAAATCTAGCGAATCAGGCTCAAAGATGTATTGGCTATATCCAGTACGAGCAAAGTACATTTCAGGCTGAATCACCATTGGTAGCTCTATTCCAGGCATCAGATCCACAAATTCTTCATTCTTAGATTTTGCCTCTGCTAATTTAAGGGCATTTTTCTTAAAAACAGTTTGATCTAGTTTTAATCTACGGGTAATTCCTCTCGTGATTTTTCTTGAAAAGAATTTTAGATTGTTTATTAATTTAGTTTTGGTTCTAGTCATATCTGTCTCGACTGATGTTGAATAAGTTCATTTGTAAGTATTTGATTATCAAGATGAGTTCTCGAAGCAATAAATATAGAACGGCTTAAGCCTTGATGTTTTTCTGGG
>JANNLO010000089.1:0-14916 GCA_031396835.1 Snowella sp. SOY_38_metabat_116
CAACAAGACCAAGTTTTAGTTATTAGCTATTTTTTAAATATCCAGATCTGTTAGATTCAAACGTGATCCGTAGGTTTCAATGAACTCACGACGGGGAGCTACGCGATCGCCCATTAAGACCGTAAAGATCAGATCGGCGGCGGCGGCATCATCAATTTCCACCCGTTTCATGGAACGAGTTTCGGGATTCATTGTCGTATCCCAAAGTTGAGTCGGCATCATTTCACCTAACCCTTTAAAGCGTTGAATGGTGTAACTCGCATTAGCAGGAAATTCACTAATTTTCTGTTTTAATTCTCGGTCAGAATAACAGTAAAAATGATTTTTTCCACGCTCCAGTTTATACAAAGGAGGACAAGCAATATAAATGTAACCTTGATCGACTAAATCCCGTTGATAACGATAGAAAAAGGTCAGTAATAAAGTACGGATGTGCGCGCCATCGACATCAGCATCGGTATTGTGAGCCAGCACACCACCGACACCACAAACAAAGTTTTCATCATCTTCAACGGAAAAATCATAGACATAGTCCCCGACGAGATCAATTTCTTGATTACTAATCACTTTCAATCCCATCAAATCTTCACTAATAGGAACAAAGTCCTGAGCTTTGCGGGTAGGGTTAGCTAAATGATTAATCAATAAATTCGCCAGATGATGACGTTGCCAAATCGTGCGGCATTGTTCCAACTGTTCTTTGCCACAGATTGTAATCGTAAAGTAAGGATGACGCGTTTGAATGGGAGCCGAGATCGCTGTTGAAGGTTGGTGAGTAGAATGGCTGGCAATTAATCCTAATTGACCCAACAAATAGAGTAATCCATCCTTAGCAGAAGTGGAATTAGTCGTTATAGAAAGATGATTGTTACCAATCGTTCCATCACCGAGGAAATAACCTTCCAGAAACTTAAGTTGAAGTTCTGAACTTAAGCTAAAAACCAGATCGGGAAGTTGTTTTTGATGGGCTACATCTGCCAGATTCCAAGCCTTTAACAAGCGAGCGGCTAAAACGCTATGGAAATAAAGTTTAATGCCTTGACTATCGGGATCAGCATAGCATCGGGGCGTTTCTCCAAAGATAGACGCGATCACCTTACTCAATTCGGGAATAAAAGCTTGATCTTTTTGTCCTAAATTCAGACTAACTTGATGTTGACTTAACGTTCCTTCAGCGACATACCAACCCAAAAACCAAAGCAGTTCGGGCGTAATCGGTAAGTAACGAGCAAAAGCTTTATCTAGATGAGCTTGAGGCACTAACTGAATATCGTCATCTAAGTCGATCAATTCGCTAGGGGTAAAGGCTTCAAACGGTTTATAGTTGCTGACTTCTCGCCAACGAGAATTTTTACTGTTATCACTCTCATTGAGATAATTTTCTAGCTTAGAAGGTAAGGTTTCATAAACAATTTGTTCATTGCCACCGATCGCATCTAGATATTTAAGAAAAGAAGTCAAAGTCGGATGATTAATTCCCCGTTCCCAATGGCTAACAGTGATCGGTTGTTTGACATCACACAAGGTCGCCACTTGTTTTTGGGAAATTTGAGAAGTTTGACGTTGCTGAATCAGAACTTGCCAATCTTCGCCTTTTAATTGTACTCGTGGTTCACTCAATAAATCAGGACGTTCTACTTTGGCTAAAACCCGTTTACTGGCAATCTGTCGAACTGATTCGCCTTGTAAATACAGAGATTTTGTTAAACCTGCCTGGTAGAAAGTTTTGAGTAAATCTATCCGTGTTTGTTGTTGTTCAGGACGAGGTAAACGACGACTCGCGACTAACAGATCCCCTACTTGAATTTCATTCCCTTTTTTAAGTTTCACTTCTCCTTGGTTATAGACAAAAACACTATGGGAAGAAGTGACTTTAACGGAGCGATTATAACGGGTTTTGATTTCGTACATCGGCTCTTCATGACCATGACGAATGACGGCTTTTAGAGGGCGAAATCGAGTTAAATTTGTCTTAGGATCAAAAGAAATAACTTGATAGCGTTCGGGGGTTTTTCGGCCTTCGATACAATCATCAATAAATTCTCCGATTTTGACAAATTCAGTTTTGCCAGTATCGTCCATCACGAGAGTTGGTTCATCACCCGCCACGCTCATAATGACAATGCGGTGATAACGCAATTGGGCAACATTAAATTCTTCTCCTTTAATGCCTAATCCAAGGGCTGTAATTAGGGCTTGAATTTCCGTGTTTTTATAAATCTTGGCATCATCGGTTTTTTCAATGTTTAATATCTTTCCGCGCAACGGTAAGATAGCCTGAAATCGGCGATCGCGTCCTTGTTTCGCGCTGTTGTGAACAAAGACTCCACTGGCTAAAGCAAAGTTATGGGTATGGGGAACTTCGATATCATATACATCGATTTTTTCAGTTAAAGGTTCAATCGAAACAATGCGATGATTATAGTTTGCGATCACTTCTTTTGCCTGTTGTTCATTTTTAGTTGAAAACTTATCTTTTGTCTGAATCTGATAATTTTGATAGATATCTAAGTCAAAATACTTTTTCTCGCTTGGAACACGCTGAATATTAGTTGGATTATTATTGCGTTTGTTGAAATCAAGATGATGGCGATCTGAACCTTCAGAAGCTTGATAAATCTCATGTTCTAAATTGTAAAAATCAGCTAGTAAATGCGTATAGATCCACTTATCATATTTTGGATTCCAAGAAAGCTCATAACCATCTAATCCTGAACCGTTTATGTTTTTTGCAGAAAATTTCCGATACAAAGGCATCAGAGAATCATCAATGGTCAATTCAATGGCTGGTTTATAGCTACCATCTCGCAACATAAATGGATGATCAGGCGTGCAAATTAACTCTTCATTATTATCGAGTACAACCTTGATAACAGTTGCATTTTTCTTGGTAATACGTGCATTGATAATTCGCTCTACGCAAATATTTCCATTCTCTTTAATCGTATAACAAAAGTTTTGGATTCCCGCTTTCTCTTCCTCTACTAATTGCTTAAAACTAATCGTTCTTCCATCAGCTAAAGCAACTAACATATCCCCATGCCAACAACCGCCCGCCGAATCCCCTTCCACGATATAAATCTCTGATTCTTCAGGGTTTCTGGAGCTACAATCTGCCAATTTACCAGGTAAAGTAGAGGACTCTAAAACCGATTTTCGGCGGACTAATTCCCTGGCTCGACGGGCAGCTTCTGCGGCCTTAAAAGCGGTTACTGCTTTTTCAATAATTGCATCAGCAACCTGGGGATTGAATTCTAAAAATTCACCCAAGGTTTCGCCAACTAAAGAGTCAACAATTCCTCGGACTTCTGTATTGCCTAATTTGGTTTTCGTTTGTCCTTCAAATTCTGGATCGGGAACTTTAACTGAAATTACGGCAGTTAAGCCTTCACGGACATTTTCCCCTGCTAAATTGGATTCAGCTTCTTTTATTTTATTGCGCTTACGAGCAACGCTATTAATAGTACGAGTAAGAACCGCTTTTAAACCATCTAAATGGGTTCCGCCGTCAATAGTCCGAATATTATTGGCAAAGCCTAAAACATTATCACTGTAGGCATCAATACACCACTGAAAAGCAACTTCTACTTGAACATTATTTTTCTCTCCAGAGACATAAATCACATCTGGGTGGAGAGCTTCTTTTTCCTTGGTCATGTAGGTGATGTATTCTTTGATCCCGCCTTCATAACAGTAGGTTTCGATGTGGGGTTCTGCGGGACGGCGATCGCTGAAAGTAATTTTTACTCCTGCATTCAAATAGGCTAATTCGCGCAACCGACCAGAAAGCGTTGCGTAATCAAACTCGATGCTGACGTTGAAAATTTCCACATCAGGCAGAAAACTAATCTGAGTCCCCGTAGAATGTTCCGTATTCGGTGTAGCTTCCAGTTCCGTGACGGGAATCCCTTTTTCAAAGCGTTGTCGATGTTCCTTGCCTTCTCGCCAGACAAAAACTTCTACCCACTCGGAAAGGGCGTTAACAACAGAAATCCCGACTCCATGCAATCCTCCCGAAACTTTATAACCGCCGCCGCCAAATTTTCCGCCTGCGTGTAGCACAGTCATGACGGTTTCGAGGGCCGATTTTCCTGTTGTGGGGTGAGTATCTGTGGGAATTCCCCGACCATCATCGGTCACCGTGACGGAACCATCGGCATTTATCTCGACTTCAATATGGGTACAATGACCTGCCAAGGCTTCGTCAACAGAGTTATCCACTACTTCATAGACAAGGTGATGTAGTCCTCTTGGCCCTGTGGTTCCGATATACATCCCCGGACGCTTACGAACTGGCTCTAGTCCTTCTAAAACTTGAATCTGATCGGCACTGTAACTACTGGTCATATAATTCTCCAAGAGCAAATCTAGAGCCTTATATTGACTCTCGATGACAAAATCTTTAAAAATTTTAACACAAAAGGGTTAAAGACGCACTGGACATAATCTGAAGGGTTTTTTATTGTAGGGGTGCAGTGTTGGTTTTTTACCTTGCTTTTGAATCTTCTTGATTTGCACTTGGTATATCTTACCCGATCGCGATTAGCTTTTTAGATAAAATCAGACTTTAACTAAGTGCGTTGAGCCATTAGAAAAAGAGAAAATAAAATTATTCCCTATGCTTCAATCAAAAAAGTATTAACAACTAAGAATTTTATAGAAGAGTTATTAGTTTTCATGGTAATAAAATCAGATAATATTTCTCATATTTTAAAAGATTTACAGAAGAATTAAATCGCATTTTCTAAATATTTTTTGAAGATTTTTTTCAGATTCAACAATGTTTAAGATAGAAGGTTGAACAATCAGGTTAATTTCTTATTAAGAAGATTAAAATAAAAAAAGAGAACATTTCTAACTAATTACAAAAATCAGTTTATAGTAAAAATGTTTAGCCCTATTCTCGATTTACTATGACTCAAAATCTACTGGATCAACTCAAGACCATGACGGTTGTTGTCGCAGATACAGGCGATATTCAGGCGATCGAAACCTTTACGCCCCGTGATGCCACAACCAATCCTTCTCTGATTACGGCGGCGGCTCAAATGCCCCAATATCAAGAAATTGTGGATGATACTCTGAAAAATGCGCGCAAAGAATTGGGAAGCACTGCGTCTGTCGCTGAGGTTGTGACCCTGGCTTTTGATCGTCTAGCAGTTTCTTTTGGTTTAAAAATTCTAGAAATTGTGCCTGGAAGAGTTTCTACAGAAGTTGATGCACGACTTTCTTATGATACTAAAGCAACGATTGAAAAAGCTCATTATTTAATTGGTCAATACGAATCTACGGGGATTTCTCGCGATCGCATTTTGATTAAAATTGCCTCAACTTGGGAAGGAATTAAAGCGGCAGAAGTCCTAGAAAATGAGGGAATTCATTGTAATCTAACTCTACTATTTGGACTCCATCAAGCGATCGCCTGCGCAGAAGCGGGAATTACCCTGATTTCTCCTTTTGTGGGCCGTATTTTGGACTGGTATGTCAAAGAAACAGGTGAAGAATATTCTCCATCAGCAGACCCAGGAGTGCAGTCTGTTACCCAGATTTATAATTATTACAAAAAGTTTGGTCACAAAACCGAAGTAATGGGAGCCAGTTTCCGTAATATTGGTGAAATTGTTGAATTAGCAGGTTGTGACTTGTTGACCATTTCGCCTAAATTATTGGATCAATTGCGATCGACAGAAGAAACTCTTGTTCGTAAGTTAGACCCAGAAAAAGTAGATCAAAGCATCGAAAAGATTGCAATGGATCAAGCCATGTTTGAAAAAATGCACGCTGAAAATGCGATGGCAAATGAAAAATTGGCGGAAGGAATTGCGGGATTTACGAAAGCTCTAGAAGCCTTGGAACACCTGCTTGAAGAACGGCTAACTCGTTTGGAAGGTGCAGAAATTGTTGGCTGCGCGGCAGAGGATATTTTCCATGTTTATGACTTAGATGGAGATGGATTTATTACCCGTGAAGAGTGGGCTGGAACTGATACGGTTTTTGATGCTTTAGACATTGATCATGACGGTAAAATCACTGTTGCTGAAATGTCCGCAGGTTTAGGAGCGGCTTTTCGTTTAGTAACGTCTGTTTAACATTGTAATTATAAATTAGTCATATTCAGGGTGCGTTAACAACTTAATAGCGCACCTTATTTTTTTATTTGAAGAAAGCAATAATAAGCTCAGTCAATACTGTGAGAGATGAGATGCTAAAAAGATTGATAAAAAAGAAAAGTCTTTCATTTCAGCCCTGTGCGAATTATTGACAGATCGCCCTCCAACCCGATAAAAAGAGATCTTATCCCAGCAAATCTATATCTTAAATCAAAAAGTTTGACTGTTAAAATGATTAAGATTTTTCTGATTGTCGTCAGCGATCGCCCCTTAACTTAATGAACCGCGATCGCCTTAACTTAGGGTTTTGCTATGATGATATTGGTTTCATCACGAGAGGAATTGTTATGAGAGCTTTTGAGGTAATGGCAACGCTGAGTAATTCTAAACAATTGTTATTAGATAGTGATTTAGATTGGGATACCAGTCGGGTTAAGTTTGGAATAAGAGACGATCACGTTAGAAATATGTCTTTTTAAAAGCTCTAATTTTTTTGGAATAGTAATTGAAATGATCTTATTTGTGTAAGTCTGATTAAGTTGGAAAATCTAAGTAAATTTATTTTTTATCTTTGATCTTCATGGACAAATAGCAAAGGAATAAGTGCAACTAAACGTAGAATTGCAGAGATAAAAAATACGCCAAAAAAACCTTCATAATGAGCGTATTGTACTAAAATTCCACCGACCGTTATTCCTAATGCGCTGCTGATACCAGTTGTGGCAGAAATGATCGCAAAGAAGCTGGCATGATGTTGAATTGGGGAAATTCCAATCTGGATATTGTTATTTGCTAAGTCGATCGCTGCCCAAGTTCCTCCTAAAAAAAGATGAAAGATGAGTAAAAATATCCATAATTGACTTTGGATTTCAGCTATTCCAGTTAACAACCAAAATAAAGGTGTAATTGCGATCGCCAAACCTACAAATATTAATAAAGGACGATTTCCAATGCGATCGCTTAATCTCCCCCAAATTAATAGCATCAACATATTTGCACCATTACTTAGACTGTTAAATAGAGTTACTGAAGTTATATTTATACCAAGATTTTCTAACATATAAAGATTAAAAAAAGGCGTGCTGAGATTAACAGCAAATCCCCATAAAGCAAAATAAATTAAAAAAATAAGAAGATTGCGATCTTTAAAGGGAATTATCAAACTATTAAAGAAATTATCTTGATTTTTCTCCTTCAAATTTTCGATTTGCTCTTCTTTTTTACCTGCTATTTGAGGATTAATATCTATCATAAATTGCTGACAGAATAAACTCGCTAAACCCGCTACAATACTAATACTTAAAACAACGCCATAACCAGCAATTACTCCTTCTTGCCAATTAGAAACAATAAAACTAGCGATCGGTAAACAAAAAAGTCCTGTAATATTACTAACAATGCTACGAATACTGTAATATCTACCGCGTAATTTAGGTGGAACTAATGCTGCTAACCAACTCATCCAAGAAGCACTACCTAGAGCAGCCAATATGTTAGAAATTATTACTAAAATCAAGGTTAAATAAATAATTTCTTGGGAACTATTAGCATTAAAATTTCTAAAAATAATGCAGATAAGTAAAATTAGCCAGAGTAGTCGAGACGGCAAAAATGTCCAGATTCCATAATTATGACGACTATTGAAATTATTAGATACAAATGCTCCTAATGGTTGCAAGAGATTTGCCAACATTGGTAAAGAAGCCACCATGCCAATTTCAAAAGGACTCGCGCCTAATTCGAGCAAAAAACTACTGAGTAAAACGCCTCCTGTGATATTACTAAAAACAGTTGATAAAGCACCATCAATACTTGACGCTTTTAGGCTAGTACGAACGGACATTTTAGATTTGTTTACTTCTTGTACATAGGTTTCAATTATCAAAATATACCTAAAAATAGGATAAATAAACAAGATTTTGGGATTAGTTAACACCTATAATTACTAAATGCAATAACTGTTTTTGTTACAATATTTAACAGTAATAAATTTATCTTAAAAATCCCCACAAGCTTTAATTAAATATATACTTTTTACCAATAGAAAGTTTATTTTTATTTAATATTATTTATTTCAAAAAAACTCAATAGAAGACAGATAAATATACTAAGATTTTTTATTGGTTATATTTATGTGGCGGCGGTTTCAGCCCAATACTCAGATCAAAAACCTGCTCTTAGATCCATTGTATGAGGTGAACAAATGTAGAGATTATCAGCAATTCTCATAAACAAGCTATTGTAAGTTAATATAGGGCCAGATTTTGGCTACCCATATAGGTAAATACCTTATTCAAAATCAAAGAATCCAAACATCCTTGTTTAAGGTTTTTTCTTCTTTGTTGGGCTTTTCTGGAAAAGTATTTCGTTAGGTCGCACATAATAAATTTTCTTAAGAATCTTCTTAAGGCTTTAAAAAATAGTTCCTTTTCGAGTTACTTTAGTTAATTGCTATTCTTGCAAATCAATCTAATTTATCGTTTTTTGTCGCATCAACATATCAAAATATCAAAAATAAATTTATGAGTCAAGTTAAACAAATTATCGGTCGAGCGATTCCCCTAAAAGGTAACGATATTGATACCGATCGCATTATTCCTGCCCGCTTTTTACGATCTGTCACCTTTGATGGTTTGGAGAAAAGTGTTTTTGCAGATGATCGAATTCAACTACAAGGCAAGCATACTTTTGATTTACCTCAATATCAAGGAGCCAAAGTTTTAGTCGTGAATGGCAATTTTGGTTGTGGTTCCAGTCGTGAACACGCGCCCCAAGCCATCCTTAAATGGGGAATTCAGGCAATTGTTGGCGAAAGTTTTGCTGAAATTTTCTTCGGAAATTGTATTGCCAATGGCGTTCCCTGTTTTACGGCTGACAAAGATCATGTTAAACAACTGCAAATTCTTTTAGAAGAAGATTCTCAAGCAATTATTACCGTTGATCTGGAAAATATGATATTGCGCTCTCCAAGCTTGGAAATTCCTATTCAACTGAATAAAGGAGCCAGAAAAATGATAATATCGGGAACTTGGGATAGTTGTGGACAATTAGTGCAAAATATTGAAAATATCAAGTCCACTGCTCGCCAATTACCCTATTTAAACTGGAAGTCTGCGATCGCCTAAGGTCACATTTTGCGAACCAGCCAAGCCTAAACAGGATTTATGGATATTGAGCGACTGGTCTGGCAATATAGTCAAGGGTCAAGAGATTTCAGTCGATTAGATTTGCAAAACGCTGATATTATTCAACTGAATCTAAGTGAAATTAATTTCAGTCGTGCCGCTCTAGACTGGGCTAACTTGAGTGGGACTAATTTGAGTTATGGCAATCTCAATCGAGCCGACTTGGTTCACGCGCGGTTGATGGGTGCTAATTTGAATTGTGCAGATTTAACTGGAGCCGATCTAAGCCATGCTGATCTGAGTTGGGTGGACTTAACTTCTGCCATTTTAGTTGGTACAAATCTCAGCAATGCTAATCTCAAACAAGCCCGTTTCATCAATTCCGACTTGAGAGGAGCAACACTTTGTGAAGCAATTTTATTAGGAGCAGATTTAACGGGAGCTAATTTGAATCGAGCCGATCTGAGTGGGGCCGATCTCAGTGGAGTTGATTTGTCGGGTGCAAATTTGAGTCGGGCTGACTTAACAGGAGCAGATTTACGGGGAGCTAATCTTGATCATTGCAATCTTTACAAAGCTGATTTAAGTCAGAGTCAATTGCGTAATGCAAATTTTAAAGGAGCTTTTTTACAACGAGCTAATTTTAGCCGAGCCAATTTAAAAGGGGTGAATTTAGCCAGGGCTGTGATGCGAGAAAATAATTTGAGTGCGGGCAATCTTGCTGAAATTAAACGAAAATCCGCTAAATCAGCCAATCAAATCGATTTAAGTGGGGCTATTCTCAAAGGAACTAAACTTCAGGGTGTGATTCTCAAAAATGCCAATTTAGATTACGCACTTCTGCATCGGAGTTTATTAGTAAGTGTGAATTTACAAGATTCTAATTTGATGGATGCTTCTTTGCGAGGAGCCGATTTACGTAATGCTAATTTTCACGATAGCAATATTAGTGATATTAATTTAACGGCAACAATTATGCCCGACGGCAGTGTTCATCCCTAAATTATTAATTTTTCTACGGCGATCGCAAACGGGATAACAACAACTCGACAAAAAAAAGAGTGAACGAATTGCCCACTCCTGAGATTAAATGTTATTGAAATTTAAAGCTTAAAAGCTGTTTAAAAATCAGGATTAGTGGAAGTAGAACAAAAAAAATTGGTTTTAGATACTCAAAAAGAAATATTTAAAAGCAATCATAAACGTTCATGATTAGCTTTAAAATTTATGAACCAAGTTACGGGATCAGCAAGTCAACTATCGATACAAACAATAATTTAGCGAGAACACGTGCTAAAAAGTATAATCAAGATAACTCAATTTCCTACAAGTGATTTGTTAAAGTAAAGAACCTAAAATTTATGTCACACAGAACAAAATTAATCTATAGAACTCCCTCTTTTAAAGAAGGTATCACCCGAATTTTTGACATTTCTGGTGGAATTAAAGATGATTTCGATGTTGTTTCCGTCGTCCCTGAAAAACATGATTCCGTTCAAGCAAAAGATTATGATCCACTGAAAGAAGGCGATCGCGCATTTATGTTAGCGTCTGCAAAGATCAACAAAACAATGGCAACTGTTGGGAATCGGATGCGTTTGCAGGTTAAAAAAGAGCAAAGGTAATCTCGATCATTTCGTAAAAACAGTTCGATCACCCTGTAAACAGCACTAAATTTTTCATGGAAAATCAACAAAGTCAGGATACTGATGCTATTGCACCTGAAATTTTAAAACCAGAGTTAGTTGCCAAAGAAAGGGAAAAAGAATCGAGTGGCATACAAGTTTTCTATCGAGAGGGGCCGATCTCACCTGATGAATTGAAAGCCTATGATGATCTTGTGCCTGGATTTGCTGCTCGGTATTTAGACGAAGTTTTTAACGGTATTGAACATCAACGAAAAGTTGAACTTGCTGAAATAGAACAGGAAAAATTGATTTTAGACACTCAAAAAGAAATATCTAAAAGTAGTCATAAACGTTCATTATTAGGGACTGCGGCTGGTTTTACTATAATTATGACTGCTCTTATTTCTGCTACGGGTTTAGCTATTAAGGGAGAAAAAGAAGTCGCTATAGCGGTTGTTGCATCTCTAGCAGGGGTATCTGCGATTATTTACGGGACAGATGCGTATAATAAGGACAAAATGCGGAAATTAGAACAAAAAAAAGACAATAAAGAAAAAATATTGGAGTAGTTTCTCAAATTTCAAGAAAAAAGAGTGAACAATTCCGTCCACCCTTACTTATTCAAATTAAATTGTAATCACTCAAAATTGCTTAAAAATCAGGATTAAGCTTCATCTAAAGCTTCAATACCAGGTAAAACTTTTCCTTCAAGTAATTCCAAGCTGGCTCCACCACCCGTCGAAATATGGCTCATTTGTTCAGCAACACCGACTTTTTCTACTGCTGCTACAGAATCACCACCACCAATAATAGTAGTCGCTCCTTTTTTAGTTAAATCAGCTAATGTGTGCGCGATCGCGTCAGTTCCTGCGGCAAATTTATCAAATTCAAAAACACCCATTGGGCCATTCCAAATTACGGTTTGCACATCAGCTAAGGCATCTTGAAAAAGCTTAATTGAATCAGGGCCAATATCTAAACCCATCCAACCATCGGGAATATTTTCGATACTGACGATTTTAGAATTCGCATCAGGCGCAAATTTATCAGCAATAACCACATCCGTTGGCAACAATAATTGAATACCCCGTTCTTTGGCGATCGCTTCTAAAGATTTAGCTAATTCTAATTTGTCTTCTTCAACCAAAGACGCACCGACACTTAAACCCCGTGCTTTATAGAAAGTGAAAATCATCCCGCCACCGATGATCAATTTGTCACATTTTTCTAAAAGCGTTTCAATGACACCAATTTTACTCGAAACTTTAGAGCCGCCAATAATCGAAGCCAAAGGACGTTTAGGGTCTTCGATCGCACTTTGGAGATATTGCAATTCTTTTTCAATTAATAAACCAGCCACCGAAGGACTGAGATAATGGGTCACACCTTCAGTAGAAGCATGGGCGCGGTGAGCCGTACCAAAAGCATCATTAACATAAAGATCCGCTAAAGATGCCAGTTTTTTAGCAAACTCTGGATCATTTGCTTCTTCACCAGGATGAAACCGCACATTTTCGAGTAACAGTACATCGCCATTATTAAGAGCCGCTACCATTTCCTTAACTTCATCACCGATGCAATTATTGGGCTTCACCACCGTTTTACCCAAAAGTTCCGAAAGCCGAGCCGCCACTGGAGTTAATCGCAGTTTATCTTTAACTCGTTCTACAAAAGTTTCTCCTTTGGGACGACCAAAATGACTAGCGAGAATCACTTTCGCGCCTTTAGCAGTTAAACTTTCAATGGTTGGTAAGGCTGCCCGAATCCGAGTGTCATCGGTAATTCTGCCCGCATCATCCACGGGAACATTAAAATCTACGCGCACAAATACCCGTTTTCCAGCGATCTCGGCGGCTGACAAATTTGCTACACTTTTCTTAGGCACGGTCAATTCCTCCTATGCTTTAATTAGTCTTATTCAAGATTAAATCAGCCTATGCCACTTCCGACAATCATTAACTTATAAGTCAACTGAGAATTTTTATATCTTTTCGTTGTAACCGCGTCACTAATCAGAGTATGAGTAAATAAAGATAGAGGTTAAATTTTATGTTTAAAACCATTTTATTTCCCATTGATCAAAGTCGAGAAGCCCGTGATGCTGCCCAAATGGTGGCAAATTTAGTTAAAAATTACAATAGTCGCCTCGTTGTATTGTCTGTTGTCGAAAAATCATCTCCTGAAACCACTGATGAACCAGTTTCTCCTGTGATGGCTTCTCCTGAAGAAGTGGAAAAACTCCTCCAGGCCGCCCAAGCTCTTTTTGCTCAACACGACATTAAAGCCGAAATTGTGGAACGGGAAGGAAAGCCCTCTTTTACTATTTGTGATGTCGCCGACGAAATTGGAGCCGATTTAATTGTTATGGGCTGTCGAGGATTGGGATTAACGGCAGAAGGAGTTAGTGAAAGTGTGACAACGCGTGTTATTAATCTTTCACCTTGTCCTGTCTTGATTGTGCCGTAAATTTAAGAGTAATTTTAAAGCAAAACATTTCTAAAAATGCAAATCATGTCTGTTGTTAATGTTAGTCAGGTTGACATTTCAAGATAGTTTTGATGAGATGAATCAACGTTTGATTGGTTTAACGGGAGGAATTGCCACGGGAAAAAGTACGGTCTCTAATTATTTACGCGATCGCTATTATTTGCCCATTTTAGATGCAGACATTTATGCGAAGGATGCTGTAGAAATTGGTTCTCCTATTTGGCAAACAATTGTTCAACGTTATGGCTCGACAATTCAATTAGAAAATGGTGCCTTAAATCGTATCAAGTTAGGCGATATTATTTTTAATGATACACAAGAAAAACAATGGCTAGAATCCCAAATTCATCCCTACGTCAGAAAACGTTTTCAAGAAGTTATTAATCTGCTTAATGATCCTATTTTAGTGTTATCAATTCCCCTATTAATAGAAGCTGATTTAACACATTTAGTTACTGAAATTTGGGTTGTATCTTGTTCCTTTGAGCAACAAATTCAACGGTTAATCAGTCGTAATCAGCTAACTGAAAAACAAGCTATTATCCGCATTGAAAATCAATTATCTTTAACTGAAAAAATGGCGATCGCTGACGTAATTTTAGATAATTCTGGTGATCTAAATTTTCTTTATCAACAAATTGATCAAATATTAAAACTTATATAACTTAATTTATATAACTTAAGGTTGGGATGTTTGAGGAGGAGGAATTACGGGAATTGACTGATTAAGATTGGTATTATTTTGGTCGTTATTTTGGGAATTGTTAACTATCCCAGCAGAATCATCGGTTGTCATTTGATTGCTTTCATGAACAGGAGAAACTGGCTCAGTCGTTGCTGAATTGGAGGAATTATCCTGATTGGAGGTGATATTTTCTGTTGAAGGCATGAGTTTATCGGAATTGTTTTCACCAGCTTTAAATGTTTTTGTCCCATTAATTTCTTGAGGTATTTTATTTAAATCTGAGCTTGAATCTGAACTTGGAATTGTTGGAGAATTTGATTTTTCAGGTTGGGTTTCCAATAAATTTTTTTCTTTAGATTCTGACTTTTGTGTTGAAAATCTCGATAAAGGTTTAGTAAAATCGGGATTTGTCCAACTCGAATCTTTAGTTGATTTCTTAGATTTTTCGACAGATGATTGACAAGTTTCTGGTGATAAACCGAGCCGACAACGCAATTCTTCTCGTGCCAATGAAACAAAAATACCAGTTGTTGAAACCATTAAGGCGATAACAGTAACAAAATTTTTCATCTTCAACAATAATCTCCTTAATATTTTTCTAATTCTTATTTTAGGTCGCTGTTTGCGTCGATGTTGCTAAATTAAGATATAAATTTGAAAATTTAGAACATTGACTGGTTAAAGTTTTTAGATTTTATCATTTATACATCAAGTTAGGATTCTACCTAATAAAAATAATAACAAATAGCAAGAATAATAAATTAGCAAAAACAGAATCTCCTCTTAAAATACTTTAATTGAGATATTATCATAATTTTTTAAGTAATTAGGGCTTGCTGAATAAAGCTGAAAGCGTTATTGAAAAAGGGCTGGGGAGATTT
>JANNLO010000102.1:0-11904 GCA_031396835.1 Snowella sp. SOY_38_metabat_116
GAACAACTCACATACTTTGGTTCCGCCATTAAAAATAATGTGTACAAATCACAGTCGCACTTGGCCGTAGATGGTTTTGATCGCTGTCTTGCCATTGAAAATAATAAAAATGTAATAGGTTGATGCTCACCTCTAACATATTTTTAGTTCTCTGTCAATGCGTAACTCCTATACGAAATAAACGGGTTGGGTTGTTTGATGGAAATCTTCTAAAAAGACGAATTTGAGAATCTCCAGTAACCTAAATTAAAGTTCCAGAAAAAATTATAAAATAATATCTTTAAGAATAAGTTCCAACATTTTTTCAGACTTTTCAGCAGCACTTTTTTTCAGCACTTCTTTAAATTCGGGATATTTACTTTTAATGTGATTAAAATCTTTTTCAGTTAAAACAAAAAGATCACAATAACTAATTGTCCGAACGGAAGCTGTTCTGTTTTCACCTAAAATAAGAGAAATATCCCCAAAATATTCTCCTTCACCCAACTGGTCAATAAATTCATTACTATTCATCAAGACAATTTCAACGGTTCCTTTGGTAATAAAATAAATGGCTTCACCTAGTTGTCCTTCAAAAACAATATAAGAGTTTGGTGCATAGGTTTCTACTTTTAAAACTGATAGCAAAGTATTTCGTAATCCAGGTGAACAATATTTAAAAAGTGGGACTTGTTGTAAGAGTTCTCTAGTTATATATTGCAAAACTTCTAGTCGGGAAGAAGGAGGCAGATCTCGAAAAAGATTATCTTCTTTAAATCCGCGATCGCGAGCCCAGAGATATTCATAATAATTATTAATTTTACTAATAACTTCTTTGGGAACTTGTTGATACCGTAAATACTGAATAAGAGACTCAGTTTTATTCCGATAATTTAGTTTAGCTGTGTCTAATTCACTAATCAAGGAAGCAATATTACCGATAATAAAAGCGTAAAAAGATGCGCCTAATAACATGATAATAATAGTTGATATATATTCCACATTTCGCTTGGGTGTAATGTCTCCATAACCGATAGTTGCCATTGTTGTAACAGCCCAATATAAGGATAAAATATATTGTTTTATGGGTGATGCTTTTTCTATTTCTGAACGTACAACCCAAGAGTCTTTAGGAAAGTTGTCAATGTAGGCGATCGCAAACCAAATACAAGCCAAACAATGAGTTAATAATAATACAAAAATAAATAATTTAATAATTCTGAAATAACCTGGATTTAACCAACGTTGATTTTCCCAACGGCTAAAAATAATAAATAATCTAACAATTCTTAGTAAACGAAATAATCTTAAAATTAAGACTAAAGAAATATTATATAATTTCGCTGTAGGAAAAAATAAAAGTACAATTAAATCAAAAGGAAAATTAGCAATAAAATCTAATAATAAGAACTTTTTAAAGTAATTTGCATGGATTTTTTGAGCCTCTATAACTTCTTCGCCTTGAAATCGATAGACTGTAAAAAAATTGAAAAAAATATCAATCCCAAAAAATAGATCGATAAGATAAATAATATTATTTTCTTCGGAAGAAATTTTATGTTCAAAAGCTGCTTGAAAAGGAATCAAAATAGAGCTAATTAGAATTAGCAAAACAATGAAAATATCCCAGATAATTTTAGATTTTGAATTTTCTCTTATTATTTTCATTAATCGTTTAATAAATTTAAAAATGTTAAGATTAAAAATTAATTTTAGGACTATTTATCTCAGCCTATCAGGTGAAATTAATGTTAATTATCTAAAATTTTACGATATAATCTGACAAAAAAGTTAAACTTATTCAGAGATTTATCTTGATAAACGCGATCGCCTTCAAAGTATATGATACTATCCTTAAAATTGTCTTTCATAACGAACTTTGACTTCATTAAAACTATAATCATAGGAAAAACGAACATAGGTTTTTTTATCTACTTCATAAATTGCTTCCAAAAAAGGAACAATGCGAATATCAGTCGTTCCCACAACATTACTAATTGAGGTTTCAACATCATAAATAAGACCTTGAAAAACCATAGGAATTGCTAGTTGAGTAATCCCAAATTGAAGTAATTGACTGGTATTTTTACCTTGTGCCGCATCAGCTACCATCAATAATTGTTCTCCTAATAACCTGACAATTTCTCCTTGACTCCGAGGAGGATTACTGGTTAATCTAATAGCTGGATTAGTCAATAGTTGAGTATCAGTTGTTCCTTTAGCAGCGAGAATTTGTAAACAAGTTGTCAATTTTTTAAGCCTTGCTTCTGATAGATTTGCTGTTTTAGGAATTAGCTGAAATTCACTGGGAGCTTGACAACTTTCAACATTAGTTTCATTCAGATTAGGTAGTAATTGATCTAAAGAACCTTTAATTCCCAAATTAACATCAATCCGAGCCACGCGGTTTAAGGTATCATCAGGAATTTCGCTACTTTCGGCAGAACGAATGCGACTAGCTTGGGGTAATTCTGAAGCAATTGTTCGCATTTTAATATCTAAATCAGGATTAAATATTCCTTGATTTGGTCTAAAAATAATTTGATTAATGTAGCGTCTTTCAAGCAGAAAACGAGTATCTAAAAAACTGACTCTTCCCCGATTTAAAATAATAGAACCTTCGGGCTGTACGCGATTGAAATCATCAACGGAACCATTTAATGCTAACTGACCGCCAAAAGAAAAATCATAGAGAGGAGTTTGTTCGACAAAGAGATTTTCTAAGGTGACTTGAAGATTATCTAATCTAGGAATAATTAAAGCTTTTTTTTGACGAGGTTTAGACCAAGGATTGATTATTTTCTCTGGTTGGGAGACGGTTTCTTCGGGTAAAAATACTTGACCATTGGCTAATTTAATATTTCCACTTAAATAAGGACTAAATGCTGTTCCTTTAACGACAATATTGCCTTCTAATTCTCCTTTATAAAGACTATTAATATCTAAGATAGCTTTGTTAATAACCAAAGTTAGAGGATTTTCAATTGTATTTTGTGGTCTAAAAATAGGTAAATCACCAGTGACAAATAGCTGACTTTGGGCAAAGTTTCCTGCTAATTGTTCTACCCGAATAACTTTATTATTTAACGTAATATTACCCGTTAATGTAATCGGACTGGGTAAGATAGGACTTTGAAGAACTGCACTATTTAAATTGACTGAACCTTTAGCTTGAAAGTCATATAACCGGACTTGATTAGTTAGATCTAATTTGCCAATTGCAGATAGATTAACTTCACCATCACCGCCTAACCAAACCAGTTGATCTTGAGTTAAAGCACCTAGGAATTTTAGCCCTGGTGTTTGTAGTCTAACTCTCACTTCAAACTGCTCAATTTCATCAGTTTTATTCTTATTTTTTTTCTGTTTAGGAGCTACAGAATAGGGAATATTTGCGTAGAAAAAGATAGGAGAATTATTATCGGTAATAACTTGCAATCGGGCATTTGTATAATTGAAATTTCCCGCGATCGCCTGATCTAGAGAACGAGCATTAATCGATCCATCCACAAAGGAAAATTCTCCTCGGAATTGTGGTTGATTTAAAGTTCCTATAATACTGCCCTGGGCGTTGATATCTCCCGCAATTTCTGCTGGCAAACTGACAAAATTACTAATAGTATCTAAGGCTAAATTTTCGATTTGCCAAATAGCTGAATTCTGTTTTGCTGAAAAATTTCCTTCTAAAGAAAGTAGCGCATTTTTAATTTGTAAAGAAGACGGTTTAACAGTTAAAACTCCCTGAGATAAATTGGCTTGTAAATTAATTCTATGAATCGGAATAAAGCGCGTATCTGTAATCACTAAACCCAAGGGCGGAATAATATCTGCAAATGCTCTTTGGGGATACCAACTCCAATTTTCTCCTTGAAAATCAATATTAAAAGTTGGATTATTGAGCGTTCCTGCTAACATGATATCAGCGTTAAATAAACCGTCAATTTTTAACTCGTTAGGAATTCCTCCAGCTTCAAGTTGTCTTGCTATTTCTCGAATTTTTTGATCGATTAAATATAAAAGATTAACTTGATCTGCCAAAGAATTATCTTTTTGACCAACAGAAATAGGTGGAATTTGTTTGGCGATCACAATAGGTTGAGGTCTGAGTTGTATTAATCTTAAAAATGAATCAACATCAGATACTTTAAGAGAAGTTAATAATTCTTGAACTCTACCTTTTTCTATTTTAAGGTTTGCTTGAACTTCTTGAGTTTTTAAATTTAAACCTGCATTTAAGCGATATAAACTATTATTTAATTGAAGAATAGTATTGTTAAGTTGTAAGAAGTTATTTTGATAATTAAATTCAGTTTGGACTGACTTAGCAAAGAGTGTTCCTAGTCCTAATTCTTCGATTTTAATTGTTCCTTTTCCCGTTAAATCTTTAACATTTAAAGCTAATTTGGCATTAAAATTTCCCTTTAAAATATCTAGAAAATTATAGAGTTTGCCAGGTGTAAAATTAAGTACAGCTAACGGAAATTGACTAATATTAATCAAAAAGCGATCGCCTTGACGTTGACCTTCGGCCATAATTGGCGTTGAAGTTTGATAAGTTTGACGAAAATTAAATGACAAAGGAATATAGGGCAAAACACAATTAATACAAGGCTCCAGTGCAATTGCAATAATATCTTCGTTACCTTTAAGATTAATGGCTAATTTTTGTCCCCGATCAAAATTTACTATTCCCGCTAATCGAGGTTCAAATCGCTGATTATTTAGCACCAAATTATTGACCTGTAGATTTCCTAAAAGTCGTAAATCCTGAAAAGTTGCAACTTGATCCCCACTTAAATTTCCCTTAAATTCCGCAAAACCGCCTAATGTTACTTCGGTAGGACGAAATTGTTGATTAATATTAACTAAAGAACTTTGTAACAAACGATTAATCAAAGGATCATTAAGATTAGTTTGGGCTTGTAGGGCTAAATTAATTTGAGCAAGTTTGGGTTGACGGAAAACATTTGTCAATAAAAGCTGGCCTTGAGCCTGTAACTGCTTTTTACCTGACTGTACTGAAATTGATTCTGCTTGAATAGGTAAGATTGCATTGGATTGAAAAAGTTGCTCAATATTGCCCGATAATTTCAGTTTTGCTGTCAGGTTGGAAGTAATTAATTTGCTCATTTCTGGCGATAATCCAGGTAATGCGGCAACTTTATGCACACTAGCGGCTTGAATCAGGCTTTGCCAATTATTATTCGCTAAATTTGTTTGAGTTGTAACATCTATTTGATCAACTTTTCCTTGAATATTTGCCACTGCTTGAACACTTTTGAAATTCGTTTTTTGGGCGAAAACTTCTTCTAAATTCGCTACCAGATTAACTCGACCTTGAGTTATTTCTGTTGGCATTGTTAACTGCGGTAAAAACTTTTTCAGAGATAGTTTTCCAAAATCGGCGATCGCGGTTAATTGGCCTTGAGAAATTTCACTTCTAAGATTAACAGAACTTCTTTCTACTGCTAATTTAAGATTGGCATTTCCTGTGAGAGTGTTGAGTTTTAAGGCAGCATAATCAGTAATATTTCCCGCTAAATTAATATTTCCTTTAATTAAATTAGTCGCAACAGGTAAACTTGGAATTAAAGGATTTAAAGGTAAATTTTCAACATTAGCAACTGTTTTCAAAAAGCCTTGATTTAAATTAACTTTCGCTTTGACAGGATTATTAGCAACTTTTAATTCAATATCGGCAAATCCCTGAAAACCCTTCAAATTAACAGCCGAGTTGACCCAAAGATTTTTAAGTAATCCTGTCAGCTTAATCTGGGTTTGTTGAATTGTCACAGGCAGAGAAAGTTGAGAAATATAAGGATTTAGAGGTAAATTATTTGCCAAAACATTCGCTTGAATAATACCCTGATTTAATTGACCATTCAGTGCAACTATTTCCGTTTTTCCCTGTACAGTAATATTTCCGACTCCCTGCCATTTCTCAGGCTCAAAACGATCAAATTGTCCCCTTAAATTAAAATTAGCATTAGTCACTATTAAGGGTCGAACAATAAAAGCACTAGGACAATTTTTAATCAATTGTTGCTGACAAAAAGAACGAATAAAAGGCGTTAAAATTAATTGATTAGCCTTAACTTTTCCTTGCCATTGGTTGCGGTTAAAACTACCTTTAGCATCAACTAAAACAGTTCCATTATTAGTATTTAAAACTGTGTTACGAAGGATAATATCTTGATCAAATAAAATAATTTCTCCGCCACCAGTTACCTCAATCTGAGCGACAGAAGTTGGCTTTTGAGAAGTCCATTGTATTTGGGTTATGGCTTTCGCTAAGGTTCCGCTAATTTTTCCTTCTGCGGCAATCGGCCCCAAGCTAATATTTTCAGGAGTAAGATAATAGGGTTTAATTAATTTTTCAGTGGGTAATATTCCTTTAAATTTCAACACGATTGGCATAGCTTGCCATTGAATCGGTTTATTTTCTTTAATAAATTTAAGAATATTAATATCAACTTGGCCAACGGCTCTAACTTCTCCGCCTTGAGTCGGTTTAATTTTAATTTTTTGAAGAATTATTTTATCAAGATTGGCTTGAATATCGGCGTTAAATGTTTGAATATTAATTTTATCAACAGCAAGATTATTACTATTTTTAATAGTTCCTGAAACAAGAGGATTTTTTAATAAACCACTAACTTTAAAATTCCCTTGAATATTACCTTGGGGAACCAAAGAAGTTTTAATAGAAAAAGTATTAAATAAATTTTTAATGCTAATATTATTGGTTGTGATCCCCAGATTATAACCATTTTTCCAATCGATTGAGCCGACAAGTTCAGTTAATAATTTACCGAGTTGAATTTGTCCCTGTTGAATAATAACTTTTTGTCCTGCTAAGGCAAGGTTTAAATTCATCTGAATGGGATCTTTAAAAGCATCAACTTGAGCTTGTAAATTGTTGACGTTCAGATTACCTAAGGTTTGCATTTGATCCAATTTTTGGAATGATGGCAGATCAACTTTCACTATTCCATTACCTATTCCCTGACTAACATTCGCAGGAAAATTGGGAATAAGAGCCACAATTTCTGGCAAACTTAATTTTTTTAATGTTAAAGCAATCTGACTTTCTCCTGTTTCAATAACCGTGTGACCTTTGGCTAACATTCGAGATTGATTAAAAGCGATCGCGACATCAAATTCAACTCGTTGTTGTTGTTTTTGACGATTATTTTGATAACCTAGATTGCCATTAATTTGTAGCGGAATAGTTTGTTTTAAAGCATAGGGTTTGAGAATAACTTTCGCGTTTTGCAGTCTTATATTTGCTTTTATATCCACTGGGAAATTAAGTTTTTCTCCCTTTTCTGGAAGATCTAATTTGAGCCATTTTCCCTGATTATCTTGCTTCAAATAAAGAATTGGATCGATTAATTCCGCATCAAACGCGATCGGTTTTCCCAACAAAAAGCCCAAAGGATTAAACGACACATTCATCAACGGGATCGATAAACTATTAGGATCATTCGCCGTTGCAGGAATAGTCGAAGGCCCCACACGAATTTGGTTGAGATTAATCTGTTCTACTTCGCCAATATTGACGGGTCGCTGAAGAAGTTTTTCCAGTTCCGACTCCAAAAAAAGTGGCATTTTTTGATAGGCTAACTGTTGGATGCCAACTAATGCTGCGATCGCCGCACTTAACCCTACTCCACCCAAAATCAAAGTAGAAGGCCGCATTACCCAGTGCACAGCCCGCGAACTCGGCCGCGTATTTCGTCTATCAGGTGGAGGATTAGGAGTTAGGTTAGTCATACAATCAACGTTACTACAACGATTAAGACTTTAGACCTGATCTAATAGGCTTAAGTTTCTCAACAATCTTTTAAAAATCTGATAATAATAGTTTAAGCAATATCTAAATTCCGCAAAATACACTATTGATAAATATCTAAATCTTAAATTATTTACTTTCAAAATAATCAAAATGAAAGAATTTTTTCTTCTAGTTTATATTTTTTATGGCATTTTTATTTTAAATTCACTTCCTAGCTTAGCTCAAAGCAAAAATAATCAAATGCCTGTTCTTTATCGATGTAAAGGCGGTAAAACTTTTCAAGCTGAATTTGGCATTAATCTCGTTAATCTTCAATTGAAACGCGATCAAATATTCAACTTAACCTCCGTTAAATCTGCTTCAGGTAATAGATATTCTGATGGCAAAGTGACACTTTATACTAAAGGTGAAGAAGCTTTTATCGAAGTTAATAAAAAAGTAACTCATGATGGTTGTAACCGTCAAAATGAACAAGATCTTCCCGAAATTTATTATAATTGTGATTCTCAAATTGCTCCTTTTCCCCGTAAAGAAGACGTTAGTTTAGCTCAAGCTAAAAAATTAGTGACTTTAATAGATGGTGATTTTTTTATTTATCATTGTTCTCCGCGTTAAATAGTTTATTTCTAGCTATAAATTTGCTTAATTCTTAAGTTTAATTAACAATAAGCTGATTTAAAATAAATTATTAAAAATAAAGACGACCCTTAACCTAAACTAGATCTAGTTAATTTAAAAAATATTCAGAGGAAATTTAAAATGGTCTGGACAAAAATACTCGCTCAAGACGCACTTCCTATTGGCAACAGACAAGTTGTGAAAATTGGAGAACAAAAAGTTTTAGTCTTAAATCATGACGGCGAAATTTATGCTCTAGAAAATGCCTGTCCTCACTTAAAATTACCTCTAGCCAAAGGAAAAATTACGCCCAATGGTGCGATCGTTTGCCCCTGGCATCGCAGCTCTTTCAATCTTTGTTCTGGCGCGGTTGAAGAGTGGATTACCTGGCCACCAGTAGTTAGTAAAGCAATGAGCATGGTTGCTTCCGAAAAATCTCTAAAAGTGTTTCCAACTCGCTTAGAAAACGGCGACATATTAATAGATATCGAAGCTTAGAAAAGAAAATTGCACTTGTATTTTCATTTATATTTGCAGGGACATTCAAGAATTTTCAATATTCCTTATACAGATTAATGCCCTATTCTTTGCAAAATAAGATAGAATCTTGTATTGACCCATTTGTTAATACTCAGTTATTAAGGAGGAACCTATTCCTGAGCCACTAAACCTGACCGTGAGTTTGCGGGGAACTCTCGATGTTCAGGATCAATATCAAATTTTTCGGCTAACGGGTCTATTAGATGCTTTCTCAGAGCCAACCTTCCGAAAAATCGTTGGAGAATACCTTGGGAAAGGCCCATCCAACGTTGTTCTCGACCTTGCTAAAATTGATTTTCTCGATAGTTCGGGGCTAGGCGCATTAGTGCAATTAGCAAAACAAGCTAAAAATCAAAATGGCAATCTTCATATTGTCACCAATTCTCGTGTGACTCAAACGGTTAAATTAGTGAGGCTAGAGAAATTTTTGCCGCTATATGCAACTCTTGACCAAGCGGTTGAGGCTTTGCCTGCCAGTTCGTCCTAAGAATTGATGACAAATATTATTGAAACTCCCACTAATTCAGATTTTCCTACTCTGCTAGAGGCTTCAAATACTATTTTTGAGGCAAATTTGTCTGCAATGGAAGTAGTTGCTCAACAGCAAAAAAAATTACTCAACCAATTATCCCCAAGCTCGTTAGCGTATTTGGGGGATGCGGTTTATGAACTCTATGTGCGGACTCGGTTTCTCTTGCCACCTAAACGAGTGTCGGATTACCATCATCAAGTAGTTTCTCAAGTCCGTGCTGAGAGTCAAGCGGTTTTTCTTCGGCGGCTAGAACCTTATTTAACTGAAGGAGAAAAAGATATTTTACGTCGGGGCCGAAATGCGGCTTCGGGCTGTCCTCGTCGTTTATCTCCTGAAATATATCAACAGGCAACCAGTCTAGAAACGTTGTTGGGTTATCTTTATCTGAATAATCCTACCCGCCTACAGGAGTTGCTTAAATACCTAGATTTGTCTGTTTAATTATGAGTAATAATTTATTCAAGAAAGTCTAAAAAATTTTCATAATAAATATCTATCGATTATTTTTAATTACAGAATTTCGTACTTCAATCCTTTACAAGGTAAGAACATAATACTATTATGTCCCTACAAAAATTTGTCCGTGATAACAACGCAATTTGCTGTAAAGTTATTTTAAATATTATTAAAACTACAATTTATAGTAAGTCTTATAAATTAAGTATTTTAACTTCATATTGTTTATAAATGAGTTTAAAAAGTTTTTTTAATGCCAGAAATTTCACTTTCTTACTCAAAAGACTTTTTCCTATTCTTTCTCGGATTTACAGTTCCTGATTCTTTTTTAGTGAAGTATTTATGATAGAAAAACCTCGCAGAGGTCAAAAAGCTGGCCGTAAACCCTTCCGTAAAGGTGGAGATCAACCAATTCAGGGTCGATCGCCCAAACCCCAATTTGGCTCAGATAAAAAATCCAGATTTAATTCAGCAAAACCGAAGATTAATTCTCTACAAATTGACAGAGTTGAAAAAATTGACAGATTTGACAAGTTGGAAGAGTTTGACAGTGTTCCAAATACTTTCAAAAAAGTAATTCCTGATGTTGTCCCATCGAAACGAGAAGACACTGGACGGAAATTTTCAGAACCTTCTAATGCCAGTACGTCTGATCTTAATTCTCCAGAAACTGAGGCTGATAATGATTTAATTTATGGCCGTCATCCTGTTATTGCGGCCCTAAAAAGCGATCGCCAACTTAATCGGATCTGGATTACGGCTAAATTGCATTATGATCCCCGCTTTCATTCCTTAATTACAGAAGCTAAAGCCAAAGGAGCCGTTATTGATGAAGTCGAAATTTTACGTCTCAATCAATTAACCCAAAACGCTAATCATCAAGGAGTTGTGGCTCAAGTTGCTCCCTACACTTATATAGAGTTGGAAGACCTGATTCAAAAGGCAAAAACTCAGCGAACTGATCCCGTTATTGTTGTTCTCGACAGCATTACCGATCCCCATAATTTAGGTGCTATTATTCGCACAGCAGAGGCTTTTGGCGCACAAGGTCTGATTATTCCCCAACGTAGAGCAGTCGGTATCACTTCGGCTGTGATGAAAGTGGCGGCGGGTGCATTAGAGCATTTTTCGGTGGCACGAGTTGTTAATCTCAGTCGCTCCTTGGAAGCCTTAAAAAGTCAAGGTTTTTGGATTTATGGAACAACCGCAGGACAAGGAAAATTCATTCACAATTTAGATTTACGGGGGCCAGTATGTTTGGTCATTGGTTCAGAAGGAGAAGGTCTGAGCTTATTAACCCAACGCAATTGTGACGAATTAATGGCCATTCCGTTAGATGGTAAAACGCCGAGTTTAAATGCCTCTGTTGCGGCGGGTATTAGTTTATATGAAGTTTATCGTCAGCGAGGAACACAAAAAATTCACATGACAAATGTAGCATCTGTATCATCGAAGACTGCTAGCATTGGTACTTCGGAATTATAACTAAAGGAATTAGCTTGGAATGTGGAGAAATATTTCAGGTATCGAGTTACAATAACGGCTGAATTAACAGAATTAGGGATAAAAAAATGAAAGAAACCTTTCTGCAACTATTAAATTTACTGGGTTTCGCGTTTTGGGCAGAAATTGCCACGACGAGTCCGCGATGCACCTACTATTTTGGCCCGTTTCTTTCTAAGGCTGAAGTTGAGGAGGCAAAACAGGGGTATTTAGAAGATTTATTGGAAGAAGGTGCTCAAGGTATTCAAGTGAATATCAAACGCTGTAAACCTAAAGATCTAACTATTTTTGATGAAAGTGCTGAAAATATTTCTTTTAAGAAGATGATTTTTTCTAAAAGTCAAATTTCCTGAAAATAACTCATAATAATCGCTTTTTATAAGGGGATAAAACTATTTAGCAGTGGTTTTGTCTCCTTTTTAATTAGGGCTTGCTGAATAAAGCTGAAAGCGTTATTGAAAAAGGGCTGGGGAGATTT
>JANNLO010000122.1:0-5133 GCA_031396835.1 Snowella sp. SOY_38_metabat_116
GGGGCTGATCTGAGAGGGGCTGATCTGAGAGGGGCTGATCTGAGAGGGGCTGATCTGAGAGGGGCTGATCTGAATGAGGCGAAAGTCGAAGATGCTAATTTTATTGAGACAAAAGGAATTAGCCAGGAACAAAAACGGCTTCTTATCGCTGGAGGTGCAATCTTTAGCGACTTTCCACACACAAAAAGACGAGTCTAATTTCAAAAAACGCGATCGCAGTTAGGGATTAAGAGAAGATTTAATTACAAAGCCTAATAGAGCCAAAAACATTCCTGAAATAAGAACCCAAAGACGGTTATCCTGCTTCTCAGACTGTTTTCTCAGGTCAGCCATATTTTCGCTAATAGACTCTAACTTTTCATCCATTCGTGCCTGATTGATCTTAATCTCAATTATCAGGTCTTTTATTTCCTTTAACTCAGAATCAGTGACAGTCGGCATAGGGCAGTATTTTAGGTTCAATAATAAAAATTATACAACAAACAAAAAAGCGATCGCCGATCAACAGAGAACTAATTGTTATAAAATAAATCACAGAAACTTAAATAACTTAATCATTAATAACCTTCTAATTTTCGTTTATTTATTGTTAATAATATTTTATTTTAACTTTCTTGAGCCATGAAATCTAATCCTCCCTACGCAAATTCTTTAGCATATTTGATGCAAAAAGCAGGAATTACTAATCTTGAGCAATTAAGTAAGATTTCAGGACTTTCTAGCTGGCAACTTGCTCGTATTCAATATGGATTATTACCGAAAATGTCTGTAGAAAATTTACTAAAATTAGCCAAAGCTCTACAACTTTCTCCTGACAATCTGTTAACGTATTTGTCTTCTGATTTATTATTTAAAGCTAATGAAAATCAAGTAATTTTTAGCTCTGAAAATAATTCAGAAATTGAAAGTTTACAAATAGAATATCAAAGACTCGAACAACAATTGGCTCAACAAAAAGAAATATTAACTCAAGAAATTCAAAACCAAGTGATCATGATTTTAGAATCTTGGCTATTACAATGGCCCACTGCTGCTGCTGCGGCTCAAAAAGATCCTGGATTTTCTGCTGTTAAATTATTACCTCTTGTTCGACCATTAAATAATCTTCTCAAACACTGGCAAATAGAGGCGATCGCGTTAGTCGGAGAAATGGTAAATTATGATCCGCAATGGCATCAATTGATGGAAGGAAATGCTGAATTGGGAACATCTGTTATTGTGCGTTATGTTGGTTATCGGCAAGGACAAAAACTCCTCTATCGAGCTAAAGTGAATCCTGTGATAATAGTTAATTCTTAAATAATATTGTTTTTTTCTAGAAAATAATTCCTCTATTCCTAATATTTAAAACTTGCTAAATAAAGCCAAAAAATATTATTTTAATTTCAACTAACTCAAGGTAAATAAAATGACAATAGCAATATAAATAGAGGTTCAAAATATAAATAATTTGGGAATAATTTCAGGAATTATAAATAAGATAAAAATACTCGAAAAAAAATTAGTAGAGGTTAAGTCTTTAAATTAAAAATAATTTGTTGATAATGGCAAATTAACTTAATATCGAATTGGCAATCAAGTAAAAGCTAAATTTTAAAACTACATTTGGTAGTACAATAAATAATAAGAAAAAATCTATTTGCTTCTGTCCTAAAAGTTCGAGAAAATAGTAACAAAAATCCTAGTTTTGCTGATGAGTACACAATTTTTATGAATATTAAAACATCTTTAAAAAGTAAAACACTGATTCAAATTACACCTTATTTATTCTTGCTACCTGCCTTAATTATTTTAGGAATAGCCGTGTTTTTTCCTGCATTTCAAGCATTTTCTTTAAGCTTTACTCAATATGATTTAGATTTAACCCAAGCACCGAAATGGGTTGGTTTAAAGAACTTTCAAAAATTATTTTCTGATCAAGTTTTTTGGCAAACCATTCGCAATACTTCCTTATATTTAATTGGAGTTGTTCCTATTTTGGTTATTTGTCCATTAGGATTAGCAATTTTGGTCAATCAAAAGTTAAGAGGAATTCGTTGGTTTCGCATTGCTTATTATACGCCCGTTATTATTTCTATGGTTGTGGCAGGAATGGCTTGGAAAGCTCTTTATGCGTCCGATGGAATTTTTAATCAATTGTTAAAATTAATTGGATTTACAAACGGTATTCCTTGGTTAACCAGTCCTGATCTGGCTCTTTGGAGTGTGATGTTAGTGACAATTTGGAAAGGTTTGGGTTATTATATGGTCATTTATTTAGCAGGATTACAGTCAATTCCCGCCGATTTATATGAAGCCGCAGCGATCGATGGTTCCGATGGTTGGCAGAAACATTGGGATATTACAATTCCTTTAATGCGTCCTTATTTATCATTGGTTGCAGTTATTTCTTCAATTTCTGCCATGAAAGTATTTGAAGAAGTTTATCTTATGACCCAAGGCGGGCCTTTAAATCATTCTAAAACGGTTGTTTATTATGTTTATGAAAAAGCTTTTCAGGATTTAGAAATTAACTACGCTTCGGCAATTGGTTTAATTTTATTTATGTTTATTCTAATTTTATCTATTATTAACCTCAGAATTTCTCGAAACACACCTACATTTTAAAAATAAAAACTAACTTTGCAGAATACAAGTATAAATAGAGGAATTCAAAAGCTAATTTCCTGAGTATAAATCTATTAATATTAATAAAAGCGAAATGATAAATTAATTCTGCTCTTTGGTAATTATTAAAAATTTTAATCAATCAAGATTACGGCTTTTTTAATCTCAAAATGTCGCAAGGAGATTCTCGTTAAATTTCACGCCAAATAACTCCCAGAATTTAACGAAAAATGAATTGCCAATAGGTAATATTAACTTTCATGTATCAAAAAAACGCGATACTATAAAAACGGAAATAATACAGTGAGGAGATCAAGCAACATGGATATCAAATTAATCTTGGCGATATTAACGGGCTTATTCATTCTTTCAGCCCCATTTTTTGCAACTCGCAACGGTTTCTACGATTCTGATAATTACGATGGCAATGGTTCGGCTCATTAAATCTCTCTCAAAATTTCAGAAAACAGACCATTAATTTCTGGAACCAATGGAGCCTATGAGTAAACCGCGATCGCCGTTATCTGAACAAAAATCAATTCTTTCTTGTTTTCCCTACAGCATCGGCCACGCTCAGGATGGGGTTAGTCTTTTGGTGCGCTTGGGGCCCTATCGTGTTCTTTTGGATTGTGGACTTTCTGATCTAACGGCTCTGCAAACTCTGGGAATGGCTCCAGCAGATGCGGTTTTTTGTAGTCATGCCCATCCCGATCATGCTAGGGGATTACTCGCGTTTCATCAATCTTTTCCCCATTTGCCGATTTATGGAAGTGGGGTGACGGCTCAATTATTACCTCTTAATTGGTTGACAGAAAAAATTGATTCAACCTTTTGTCGTGCTTTAGAATGGCGATCGCCGATTCAACTCTTTGAAAATTTAACTGCCGAACTTTTTCCCGCAGGGCATTTACCTGGAGCCGCAATGGTGATGTTGACTTATCAATTGCCTAAACGCAGCTATAAAATTTTTTATACAGGTGATTTTTCCCTTTCTAATCTTCAATTAGTCGAAGGAGTTTCCATCGATAAGCTAAGAGGATTAAAACCTGATGTACTAATTATTGAAAGTAGTTATGGAACAGTACGACATCCCCACAGAAGGCAGCAAGAAAAACAGTTAATGCAACAAATTGATCGGGCATTACAACAAGGTGAAAGTGTTTTATTTCCTGTACCGATTTTGGGAATTGGTCAGGAAATTCTGAAATTATTACGTTCTCATCATCAATTTACTGGTAGAGATTTAGATATTTGGGTAACAGGTGATTTAATTCAAGCCTGCGATCGCTATGAACAACTTTTATCCGAATTACCATTATCTGTTCAAAATTTTGCTAAACATCAACCTCTCTTTTGGGATGACAGAATTTTTCCCCGTCTGCGCTCTTTAAATTACCAATCAAAGTTTTCTTTAGGAGAAAATCCTTGTGTTGTTTTAACAGATCAACCGATTGATTTTTTAAAAGCACAAACAGAGGCCAGACCTTGGCGAATTTTGCTTCCAAATGATCAAATTACTTTCGAGACCACAAGTTTTTCTAATAATAACTTAATGCAAGTTGAAACCTATTTATTAGCAGAACATAGTGACGGTCGCAACACAACTCAATTAATCCATAATCTGCGTCCACAACATATAATTTTTGTGCATGGTTCACCAACAAATATTAGTGATTTGACCAGTTTAATAGAATTACAAACTCGTTATCAACTCCATTCTCCCTCTGCAAATGTATTAGTTGAAATGCCTATTGGCGAACATTTTATTCAACCTGCTCCACCTGTTTCAACGTTTTATGAAGGAGAAATAAGTGAAATTGATTCCGCGATCGCCATTAGTTTAGATGACACAATTGTGCAAGATCCGCGTTGGTATCAGTTAGCAGATACAGGATTAATTGAAGCTCGTTGGCAAGGCGATGAATTAGTCTTACGGGGAATTTCTCAACGAGAATTACGTCATCAAACTAACGAAGAAAAACGTTTAGATATCCTCGATTGTTGCGGCAATTGTCTTCACTATCGTCATCAAAGATGTTGGAATAACTTATCTCCTCTAGCGGGTTTTCGAGTTACACCAGAAGGTCATTGTCCTGTATTTGAATCTTTACCTGAATCCTAATTTTATTAAGATATAAAAAACGCGATCACAAAATTATCGGCTCTAAGAGATTTAGTTTCCGAAACAATAAAAAGAAAGCTCTAACTAAAATTTTATTATTAAATTAAAAGATATAAACTTTTATCGATCAACTTTTTATCATCAAACAATAATCAATAATTTTAATAAATTTTATCGCTTATTTTCCCAAACAATAAGGTATTATAAATAAGTGATTTTGTACTTTGTGTAATTAATTCTGTACAATTGTTTGGTATTTGTCAAAACTATTTTTATATAAAAAAGGTTAATTAAGGTGGCGTTTAAGATTGGTTTGTTGGGCTTGGGAACGGTCGGAACGGGAACGGTGGCAATTTTACAAGATCCGTTGGGACGTAGCCCTTTATTAAAAGAAATCGAAATTT
>JANNLO010000127.1:0-4135 GCA_031396835.1 Snowella sp. SOY_38_metabat_116
TATCAACTACGAACACGAAAAAATCAGAACAATCAACTTGATGTCTATATGTTGCAGGGAGAAAGTGAAGATCCCGCCCAATGTCTGATTTTAGGGAAATACATATTTTCTAATATTACTCACGTTCCAGGAATTTCAGCAAGAATTGAGATTGAATATGGCTATGATCGTAATGGGATCATTACAGTTAGTGCCACAGAAAAATCTACAGGTAAAACTCTACCACTTACTATTGAGTCAATACCTGACAGCCCAAATGATATGTCTTGGCTTACTGGCAACATCGATTCACAAGATAATGTGCAGTCTCCATATACTGTTCATGCTGGTCAACAGCGTATTCCTGGGGCAGTTACAGATCAATACGGCAATCCTTTAGGATCTCAGTATGACCTAGTTGAAAATAATGCTTTTGAGGATTGTCTCATTGCCGTATTACACCTCTATCCATTTGACTTTAAGATGCCAGAAGTCGCACTAAAAGAAAAAGGTTTTCAAATTCATCGCTGGACAAATGTTCCAATAATCGATGAGTTTACACAAGTTCTTGATGAATCTTGTCAACTATGGGTAATTTCTAATGGAACTCAGTTACTGAATGCAAGGTATCTTCAGGAAATTCGCAGCTTTTTTGATAGTGGCAGAGGGCTTTACCTTTGGGGAGACAATGCTCCTTTCTATGCTGATGCTAATTATGTGAGTAACGCAATTTTTGGCTGTGGCATGAGTGGAGATACGATGGGAGACCAAGTGCTAAAACCTCGTAACAAACCTGATAGCTCTGGATCGGGCTTTATAAGTCACCTAATTACCACAGGACTTGAATATCTCTATGAAGGTATAACAATTGCAACCGTCCAAGCAAATCATCAATTGCAACCTTTAGTTTATGGATCTGCAAATAATATTGTTGCCTCTATTTATGATCAAGATGGAAAACGCGCAATTATTGATGGTGGTTTTACAAGACTCTTTTATAAATGGGATACGGCAGGAACTGGCAGATATGTTAAGAATGCCGCAGGTTGGCTAGTAAATTACGAGAGATTTTGGAGGTAAAACAATTTGGCAGTTTGCTAGACAGTATCGCTGTCGAAATCACCAATTTAGCCTTAACTAATTAACGCAAATCTAAAAAATTAATCTTAAAAACGAGGAAATCATCATGGCACTAATTGAAAAATACAGCACCTATATCTTCGGCATTGACTTAGGAACTTCTAACTCTGCGATTGCTGTCTATCAAAAAGGACGCGCCGAGATTCTCAAAGTCGATGATGGACGATATACCTTACCATCAGTGGTCAGTATCCTTGATGCTGAAACGACATTAATTGGCAAACAAGCGCGATCGCGAATGTTAGTCGATCCCAACAATACCGTTGCTTCGATTAAACGGGAAATTGGCAAAATTGGTGAAGATGGCAAGCCTTGGAGCAAAGAATTTCCTAATCGTCCTGAAAGGTCTTACTCAGCCACCGATATATCGGCATTCATTCTGACCAAACTGGTTATGGGCGCGCAGCAATCCAGCATGGATATCTTGCAAGGTACGCCCCGCTATGTCGTGATTTGCATCCCTGCCAACTTCGATGACAATCAGAAAAACGCCACTATTGATGCTGCTAAACTGGCTGGTTTGGAAGTCGTTAGTCTTATCGAAGAACCTGTTGCCGCCGCGATCGCCTATGCTCTCGAAAAAGACCGCGATCAGACTATCTTAATTTATGATTTGGGCGGCGGCACATTTGACGTTTCGATCCTGCGCGTAGACTCGACTGGTGAAGGACTTGCTAGTTTCAAGATTTTGGGTAAAGCAGGAGTTCAGAAACTAGGCGGCGATGATTTTGATTTGGAAATCATGAAAATTGCAGCAGCAAAATTTCAAGCATCATCAAAAATTGATATATTCGATCTCAAGAAAGATCAGGGCGGCGGTGTTAATGCCACAGCCTTGCGGGAAGCTCAACAAAAGCTGAAGGAAAAAGCCGAGGTCGCTAAATGTGAATTGAGCCAGTCTCAGAAAGCCTTGATCGAAATTCCTAGCTTGCTCAAAGATGGTGATGGAAAAGTTCACGATCTGGAGGTTGAAATTGATCGCAGTGAGTTTGATGAAGCAATTCGTCCATTGTTATTGCAGTCAAAGGAAGCCGTCGAAAGTGCGATCGCTGCTGCCAAATTAACCATTGAGGACATTTCGCGGATCATCTTAGTTGGTGGCTCTACGCGAGTTCCTTTAGTGCGTGAGATGCTTACCGAAATGTTTGGAAAAGAACCTTACAGCGATATCGATCCTGATACAGTTGTTGCCGCAGGAGCCGCTAGTTTTGCTGCTACACTTACCGTCCCCGACGATCCTGATGTGAAGCCTCAATTGGATAGCTCTCTAGTAATCGATAATCTGGTTACTCTCAATTTGGGGATTGAGGTAAGGGATCGCCGCTTTAATTTCATTATTACGAAAGGGCAAGAAATTCCTGCGGATGCGCCTCTTTGTGTGACCAAGGAATATTCCACCCAACGGGACAATCAAACGGAAATTCGTATTACCGTTTACCAGTCTGGTGATATTAAAGAATTCATTTACGAGGAGGGCGTAACTTGCATTGGTGAATTTTTAATTACCAAGATTCCGCCTAAACCCAAAGGGGAAGAAAAGATCACCATTACCTTTGAGCTAGATCAACAGAATCTTCTCAAGGTCAAAGCTGAATCATCTTCTGGTGTCGGCGGCGCTCTCGAAATCAAGCGATCGTAATTCAATCCTAAACTACCAAGAGGACTATACAACTATGAGTACAGATACAGATCTATCAACAGAGAATCAAGATTTGTCGAGAAATCTTGATGGTGTAATAACCGAAGAAACTATTGAGGCCGTCAAGAATGACGATCAAGAGATTCTTGATCAACCTATAGATAACACACCAGACAATCCTGAAGATACTTCTAATCAACCAATAAGCCAAGATGTCCCACATGAAGATGTAACAGGTAATGTGTCTAATAATTTAGATGTTCATAAATCTACCAAAGATGAGGAATTGAGCCAACAAGAGATGCCAACTAACTTTCCTCCAGTTGTAAATGATCAAGTCTCTATCACTGAGCCTTCTTCAGATATGGGATCTTCACTAACGCTCGAACAACTCAAACAGTTATTAGATAATATTGTTACTGCATTCAATAAAAAGTTCAAGAATCTTTCCGAAAGCATCGCTCAACTGAGAACCCAAACTGAAAGAATCCTTCAGGAAAATACCAAACCTCCTCTAGATTTGACTGAAGAAAACAAGCAACTACGCTCAGAGATTACATCGCTAAATGAGCGTTTAGCAAAGCTTGAAGAATCGGCAAGATTTAAATTTGATGAATTAGTTCAAGATGCTCTCAAACAAGATGATGCGGTTTGGGATGAAGACAGCGAAGAATGTCAGAAGTCTATAGAGCAAGCCAAATTTTGGCATTCTAAAACTGATGCGCTTTACACATCAGTTTTGACCGCTATTTCTGAGTGTGGCGATCGCATCGACAAGTGTGGTGACTTGATGCAAGAGATCAATCAAGAAAATTCAACATTGTATAACAGTTTACTTGATCGATACAAAAGCCTTGAGCTAAGTAAACGGATGCTAGAACGTTTGCGAGAGCCAATCGAACTACTCAAAAAATCTACTCTGCCATCAGAGCAGTTGTTGAGATTACAGTCACAGGATTTGGTGGATTTATTGCGATCGCAAAATGATGAAGCCGAAGCTAAAAAAATTCTTACGAAAAAAGTCAAAGAAACAGGCGACACAAGATATAAATCTATTCGCGAGTGGCGAGAGTTGGCAGAAAAATCACAGAAGCAATGGCTCAACTTCATTGAGAAAAAGCTGTTATTTGCCCTTGATGGGATCAATGATGGCAAGCCCTATGCTGAGCATTTGGTAGGTGAGTTAATCAATAGCTACAAAATTCCAAGCTGTCAGCAAAAGCTATCCGCATGGCTGCAAACCTATGTGGATTTGGAAAATATCTTGCTTGAGACTCTCAAGAATCTAGATATAACTCAAATGTTAGTAGTTCGCGGTCAACCCGTAGACTATGATCGCCATGAACCAATTGACACAGATCCTGATCCTGATCTGCC
>JANNLO010000175.1:0-9803 GCA_031396835.1 Snowella sp. SOY_38_metabat_116
AGTTGGCTCAACTTGATTTAAGCCAACTTAATCGCTACATTACAAGTTCTAGTAGCAGGAGTATGGCTGTTATTACGTACCTCAAGATGCCATGTGATATTTTCCTGAACTAGTTCTAGACTATATACCCGCTCAATAGTCAACTCCTCTAAGGTATAGGGTTTGTTTGTTGCAGGATTGCAAATAAAGCGAGTAGCCCAGCCCAGATAGAGGAAAAGATCCTTTTTATATATATCAAAGGTAACTTGTCTCATCCCATCTTTCTTTTGCTTACGTCGTGCTTCTTGATAAAGACGGTCTTCGTCCTCTGGCGAAATAATATTACAGAAAATCTCTAACTCCTTCAACTTAGTTTGCCAATAAGGTGTTAAATCCTGTTCCTCAAGTGTAAATTTGAGTGTTGGCCGCTTACGATAAACAGGGGGCAAATTAGATAACATTCCTTTGCCGTGAGGAGTATTAAGAGAAAAAGAAACAGCAGCCTCCTCAAGAACAGCAGAGACATTAGAAGGAGCCGAAGAAACATAATCAGCTTGAGAACTTAACCAACGAATAAAATCCTTCCAAGAGCTGAGATAGGCATCTGCCGACTTATCCTTTTCAGCTTTACGCTTCTCAATGTTCTCAATAACCAAAGAATAATAGGTCTCAATAAAACCTGCAACCGATATCCGAGCTAAAAATGCCTGATTGTTTTTACGAGACTGATTAGGCTGTCCCATCACAGCGTAAAGCACCTGAAAAAGAACCGTTTTAAGTTTTTGGACTTTCTTTTGAGCAGCCTCAACGCTTCCAAGATGAGTAAGGAGCGATTCACCATAACGCTCAAGAACATTTTGCAAAGTAACAGCAAACATAGAATAAAGAAATGAATGTTTAATACTCCCCCAGCCTAACACACTATTTACATATTTTTTGATATATCCCAATACTTATTTTGCTTGGCACCATAGTAGCGTTGGGTTTAATGGTGTATCAGTTTAGTCTGGGGGCTTTTTTTCTTTTTTGTCTTATAACCTTTGGATCTCTGTGTGGAGCTTGCTCTATGGGTTTGAGTCTAGGGTTAAGTCTTCGGAACTATTTTTTTGGGTTCATGCTATATGTTATATTAGGATATTTCCTTTGGTTTTTGAGAGGAGTTTTTTTTCTGGGAAGGGAAGCTGCTTTGTTGTCTGTTTTTTCGTACAATTTAGTCTCGTACTCTAGGGGAGGGATTTTTGATGCTTAAATCTCTGGAGTCCCTCGGCTCGGTTTTTCAGGGGTTGTTGTTAAGTCGTTATCGGACTACGGATGATTCTTTGGGAAAGTCTTATCCAGTTGTTCAACTTCGAGATCTGGATTTTTTGTATGTGGCTGAGAATTTAGAGCCTCTTTGTTTGAATGCTTCTCCTTCTAGTTTGAAACGGTATTTTCTTCAAGAGGAAGATGTGGTTCTTACGGTTAGAGGGACTTCCCAACGGGCTTCGGTGGTTGATTCTCGGACGGTCGGTGCGGTGGTTGGACAAAATTTGGCGGTTTTTCGTTCTTCGAGTCGGGAATTAGATCCTTTGTTTTTGGTTGTTTTGTTACGGTCTCAATGGTTGGAGGGGAGGTTATCTCGTCTCTATGGCCAGTCTAGTGGTACTCGCAGTTTGAGTTTGGTTCAGTTGCGGCAGTTGGAGGTTCCTGTCCCTGAGTTGTCTGTGCAGCGACAGGTGACGCAGTTGTTTTTGGCAATGGAGAGTTTTACAAGAGCGACCCTGGGGGATTTGGGGTCTCGGCAGCAATTGACGGAGTTATTGTTGTTTAAGGTTTTGGGGGATTCGCGATGAGTCAGTTTACGGAGAAGGATTTGAATCAGTATGATTTAAGGCCGTGGAAAGAGTATTTGGATGAGCGATTGGGATATTTGGAGAAGCATCAGGTTGATAAAAGATTTCTTTTGCCTTTGTTATGGCGTTTGTTGTTGGTGCGATTATGGGCTTATTTTCAATGTCCTGATGAATTGGTTCATGAGGGACAGCTTTCGGCGGTGGAAGTTTGGGAGGGGATTAATGCTTCTGTTGGAGGGGTTGGAGATAATATTAATAACAGAATGGCAATTTTTGAGCAGAAGAATCCGTCATTGCGCGGTGTTTTAACAGATTCTGCTTTTTTTCGATGGTCTTATTTTACAGATGAGATATTACGTCGGTTGATTTTAGATCTATCCTCGATTTCCCGTTCTTACTTTGTGGATTTCGACTGGGCTGTAATAGGAGTGGTTCTAGATCAGTTAATAGATGAACAGTTATTGAAGCAGGCAGATCTCAAACGCTATCTGGTTCCCTCCAAGGTGCGGGATTTGATGGTGGCCTTATTGGAGCCTCAAGCGGATTGGGAGGTGTCAGATCCCTTTTGTGGTTTGGGTCAGTTGTTGGTAAAGGCTTGTTCGAGGGGGTCTAGAGGATTTGGGCAGGAGAAATCGGGAGAGGTTTATGAGTTAGCCTGTTTATCGATTGCTTTACGCAAGTTGGATCGGGTAAAAATTTCTCAGGGAGATTTGATTACAGCACCAGTTTTGTTAGAAGAGCAGGGAGAGGCGGAACAGAAAAGGGCGTTACGTTTGCAGTTATTTGATGGTGTGGTTTCGATTTTGCCGTTGCTACAGGAAGAGTGGGGGAGAAATGCGGCTCTTTATGATCGTTATCAGCGTTTTCCTTTTGGCATTCCTGCGGAAATGGAAGGGGAGGGGGCCTATCTCCAACATATTGTGAAGACCTTGAAAACAGACGGCAGGGCGGTGGTTTTAATTCCGCCAGGGTTTTTATTCCGAGAACGAGATTTATCGATTCGCCAAGGACTGGTGGATGAGAATCTGTTGGTGGCGGTGATTGCCTTGCCGCCGACTTTGTTCTATCACACGTCGATGCCAACGGTTTTGCTGGTGCTACAAAGGTCTAAGTCTTTGGCGCAGGAAAGGTCTGTCCTATTTATGGATGGGACTGAACGGTTTGACGAGACGACGAAGATTGTTACCGCCTATCACGATTTTAAGACGGTGGAAGGGTTTGCCCAAGTGGTTTCTCTTGAGGAGATTCAGGCACAAAATTATAGTTTGAGTGTTTCTCGTTATCTCATATCTCCTTCGAGTTTTGATGATTGGGAGCAAAGATGGCATCAGGAAATGCAAACTTTGGCTACTTGGCAAAAACAACGAAATCAAGCTCTTCAAGAATGGGATGAGTGTTTCCGTCAATTTGGTGTGGATTTTCAGCAGGATTTCTGATGATTCATTTTTTGACTAAGAACGTTAGGTCAGGGTTAGTCGTTCTTGGAGGAGCGATCGCTGACTGGGTTCTACCAGATGTTCCATGACCCAATCAATGGCGGTTTGGCTAAAGGAAACGAGCAGTTGATTGAGTTGATGTTGGTCTTGACATTGGAGAAGACGGTCTTTGATCTGTTCGGCAACCTTTTTCGGTTCTGTCTGACGGGTTTCGATGATGTCTTGGGGATAGGTTTCCCAAGGGATCTCAGTGTCGATGGCTTCGGTTTCAATGGCAGCGACGAGTTCTACTGTCTGGGGAGGGGATGGAGCCTTTGATTCCACCGATGGGGCAAACAAATCAACATTTTGCTCGAATCCCTTGTCTGGACTTGTTTCTAGGCTGTTGATAAGGGTATCTACAATTGGGCCAACATCTACAATTTTATCTACTTTTTCGGGGTCAATCAGCAGCTTTATCCCATCCTCTAGGATGACTTCCATCTCGCCTGTGAGCAGGAAACAGCCCTTTCCTTGGACTTTTGAGCCACTGGCTAGGGTAATTTGTACCCCCACCCGCTCTTGCTCTTCCGTTTTTGTTGATGTTGATTTTTGTAGATAGGGGTTATCAACATTTTCAGGGGGATTCAAAGGCATTTTCCATACGGGTTCTGGCGGAGGCGGAGAGATTTGTAGATTTTGTTGCGTTTGTTGATGGGGTTGGCTCAGGGCTTGATATTTCAGATGGATACCTTCTCCTTTGAGGAGACCGTGACCTGCTTCTGCGAGTTGCTTAAAGAGGGAACGGATATAACTAGCACTGGCTTTTACATTGTTTTTCAGACAGGCAACCATCTGTTTGACATCACGGGCGGCGAGTTCTTTTTGACTCCGTAGAGCTAGAGCTTGAATTTGGGCAAAGAAGCCTGTCAGTCCTTCTCCTTCCATACTTTGGCGAGTGGATAGCCACTTTGCTTGTCCTAAGAAGTATTGAGCGAGATAGACGGCTTTTTTCATGGTTTCGCCGTTAATTTCGCTCGATGGCGTTTGTTGATGACTGACGGCATCAATCAGGTGCAGGATTAGGGCTAAACGGGCGGTGTAGGCTTCAATTTTGAAGTACAGGGCTTTTAGCCGATTCTGGCTTTCGGCTTTCCAAGCATCCACCAGTTGGTGTTGCCATTCTTGGAACGTGATTTTGGCATCTAGATCTAGGTCATATTCCCGTTCAGGTAATGAGCGTAGGTCTTTGTAGAGCTGATAGAGACAATCTTGTAATTGTTGGCTTTCCTTTCCTCCATCGTTGATGATGTCTTTGTAGGGGTCAGGGAAAGCGGGAGCAGCAAATAACCAACGGGCAAAGAAGCCGTCTTCGTCTTCTCCTTTGTTCATCATTTCGTAGAGGACTTCAGGTTGGATACCCCCTGTGCGACTGATGGCACTTTTTTCGATGAATAGGCTGTCGTCGTTTACCCGATCTCGGATGAGCATGGAGCCGTTATATTCAGACAGGTCGTTTTCACGATCATCGCCCTGACCATTGCGATATTTATTGAAGGCTTTGACATAACCGCCCCATTCGTCTCGATGGATGAGAAAGCCTTGTTTGCTTTCGGCATGAACTTTGATAATTTTTTCGGGGGTGGCATCCATCAGCAAGAAACGTTCTCGTTTTGGTTGTTCGGGTTCTTCTCCCCCTCCCCCTTGACCGTTGTATTGGGCGATCGCTTGACGATAGGCTTTTTGTTCTTGTTGAAAACGCACTACGGCTTCTTTTTCCAATCGGCTGAGGGGTTCTAGGGCGATCGCTTGTAGGGGTGTTTTCAGTTGTCCTGTACTACCGACTAAGAGGGTTCGCAGGATACAGGGCTGTTTATAGTTGGCGGAGCGTTTGATAAAAATCTGGGCATGGGTTCCCACACAACTGGCGGCGGCAGCGAGCATAGTCATGACGATGCCTTCGACGGGGCCAGGCATGGCTTGGGCGCATTGCTCCATCAGTTGGGCGAGGCGTTGCGGAAACACTACCTGGGGATTAAGCCTTTCGCTTCGGGTTTTTAGCAGTTCGGGTAGGGATTGATGAATGGCGGCGGAGTAATGTTGTTTTAGCTCCATTTCCTGCTCTTTTTCTCGCCACAGTTTCTCGATGTAGTGGAGGGGACTACCACTGCTTCTGACCAGTTCATACAGGGCTTCGGTACGTTTCACGCCTTGGGGGTCTAGGAGAATGGCTTCGGTGATGGATTGGCTGAGTTCGGTAATGGTCATTTTCTGAGTCTCTGATCTGTGACGGTGTGAAGAAGATTGGGATTTAAAGAAAGAAGGAGCAAAGGGTTTTTGAAGGGGCGATCTCCAACCATCGGCTTTTGCCCATTGAGCGAGGCTTCCGATGCCGATGCCTCCACCAGGTTTAAAGGAACGCCATTTTCGTTCGCATTCACCTGGCTTATATTTACTGGACTGTCGGCTCCAATTCTCCCAATCAGAGAGGAGGTTATCGGAGACGCTATGGAGGGCCATGCCGATTTGCACCCATTGGTCATAGTCATCGGCACGCTGGGATGAGATGGCACAGAGATAAGATTGGGCCCAATCGATCTCTGTCCACTGCTGAAAGGCGGAGGGGGGACTAGCGTAAATTCGAGGGGGAGGGGGTGAATGATGGGGCTGACATTTTTCTATCAGATAGTCCAGTAACCATTGGGGGGCGGCGGCGACGCACTGTTGTTGGGGAGAGAGGAGCCAATGATATTGTCCTGTTTCGGGATGACGGGAGGGGGGCAGCACGGATTGACAACCTTCCCAGCGATATTCGAGGTATTGACCGTCGCCGCAATCGAGTTTAATGGTTTTGATTTTGTCATGAATCTCTGACGGAATTTGATAAAGCAGTTGCCGTCGTCCTGCTTTCCCCGATGTCCAACTGACCGTTGGGGGTAACTCACCCTGACTTAATTCTTGAAGTTTGGCTTCGGCGAGTTCTCCGTCACAGTCGATCGCCAGCAGTCCACCTGAGATGGTTCCCAAGCGTAGTCCGATGCCTGTCCAGTGACAATGCCAGGGTTTACCTTTAGCTGAAATTAATTCTTGTCCGTTCTTGAGTAAATCCAGCAGGATATCACGGGGAATGGCTGTTTCGTGTTGCCAATCGGGACGTAGGGGACGTTTATCTTTAACGGGAGTGAATACCCATTTATCAGGAACTGCAGATAGCTCTAATTTCCAGTCTGGCTTTGTTTGAGGGACTTTGGAAACGTTTTCGGAACTTTTTTGGGTGGGACTAACAGTGGATGCACTTGTCAGAACGCACCCTGACGCAATATCATGGTACATACAATATATGAAAAGAATATTCGTAAGAACCCTGCACTGCAACTCCTCGAAAAAGTTAGGCGGGGTTTTTTACGTTTTACGCTTTTCAGTATAATACGCTTTGTTTCTTTTAAGTGAAACTAGCTATGTTAATTTTTGTAAAGAAAATAAAATATAAAACTTCAAAAGCTATTCCAAGATGAAAATATTTGTGTTGACCAGCGTACCTAAAATTTTGAGTTGAGAGAATTTTCTCATTAGGCAATTTATTTTTGAGAAATTTCCTTAGCTTTTTTCCGATTACGGAAGCGTTGGATATAATCTAAAGCATTTTCATCAGAAATAAGAAAAAAACGGCCTATTTGATAAGCGTCAAGGTTAGGTTTTATATGTCGTGATGGCAAACCAGTCACATCATAACGTACACGGCGCGTGGTAACGTCTAATTCATTGGCTATTTCTTCAATTGTCCAATAACCAGGCACTATACATCTACTCCGTTTAAGAGGCGGATCAAGGTCTTTTTCAGTTAATACTACTGGTTTTGATTCTGTTGCAAGCATTGTTTTTAATTGAAAATCAGTAAAAGACAAACGCTATTCTGGCTTTTTCTCATCTATCTCCATTCATTATACAAACTTTACTATCGTATCAACCACTTTTTCTATAGGTTTTCGTCATTTCTTATCAATTCAAACATTTACCCCCAAAGGCCATTCGTCCCTGTAGAGTTGATCGCCTGTGTATTTTGACACAAACAGAGACTTTTTCCCATATCTCTCCATACCTTTTGCATTGATCTTCTGTATTGCGATCGCGCCATTTACAAAAGTCAAAAAACTTGCTGATCCTAAAAAAACGCAAAAGCGTGTTCAATCAGTGGCATACTCTTAATAACTGAAATTTTCCTGATTTAAAACAAGATTTTTGAACGATGCTGACTTTATCACGTGAAGATCGCAGACAGCTACGAGAAGCTCTAACCTCTGGATTTCGGACTTATCCGACCCTGAAAATTTTTGTTTCGGATCATTTTAATTTTCCGCTGGATAAAATTGCGAGTTCCAAAGCGACAAGAGTTGCCACTGATGATCTGATTGAGTATTTTGAAGAGCAAGGCAACGTATCTGAGCTAATTCTGGCATTAAACAAAGAAAGACCGAACAATCCCGATGTCAAAAAGCTAATGATTCGTCTGCAAGGGTTTATGTCCCAAAAACTGCTACTGGATATAGCCCAAACAGGAGAAACGGATTTTCCCTTTGCACTACCAGCCACTTACGACGACATTCAGCTCGAATCATTTTTACCTCGTGCCTTCTCCTATGAAGCCGATGTGGGGAAACTGCAACGGGGATTGCGATTGGCTAATGCGGTTTGTAAAATTGCCTTTAGCGATCGCCCTTCAACGGGGACTGGGGTTTTAATTGCCTCGGATTTGATTTTGACGAATTACCACAATTTGAGTCGGGAAAAAGTAGAAGAGTCTCAATTACTAGAAATAGCGAAGACTTTACTCTTTGAGTTCGGTCTGGTGAGTGAAGAAGAAAACAGTTCTCCTAGTCCTCATACTTTTTCACCGACAACGACACAGATGATTGTGGCTTCTAGCCCTCCAAAACTTTTAGATTACGTTTTGTTGCGGGTGGAACCGAAGATTAAAAGCGTTGAGAATATTCAACCGATACCGATTCAATCTCCTCTCCCTTCTCTTAACCCCAAGGATGAAATTAATGTTCTCCAACATCCTCAAGGAAATGTAATGCAAGTTTCCCTTAGTGCAAGTGGTTTAGTGCAACAAGACATGAATCGAGGACGAGTCTGGTATGTGAATCGGACTCAAGGAGGTTCAAGTGGTTCTCCTTGTTTTAATGGAGATTGGAAAATGATTGCACTACATCATGCGTCAATGTCTCGTGGTTTTGGTAGTATTCGAGAAGGTATTTTGTTATCATCAATTTTGCCTGAAATTTTAACATTTCTAGAATAAAGAGGGTAAAATGAGTCGCCGCATTGTTTGGACTGAATATGAGTCAAGCGAATCTGAGGTAAAAATTGATGGCTATTTTGACCGTTTATTGAAATACATTCCTGCCGATGTGGTTGGACTATGGTTAACGGGCAGTGGTTTGGTTCAAAGTCAGGCAGATAATCAAACTCGAATTGGACTACTCTGGATGCTGTTTGTGGTGGGTTTAGTCTTTTCTTTTTTCTGGACTCGAAAACAGACCGCAGAAGCCCAAAAGTCCACAGCTTGGCAACAAATTTTACTATCCTGTGGTTCTTTTTTTGTTTGGGTCTTTGCGATCGGTGGCCCTTTTGCGGAATTATCGTTCTATAAGCCCTTATATGGTTCACTGTTATTGCTGATATATACTTCAGCAATTCCTCTATTACCTGCCCCTCCTGAATTGTAAGGATAGATTTTTAGCGATGGATTGGACTGGCCCAAAGCAAGGAACATTAAGAAGAGCATTACTTACTATTTATCCAGATTTGCGACGATTAGGACGTTTTATTAGGGATAACTTTGAACATGACCTCACAGATATTGGAGGCAATAGTTCAGAAGATTGGGCAGAAGAATTAATTACAAAAGCGGCTTCTGAAGGTTGGCTTGATGAACTTTATGAGAAATTTTGCTCGATTAATAAAGATAATTCGCGCATTCATGAATTACTTAAAGAACTTGATGATATATTTCGTTTAGTAACATTACTTCCATCAGCGAATATAATTGGAGAATCAGATTCGACATCTACTGTCAGTAAAGATGATAAAACAGGTCATCTTGTTATTTCTCTTTTTAAAACAGGAACAAGTAAAGAAGAAAAATTCATAGTTTATGCAAAATTCTGTTATGCTAAAAACTCTCCACAAGCATTAGGAGTAGATAATGGAAATATTATCAAAAAAGATGAAGTTTCTAAATATCTCGAAGAACGAATAAATGATGCAAAAAAAGAATTTAAAAAGTTATGTAATGAGACACATTTCAACTTAGTAATTGGATTCTTTTTACCCACTGATTTACTAAGTTATCCCCTACACCAATGGTACGGTCAAGAAAATAAATATTTAAAACTATATCCTATCGTCATGGGCTGTTCGGATCGCTTTATTTCAGAGATAGTTTCTCATTCTTCTTTTGATATGCGGAATAGACTACAAGAAAGATGGAGCCGTTTTCAATCAATAATTCCTGATGAAAAGAGATTAAATATTAGTGAATTAAAATGGCTGAAATCAGATGATGCAGATAGGG
>JANNLO010000202.1:0-4713 GCA_031396835.1 Snowella sp. SOY_38_metabat_116
ATCATCCATATCTATAGTTTGAACTATACAGAAAATTTCTTATATAGAACTCTAAATTAAATATTTCTTATTAAATATTTCTTAATATTTTATTCGATTATAAATTTTTATTAATAAAGTGGATTAATTTTCTAAATTAGATATTTCTCTGTAAACTAAATTGTTATTTCTCATAACTTAATTATTTATATTTCTTTAACAAACTACACTAATTTTAAGTAGAATAACCTGAATAAACTTTTATCTTAAGCTTATTTCTTCCATAAAAAATCAAAAATTAATCTCTAAACTACTCTTTTTTAGAAGACTTTTTTTGATAAGATATGGCGCAGAATTTTACTGAGTTGTGAAAGTATAGTTGGTAGTTTTTAAAATCTAATTTTGACATTAATCAAATCTTTAAAAATAAGCTTTTTCATTTCTAGTTCACTATCAAAATAAAAAATCACTTGATTCCAAGACACTTTCAAGAAAGTTAGAACTCATTTTTTCTTGATTCATATAAATAAATCCACGATGATTTGCAATTTCACTTCGAGAAACTCTTTTTGCGATCACTTTTCTTCCACATGGATAAATAAGCATTCCCGATTCTGAGTATATTCTTTGTTTTATATTAAGTTTTACGATATGCTAAATAAGCAACTCTTAATAGTTGTATCTGTTTTTTTGTGCTGGTAAAATTCAAAATTAAATCACGCGATCGCGAAATCTTATGAATTTATGTCGTCTTATTTACAGTAGTTATGCTAGTCCAGATATGACCTATCAAGACTTAAAAGAAATCATGGATAAATCCGAGCAAAACAATCGACGTGATGGCGTTACAGGACTACTCTGTTATGGAGATTCGATGTTTTTACAAGTTCTAGAAGGAAACCGAAAAACCACCAGCAAAACCTATCATCGTATTGCAACAGATAAGCGGCATCATACTCCTACTTTGATTGAATGTGTTCCTACTGAAAGTCGTTTATTTCAAGCTTGGTCGATGCAGGCAGTCAGATTAGTTGACTTAAATGTGGATGATGCAAGACGTTTAATTTTACAATATTCAGACACAACAACTTTTCAACCCGATTTAATGACACCCCAACAATGTCTTAAATTTATTCATAAATTAGCTCAACTCAAAAAGTAAAATAAAATGACTTTATTATCATAATAGGACTGGTAGTTTAGGATAAAAATTCACTTCTTAATAAGCTATTAAGCTCTTGATCAAATATTAGTTAATGTTCGTCACTGTGATCAGGAAAAACACGATGGGGTAAACCGTGACTAATCAAATCTACAGGGCATTGATAAGCTTCTTCTAACATTGTTTGAGTGAGCAATTTTTCGCCATGATAATGTAAACGCCGATTCAAACAACCTACGGTTTTAACATAACGCGCGATCGCCCCAACATCATGGGAAATCATCAAAATAGTGACCCATTGATTAAGCTCTTCTAAAAGACTATAGATGCTAGTTCTAATTTGCGGATCAACACTCGCTGTCGGTTCGTCTAAAATCAAAATTTTGGGTTCAGTTGCTAATGCTCTGGCGATATAAACTCGTTGCCGTTGACCTCCTGATAATTCTCCGATCGCACGATGTCTTAAAGGATAAAGATCCACCAAATTTAAAACTTCTGCCACCTTTTCTTGATCTTGACGTTGATAGGATTGGAATAAACCACGCCTTCCTAAACGCCCCATTTGTACCACATCCCAAACATTAATTGGAAAAGAATGATCGGCTATAACAAATTGAGGAACATAACCAATATATTTTCGCCCTTTTTGAATTGACTGTCCTAAAATTTTCACCTCTCCTTGCTTGGGCTGATGAAGTCCGAGTAGAATTTTTAAAAGAGTTGTCTTACCGCCACCATTAGGGCCAATAATACCAATAAAATCTAATTCTTTAACAGATAAATTAATATCTTCTAAGACCATTTCATCACCATAGTTCGCCCATAAATTACGGACAGAAATTATTTCTAAAGGATCTGTTTTAGCCTCAAAAAAAGGCGGTCTTGTCTGATTTTTGGAATGGAGAATATTCATTTTTTAACTTACAATTATTCAATTATTGTTGATTAAGTTCAGCCGCTAGAGTTTGGCTAACTTTACGAATATTATTTAACCAGTCAGAACTAAAACCACTAATAGGAATCACTTTGGCACCAATTTCTTGCGCGATCGCCTGAGAAGTTTGAGGACTAAATTCAGGTTGAGTAAAAATCACTTTAATATTATTAGCTTTTGCTTTTTTAATAATAGCTGCTAATTCAGCCGCACTGGGTTCATTTCCTTCCACTTCTATGGCTATCATCGTTAAGTTATAATCCTTAGCAAAATATCCCCATTCGGGATGAAAAACCAGAAAAGTTCGCTGCTTTAAAGACATTAATTGTTGACGAATTTCTTGATCTAAGATGTCAATATCTTTTAAAAATTGAGTTAGATTTTTTTCATATTCTGCTCGATGTTTGGGGTCAATTTTAACTAAAGATTGAAAAATAGTTTGTGCTTGTTGTTTAGCTCGTTGGGGCGATAACCAAATATGAGAATCGAGAGTTTCACCTGCTTCTAAATGATTTTCATGTTCATGAGCTACCATTGGCAACTTTTGAATTCCTTGACTTGTATCCACGATATTTAACCGACTGTTCGCGGCCAATAATCGAGGCAACCAAGCTTTTTCCAAGTCGCCACCGATACTGAAATAAGCTTTTGAACCAGCTAAAGAACGCATTTGTTCAGGTTTTGGTTCATAAGTATGAGGATCAACGCCCGCTTGCACCATGACATTTACCTTAACGCGATCGCCGCCAATCCTTTCAACAAAATATTTTTGCGGTTCAATGCTAACCGTGACAGGTATTTTTTCTATTGCTTGAGTTTGCTCAGTGACGGTGTTCGGACGACAAGCAGCAACAGAAGCCGTTCCCAGCATCAAGCTAACTAGGGCAAACCGTATAAAAGTTGACATAAAAAGGAATTGCGAAAGAGATTGATAATCATTCTCATTTTATCATAAAGAAAGCAATGTCAAATCGAAAATTATTTATTCAAAAAACGGTTTGAATTTAGCGCAGAAATTATTTATTTCAGTATTAGTTCCCAGTAAAATTGCACTTTTGAGTTTGTTTTAATGAACTTTTCAGAAAGAGAACGAGTTAAAACACACGATAAAAATTAAACTTTAACAGGAATTTTAGCGGTTTCTGTCTGCAAAATTTTGGCGATCGCCTTCGTCACTTGTTCTGGTTGTTCTAGCATTGACAAATGGCCACAATCAGGAATTTCGATTACATTATTGCCTTGAGGATTAAAAAGTGCATGAAAACTCGCTAAATGTCGAACATATTTTAATTCCATAATCATATCTTGTTCTCCCGCCAGAAAATAAACAGGGCTTTTTTGACGAGCAACCAGTTGGGGCAACAAATGAACTTCTGCTTCGGTAGTGGAATCCATCAATGTTCCTAACGCGGCTTCAGTATCAGCTTTGACAAAATCGATCACGCGCTGTTTTCCCCATTTTCGCTCTAAAGTCTTATGAACCATTGCTCTGGAAAATAGTTTATACATTCCTGGTAAACAAGGCAACCAAAGCGGACGTAATTGGACTAATTGTTTTCCAAATGCCCGAAATCGATTAAATTCTTCTTTTAAATAAATTCCGCCGCCTGAATTAAGACAAATAACTCCTTGAACCCGTTCTGGAGAATAATCGGCTCCCCAAAGAGCAATACTTCCACCGAGAGAATGTCCAATTAACCAAGCATTTTCAATATTTAATTCATCTAACAGAATATTAAGATCTTGAGCATAGGCTGCCAAACTGTACTGAGAAGAATTATTGTTGGCTTCTAAACAATATTTAGCGTCTTTATCGAATCTTAGGGAGTAATTTCGAGAATTTAGGCTATTAATAGGTTGGGACTCTCCAAAACCTCGCAAGTCATAGGTTAGGCATTGATAATTGGCTGAAAGACGTTCAATTAAAGGTTGCCAATAGTTGCGGCTGAGTAACCACCCATGAATAAAGATTAATTTAGGAGTATCAGGAGCAAAAACTGGGGGAGTTAAATTATAAGCGTGGGGAACCCCCAAAATATCAATAGTTGGCATAATATTAGCGAATTTGAGCAAAAAAAATCAAGCTAATAGAAAATTCTTCTCAATTATAACTCTGGATTCGATCGCCCTTAAAACTTATTGCCAGACAGAACAACACCCAAGACCTACTCTTCAGTTAAATTCCTCGTTTCTTTCTAACATTTATGGAGTTGCAATCTTTGAACGTTGCCTTTTCTCCCATTAGATTAACTTGTAGGAATATTCTGTTTTCGGTTTGGGTGTTGAACGGTTTCAGACGAGACACATTCGAGATTAAACAGCGCGACTTACCTCTTTTGTTTAGTAACGGTTTATTTAACTCAACTTTGGCTATTTTATCTGCCACTGAAGTTTTATTACTTCATATTTATAATAGTAATTAATCTAGGGATTTAGTGCAAGAATTTCTTGTAAAAGTTTATATAATCGTGAGCAATTACTAACAAGATTAAAAAGTTACAGCCTTTTGCGTATTCAAGACGTACAATAACAGCAGTGAGCAAAATAATTGCGGAGATGAACAGACGAGACCAAATATTGGACAGCCATCCTCAACAAAGCCTCTACTACTATCTTTGACTTGGGAACAAAACGACGG